>JAAETI010000710.1 GCA_024228555.1 bacterium | reverse complement strand
GTTCAGAGATGCATCCATGGTCAGTAGCCCCACCTTCGGTCGCTTATCGATGAATATGTCAGCGATTGCCATTACGCTGGGGCCCCGCTGAAGTGCTGGAACGCTTGTCGTGCGAGCTTGTCGTTTTCGTCCTTGACGATCTTGCGCACGCCTTCGCTGAAGTCAGTTCCCGATTCTCCAGGCTGTTGCGTCACGTTGAACTTGTTCGTAATCGTCGGCGAGAAGTCGAAACGGTTGATCGTCGTGCCGAGCACGGGGTTTTCGGCGCGGCTATTGAACGCGCCCAGCTTGGTCCCGGTGGTGCCAAGGCCGATCAGCTCGCCGAAAGTTTTCTCTTTTTGCTCTTCTTCTTTCGGTGCGCCCAGACCGGAAAGGCCACGAAGCTTGGCGAATCCGGCCTTTCTTGCCGCCTTTATATTTCCACCTTTCTCGATCGTGGCCGCGAACGCTGCTTCAGCGGCCGCTACAGCTGCATCCGTGCTCCCCACCTTTCTCCCACGCCGAGCAGCTTCGCGGCGGAACCTTCGCATCTGCGGATCCTCAGCTGCCCTCGCACGCGCGAGCTCGAATCCTCTCGCGGCGACTTCGTTGCGAGTGCGAACGCGCTCCTGCTCCTCCTTGCCGCCGCCGGATAAATCTTCGCGCCTGTTGATCTCGGCCTCGATCTGCGCGCGCGTTTCCGGAGACGCACGCTTCATGCGTTCTTTTAGATTTAGCAGCTCGTCAGATGTAAGCGTTTTTAGATGCTCACCACTTTGTAGACGCGCGCCGGCTAGGTCTTCTGTGAGGCCGCGTGTTGTCGCCCTTAGCGCGGCGACCTTCTTTTCAAAGTGCACGACGATAAGACCAGCGGCCACCAAGGCAGCTCCGATCGCGCCGCCCGCGACGCCCATCCCGGACATCGCCAGCGATGTAGCAATAGACACGCCTTTCAATGAGATCAGCACGCCAATGAGACCGCCCGGACCGCCAATGATATCGACAAGCTTGACCGCCGCAGACACCAGCGCAATCGTGCCATTCACGAACGACTTGAATCCATCAATGATCTGCGGGAGGTTCTTTCGGACTGTCTTGATCGCGTCAGCGAGTGTCTTGCCGAGCGCCTTGGCCAAACCGTCATCACCGCCCAGGACATCCCGGATCTCAGACGCGAGCGCCTTGAACTCATCGAGCGGTCCGGACTCCGCCACCTTCACAAGAAACTGATCGAAGTTGTCCCCGAGGTTGGACATGATCCCCCGAAGGGTGCCCATTTGCTCTTCCATCGCGCCGGCGAAGTTCTCCTCGCCGATCTCGCGGAGGAATGCCGTGATCTCCTTCGAGTTTTTCCCGACCGTCGTAGTAATGCCCTGGAACGTAAGCGCGACCTGATCGCCTTGCGATGCCGCCTTGATTCCGAACTCTTTCAAGCGCTCGAACTCGCCGGTTGATGCGTCCGCCACCGCCTCGGTGACGTCGTTGAGGCTCTTCCCCATCGCGGATGCGGTATTGCCAAACGATCGAAGGTTCTCCTCCGAGGGATCCAGCCCCAAGGCCTTCAGCTTGATAAACGCCTGCGTGACCTGCTGGAGATCGAATGGGGTCGTACTTGCAAACGACTTGATCTGTGCAAACGCAGCATTCGCAGCCTCGGCGGATCCGGTGACCGTTTTGAGCGATGCCTTCAGGCTCTCAAACGCACCCGCGGTCTTCACCGCCAACGTTCCGAAGCCTAAAAACGCAGACCCGATCGCAACCGCGGCGGCGGCGGCCTGCTTGGCCAAATTGCCGAGACTCTTGCGCGTTTTGCCGATCGCAGCCTCTGCGGCCTTGGCTCCTTTGACGGAGAAGCCAACCTCAACGAATAGATCGCGAACCTTGGGCACTACCCGCCCCTCCGGCTTTGATCTTGCTGGAGCGCCATCATATCCATCACGTCATTCATGTCTGCGATGTCCTCAATGGAGTAATAGTCCTCCAGCTCGCGGAGCGTGGCGCGGCCCTCAGCTATGAGACGAAATGCAGGCATGAGATTTGCGGGTTCAGTGAGGTTCGGGGGAGGCTTTACTGGAGATCTGCCGCCGGCGATTCCTCCTGTTGGTTCGTACGGTCGCCGGCTGATGTAGGGAGGAGGTTGGCCATGAGCAGTTGGGCTAAGAGGTTCACATCGTGCATCGGGTTGGACGACCTGGAGACCACTTCCGCGTAGCTCTCCGCGTCGTCGACGTCGAGCCAGTCGCCATCACTGTCCTTGGCGGACACATTGCCGAAGCACATGAGCCTCATAAGGGTCACGAGGCCATCCGGATCCACCGATGCCGCAGCCTCCCGAATGGCCGCGGTGACACCTCCGCGCTCTGCCTCGTCGTCAAGATCTGCGTCTAGGAACGACGCGACCGAGCCCCCCTGTGCGAACACGGACGCAAGCGGCCCCCCGAGTGTTCTCAGCGCCTGTGCTTTCACCCGCAGGCCATCCAGGCCGCCCACTTGGCGGATCTTGTACGTTATTCCGTCGATTTTCGTTGTGGTATTGCTTCGTGCCATGTGTCTCCTTCAGACATGCGGGCTGTGGGTTAGGAAGATATGCCTTGGACAGTCCCCACCAAAAACGTGGCCAGCAGTGGCCACACGCGGGTCTCGACCCCATTGGAGAGCGTGAAGTCTGTTGGCTTCGTGATCCACGTCTTGGCAGACACGAGCTGCGTGCCCTGGTGTGTGACCTTGAACGGAAGCACGAGCCCGCCGGGTGCGTTTAGGTCCAGCAGGTAGCGTTCCCACAGCATGTCGTTTGAGCGGGACGATTGCATAAGCGTGATTGTCAGATCCCAGGCGTTGGATGGGATCCGCACGCGCAACCCTTCCCCATCTGAACCCTCCTCGTACACGGAATCATCGTTTCGCTTCACGGCGCTGAAGTACTGGCCGCTCGCAAACCCGGTGATTCGCTTGGTGCCCAGCTGTATGAAGATCTGCTGTGGGTCGATCGTTGCGATGTTTGTGCTTGGCATGTCTCGATGTCCTTAGATGCTGAGGGTCCCCGAAATGGCAACCTCGTGTACGGCCCCCTGCACTGTCGCGCGGAATGTGATCGGGAGCGGACCGCGGTTGGCTTTGACCGTGTCGCTCACGAATGGCGCCCCTGAGCCGTCGTCGTCAATCAGAAGCTCGTCGACCACGATGGATTCACGGGTCACGATCCCCTGGCCAGCGGCCAGCAGAAGGCGAGCCTCCACGATCCCCCTGAGAATCTCGATCCCTTCCTGGGTCATCGGGATCTTGTCGGCCGACTGCAGTGCCTCCGCGATGTCAAGATTCAGGTTGACGACAATCCAGTCCCGACCCCGAACGATATCCAAGAAGTTCGCTCCTGGCGTGCGCCCGTTGAGCACAGTTGATCGGCCCGCAATGTCCTCACACCAGTTCCCGTTCTTGGCCTTGATATTGGCGATCTGCGCAGACGTCAGGGCCGGGTCTGGTACCGGTACGCCGCTCACAACCTGCCACGCCCACGTTGCGGAGCCAGGATCCTGCGGCAACATCTTCCCCGCCCAAGACGTGTCGCGAGCTTCCGCGTCGCTGTCGTGGTACACGAACCCCGTCCGCAGCCTCTGGAGATCCTGCAAAATACTCAAGACGTCATCCGTCGCGCTTGTCAGGACGTCCGCGTCGCTTGATTGCGCGATAAAGATCTTGGTCCGCGTCTCTGCGTAGGTCGCGATCGTCTTGATATTGTAATCCAGCCGAGTCGTTTCCAGAATGCAGTACCAGGAATCGTCGATGTCCTGAAGCGCGACCAAGTCCGAGTCAGCGCCAACGCTTGGCGTGGTGACCGAGAGGGTCAGGTTGCTATTCGCATTTGTGACGGTGATCGTGAACGTCTGACCGGCGTTGTCTGCGGTCAGCGAGAGCGAATCCGTGTCTACGGTTGCCGCTGTGATGTCCAGCCCGGATGCACCGGGGATCAAAAGGACCAAAGCATCTTTGATTTCCGTGGCTGTCTCGCTGCTAGCCGCGTGCGTGAAGTCCACGCCGTCGATCGTGATCGTATAGTCGCCGTCGTCTGCTGCCGCATCGACGTCAACTTGCCATACCCCCGCCGTTGGCGTCGCGCGTTCGTAGACCACAACCGACCGTGGCCGCGGCTCTTGCGTCACCATCGCGGTCGCCATGACATGGGCGCGATCTGACGTGGTCCAGCCGTCGTTGACCATGTCGCCGGGGATATCGTTCCCCACGTACGTGGTGGGGTTCGTAAACCCCGCAGGAGCCTCGCCTTGAGCAACCAGGATAAGGGGGATCCCGAAGCCAGCCCGTGCAGTTCGGACGGTGTCGAGCGTGATGGATGTGGTGATCAGATCTGAAAGCGGCATAGCCCTACGTCCATGTTGGAGTGGTTGTGAGTGTGTTGATCCAGTTCAGGTCTTCAGCGACCTGTGGCCCTAAGCCGAAGATCAGATCAGCGACTGTCCGGGATTCCATGTCTGCGCTCACAAGGCCGGTGAGGTCTGTCATCCCAGCGACCCGGTAAAAAGCGATATCTGCGTCTTTGAAAAGCTTCCGATTCGACTGCTGCGCGGCACCGAAGGGGAGCCGTTCCGCAAGCGTACGAGAGCCAAGTCGTGGGACCGTTTGATCCGATCTCACATCCACGGATAACGTGGCCTCCGAAGCCCAGTACAATCGCGCGCTGATCCCGTCAGTGGTGGACACGCGCGTGATGTCTGCGACCGGTGTCGTGGTGATGTGAAACGCCATACGGGCGCTTGATCCAGCCACCGTGAACGCCGCTGCCCCAGATGCCGCGACCGTGACGTCCGATTCCCCTGCGTCTACGAGAGCCTGCAGCGCGTCTCTGATGTCCGTCAGAGAGTCCCCGCCACCAGCCGCGTAAGGATAGCTCACGCCGTCCATGATGACCGTGTAGGTCTGTGCAGACGCGTTCACGACCGTGATCGTGTCCAGCATGATCTGTTCGTCGTGTCGGTGTTCGATGTTGCCGAGATTCCGGATCCCGAATATCTTGAGTTTTGCGTAGGGATAGGAAGGCTGCGGAGCCCCGGTCTGATCCGCCCAGATCACATTCGCATCCGGCACCGCCAGCGCTGCGACCACATAGTCGCGCATGGCATTGCCAGCCGTCCCCCAATCCAAGACCTCCGCGGTCATCCGCGGCCTTTCAGCGTGGCAGAGCCCTGCCAGTACTTGCCCTGGTCAGTCCACGCTTCTCGTTTGTCGATCTCGTAGTCGTCTCCGCCGTATTCGATGATCTCGGCGGGGACTTGGTCGGATCGATCTCCGGAGTGGAACGTCTCGGCAGAGAAGATCGTGACCTTGGATTGCTGGCGCTCATTTTCAGGTAAACGCATCAGCTCTCGGCCGGTCATGGGGTAGATCAGCAGCTTGGTCGTCCGACTTGTCTCAGCGCCCGGCACCAGTTCTCCATTCACAAACGATGCCGCTGCGCGCGTGCGCACGGTGTAGTCCTTTGCGAAACGCCGAACCGTGTTGCTGAGATCGATGCTGATCATTACCAACGTCCTATGACGGCAAGGATCCAGATTGCCATAACCACGATCCCTATTATCACTTCCCGTCCCTTATCACTTCGTCCCGCAATTTGCGCAATTCGGATCGCGCTTCTTGTAGCGCCTGCGATAGACTCGCCTGCCCTAGGAGAAGCGAGTTGCTCTCCGATCTTAGCTCTTGGATCCCTGATCGTGCTGCTGTTGTATCCCATCTGTATCGTCCCTCTGGGTCTTTCAGTTGGAGCCATTCGTGAAGGTCCTCGACTTGCCTGAGTCCGTCGTGAATCTTGTCATCAAGCCTTGAGTCGATCGCGATCGGTCCCGTGGTGCCCGGGCTGCTCGCTGAGAGTTGGGGCGGTGTTGGCGGCGGCTCATGAAGGGCCCTTCCAGCTTTGACGCGATCCGAGACCTTCATCGCGGCGCTGCCTCCGAAATAGAGCGAGATAAAACCCGCGGCTATTTGGATGAGAAGCTCCGAAAGATCCATTCATCTCCCCCTCGGCTTGTCCATGCACCATTTAGCGAAGGTTTCGCAGGGGACCTGGTCCTCGACGCGGTTCTCAATCTCCCTGTACAGCCGCCGGCCCATCCTTCGTGTGAGCCGGACGAAGTGCCTGCGAACCCATCGCAGGGCAGCAGTCCACCGCGCAATGCGGCCCTCGAACCAGTCCGCACGGAGCATGTGGCCCGCCTTCTCGTGCCTGCTCATCTTCTCGCCGAACAGTTCGATCTTCCCCTCCATCCAATGGATCACTTTGCGCCGGCCCCATTGCCCAAGCCTACGCAAGACCCACCGGCCTACCCATTGGAGCAGTTCAATCGCAACGAGTGCTAGCCGTCTCATGGGCGCCTCCGTAGCGTCGCAGCACCGCCCCCGTGTGCTGTAGCAATCCGATGGAACGCACGCCCGGGCCCAGTAGAAGGAGGTACCAGGTTCCCCGTGGGGGCGGGTGCGACACTTGATCGAGCGGACTCTTCGCGGGCGACTCTGCAGATCTCCAACAGATCGCGCGTGCGGCGGGCCTCCTCTCGCTGTTCGCTGGTCAGCTCGTTGTCCTCGGGGCCTATGATGGGCCTCATGAGATTTCGATCCTCGCCATCGTGGTCGAGGCCCAACGCGTGGCCGATCTCGTGGGCGATTACGTTGGGCGGGTAGTCAAGTTTTTTGACGTGGACTGTCCTCCTACATCCACGATCATCGTATGCATGCCCGGACATCCCTTTGAGTCCGGGACGCTCCCGGACCACGATCGGCGCGCTTGGATCCTCCGAGATCTCGACGGGCAGCCCCGCGTCGATAGCAGCATCGATCCCGGCCTCGAACCCCGGCCCGTACACGCCCACAGGGGCGCACGCGCACAACGCTAGCAGTGGGAGAGCCCGGATCACTCGGCGGCCTCCTCGACGGCCCCGACAGCTTCCTCCGCGTCGATGGCAGCGAGCAGCCTGGACGCAATCGCCGGCATGAAGTGCAGCGCAACACAGCGCTCAGCGAGCCCGGCTTGATCAGCCGTCAGCAGGAGCGTGCCCCCAGGCGCGATCTGGTCGGCCAATTTTGTGCGCATGCGGAGATCCTGAGGGGAAGATGCCGCTGCACCGCCGGACGGCGTCTGCTCGCACGCCTGGTCCAGCGCGTCCACAAGATAGGCGGACAGTTTGCGGCCCTCAAGCAGGGGTTTGCCGGACCGGTTCGTCGGGACAATGTCCAGGTCTATCGATCGTACGTCTGTGGTCTTCTTCATCTTTGTTGCTCCTTCGTGTGTTCCATCATGTGAAATAGGGGACCTTGATTGCAGTTGTCCCCATGTAGAATTTCAAGAAACCGGCGTGAGCCAGACCGTCACCAGTGTTGTTGGTCATCGCAAGCGCAGAGCCAGCGACGTCGGTGTCATCCACGTTGGTCATGGCCACAGTACTTGCGATGCCGGTTCCCTCGTCACCGTCCGCGAAAAAGGTCCGACCGCGGACATCGCCAACCCAGTCCAGCAGACCAGCGGTCGTGATGACTCCGCGCTGCGTGGCGTTCGTGTCGACAGCAGAGGACGTCCAGAACTGGATTGCGGTCATGCCATCCACGCTTGAGCCGCCTCCAATGGTCATCGTATTTGCGCCATTCGTGGTCGACGTCGACAGGAATCGAATGTTGCCTTCGGATGTGTTGTACGGCGTCGTGACGAACGAAAACGACTTATTGGCCGTGTCCGTGCTTTCAGAGCGGAACATGCCGCTAACGCCATGGACGACGTGCGCCGCACCTCCACCATCTTCCCCAATGGTCCAGTCCTGACTGCTATTGATCGATCCCGCGGCCGTTCCGGCCGTCGTCGTACTGTTCGCCGCTGTATAGAATTCGATAGACGTTGCTGCGTTCCAACTCCCATCACCACCGCCGATCTTCACGACGTTTCCCCCGTTTTCAGTGTCCCCAGAGATCACTGAAGCCATGCCGCTGGCGTTCGTGTAGTGAACAACACCCAAGCGAACGTGCTTCGGCGTGAGGTTGGTCGCTACGTCGTACCCCCCAATTCGCCCGCCGACACCGGTGATGTTCAGAGCGTTTCCAGTAACCGGCGGTTCGGTTGCAGATCCGATGACCATTGTTCCTGCAGGGCCACTCCCGCTGGTAGCCGGAACAATGAACGTGATACCTGCTCGCCCGCTCCCGGATGATGCGCCGGGGGTCAATGTGATGTCACCGCCTTTTGTATTCCCCGTGGATGCACCACCAGTTACTGCGATGTACCCTCCCGGCACATTCGACTCGCTACCGGCATCGCCAGCGGCGAGAACCAGGTGTCCACCGCCGCCCAAAAACTCTCCATGGCCGCCGCGAACTGTAGTGGTTCCGCCAAAATGAGTGCCCGCAAGCCCCCCTCCACCACCATCACCGCCGTGGATAGTGACGGCCCCTCCAGGACGATTATTTGCGTCAGATGTAGAGGGCTCACCACCATGAATTGTGACAACGCCACAGGCTCCACCGGCGGTAGCAGTTCCCCCCGCCACCTCAATGTCACCCGCTCCATTGCCACTGTTTGCATCAACACCACGAACCCAGGACAGTTCCGTAGTGTTTCCGATGCTTCCCCCGATCTGGAAACCACGCGCGAGACCGCCTGACGAGCTTCCACCTCGCATGGCGAGCAGTCCGCCAGTGCTTCCCCCGCTCGGACTGGAAGAATCCCCGCCCTGAACCACCATGTCGCCCGCGTTGTCCGAGCCTGTTCCTGTGTAGTCCCCGCCGCGAGTGGTCAGCCCGGTTATGGTCGCGTCGGTCGCGTCTACACCGCGCAGCTCGTCACCTGAGCTGATAACGATGTCGTTTCCGCCAGTCACGTTGCCAGCAGCAAGCGTCACAGCAAGCGACTCCGACGATGCGAGCGCAGCCCATGTAGACGTGGTCGCACCTGGAACCGTTGCGCAGATATGCCGCGTCCCGTCCGAGAGCGTGGCCGTGTCGTTTACCAGCAGCCCGTGATTTGTGCCGATTGCGTCCCTGGACGTCCCATCCGAGGCCCACCAAGCGTGCGATCCTACTTTTCCGTGTGGCATTAGAACCGCCTCAGCGTGTAGATCACTGTGTGGGTGATGTTCGTCGCAGCCTCGCCCGTGGCCTCGATATCAAGCGAATTGTTCCCCGCATTTGGAACGATCCGGTAGCTCACAGTGGACAGCCCATTTGAATCGTAGCTCGGGCCTGTGTCGTCGACGGTCTGCACCACTTCGAGCCCTGCGCCTGCGTCGACTCGGACGGCTTTGATCCAGAGACGCTGGAACGCGTGCGAGACGCCGCCCGCAGTCTGCTTCCCGTCGATGGATGCGTTGATCTCCACGCATTCGCCATCGGCCACGGAGATCTGCACGATGTTCGTTGGCGTTGCGTCCGTGGTGGCCACAGATGCCTGCGACCCCTGGTCTGTGGCCGCAATCATGAAGGCCTGGACCTCCTCGTTTACGGCCATCTGGTACAGCCACAAGCCCGCGTGCTGCCGCTGTGGAAGCGTCTCCTCCTCCTGGGGGATGTACGCCGGGTTGACGTAGCTTGCGTCTTGTTCGAGCAGCTGGCTGAATTCGAGCGCAGATCGGCCAAGCATGTTCGGCGTAGATGGGACGTAAAGCGTCATCCGGCCGCGATCTCCTGCCCGCTGAGTTTTACAACGTAGGTGATTGATTGCATCATGCGGCCGGTGTCGATAAGGGGCACCGTGCTGCCTTTGGCGGCTATCGTTGCCGAGCTCAAGGGTGGCGCGATCCGGCTGCGGATCTTCTTGCGAATGAGTTCCACGGCGAAGAGCCCCAGCCGTTTCAGGGCCGCAATTGCAGTGCGCCTCCCGTCTGCTACGGCGGCGAGTTCATCCGCGATCTTCTTCACGATCGCATTCTGTTGATCATCCATCGTAGATCGGAGCCATGATCGTTCGGGCACGCGCGTCGTGCCGAATTCGTGAGCGGCTCCGATCTCGACAATCGTTGCGCCGTCGATCGTCTCCGTGGCCGCCGCTCCCTGCAGGCCCACGAACACATGAGCACGTTGGAAAATCGAGAGCTCCCGCATGATCTTGGCCCATCCACGGTCGATGTCCTTCACCGTCAATTGAGGCTCCTGCCTGTGGTCGGGTAGCTCGTTGTCCCGATTGCGGGGACCATCTGGCGTAGTGTGAGGAACGTCCTGCCATAGGACGTCGTGGTGAAGCTTTGATCGTCTCGTGATGGCGTGGGGTTTGTATATCCAACCGCTACATCCCCCGCCTTCTCTGACGCAATGGCCCCGCCCGACGACACGCCGCCCAGCGAATCCATCACAAGAAAATGGGCGGCCAAATTGGTGACGCCAGGATCGGCCAAGTCACCCCAGAGGTCCGCGTTCACGAACAGCTCCGCCCTATCGATCCGCAGCTGAATAGCCACGTCCGAATAGGGTGGATCTTCCTTGAACTCACACGTGAGGGATGCCTCCTTCACGTCCTCTGGGGTGACGGCCATGGGCTAGATCCCCGTCCGGATCGACGCAGTCAAAGGCCTGTAGATCGACATGCCCCCCGTGCGCATCTCGTACATGACCTCAGTTGCGAGTTTTACCCGCTCTGGTGCGTGCTGCATGAGTTCAAGTGGAACGACCATTTCCATGTTATCTGGAGAAGGCTCGTACGCCATCATGATCTCTTCACTTGAGTTGACCCCAGCGTGATCGCCATCGGCCCGCAGTTCATCGACGGGCATCACCTCCGAGACGTGTGGGTTCTGCTCGAGGAACGTCTTCAGGATCGTCACGTTGTGATCCTGCGTGATTGACATCGACGTCTGACTGATCACGTGATACTTGGCCAGGCTCATGATCAAGCGCACCCCGCTGTTCCCGTAGTTCTGGAGTGACTGGTTCACGATGTCGTTCCCGATCTGGTGCAAGTCCTCCAGGATGTCGTCACGATTGGCCTGGGTGGCGATCGCCCATGACCCATTCGACGCGGCTGCTTCCGGGATGCTTGTAATCGCAGTCCCCGAAAACACGCCGGTAATATTCCGGTCACTGTTGCCGTTGAAAACGACCCCGTTTTCAAACTCGAGCATGATGCGGCGCGCTGCTCGAGCATAGCGAGGATTGATCGGCCGACCAGCGAAAGCGGCCGTCCGGATCTCGTCCACGGTCCAGATCGCGCCAGTTGCAAAAGACTCGATCCGGCTGAGCTTCTCTTCCGTGACGCTGTTCACCGTTGGGATTGAGTGCCCATGCCCGGTCACCCATGCGGCCGATCCGAAGTCCTCCTCTTGTTCCCACTTGTAGGACTGCGCGCCAGCTGGAATCGACCTGTTGATCGGGAACAGCAGGCGCGCGTTTTTCTGCCCGTGAACGACCTGCAGGAGCTTCGGGATCGTCGCCAGGAGCTCGCGTGACAGAAAAAGGTTGGTTGCAGCGTCTAGGTGGCCAAGGTTGTAGTAGTGGAAGCACTCGGCCACATCGAACTTGTATTCGCTGCAGCCGGGCGTGATTTTGGGGGCGTGTTCGTTTTGAGTGTTCATCGTTTCATGTCCCCAAACTTAGGCGGTGAGCCAGATCTCCAGCAGTGCGAGATCACCAGCTACGGCTGTGTTCGTGTGCCATCTAGCATTCGTGATCTGGGTGACGTCGCCGGACGCGCTGTCATTGTCGTCGCGGAATCGGCCGTTACCCTCTGGATCAGCGCCGGCATTCTGGAAGCGGTACCAGACACCATTCGTGGCGGTGACCGCGACTTCGGCTGCGACCCAGATCAGGCCCCGGCGCAGAATGTTGAAGTTCTGACCGGATGGGATACCAGCGCCAGCGGTTGCCACGTCGACCGAATCGAATTCGTGGGTATAGACCGAGATCCCGGCGAGCGTCCCACTGGATGCGGGCTGCCTAACTTTGTTGTCGACGGTGCCGTTGTCCCATTCGATGGCGCGGCCGAAAAAGCCGTCCGCATCATCGAACACGGTGAGGATCGACGCACGATTGCGGTCAACGAGCTGGCCTTCGAGGCCGATCGCCAAACCCTGAGCTACGGTGGTCTGCGGAATCGTCATGGTTACTTCACCTCCCAGGCTTTGTCAGCCTCAGACACAGCAGCGGAGCATGCGTCGTTGAGCTCTTTCAGAGCGTCGGGTTGAACTGTCACGCGCCCCGATCCAAGGATTGCATCGCCGAGTTTTTGGGCCCCGTCTTTCTTGGGGACTGCGTTCGCAGCGATCTCAAAAGCGGCCTGGATGTAGTCGTCTGACTTCCCCTTGACACTGTCAGCGCCGAGGAGATCGGCCACTGCACGGGTTCTGATCTCGTCGTTCGTGAGTGCGGTGATCTCCTTGATTGCGGCCTCGTCGTACCCACCGATCTTGGTCGCGGTGTCGACCAGTTCGGCCCGTTCCTGAACGAGCTTCTGAACCTCTGCGGCGTCGAGTGTTTGCTTCTCAGGCTCTTTTTCTTTGATCTCGGCTAGATCCTTCTCCGCCTTCTTCCGTAGGACGGTTTCCGCGTCGAGCTTGCCCTGCATTTGCTCGAACGCTTTTGCGATGTGCCGGGCATGCGAGGTGGGGAGCTGGATCTCCAGCCCGTCGACCTTCAAACCGGCGGTTTCAGTGGGGGCGGGGTTTGCCGCCGGGGTTGGGTTCGTCATGGGTTCATCCGTGCTTTCGATCTGGACCGCATCCAGTCTGTCCATATGCGCGCGTGCGGTCGGTCCGGCCCGCCCTTGCGTAACGATGGCAATGTGGTTGGTGAAGTGATCGCGCTGGATCACGTCATAGGGCTCGCCGTTGAAGACCCCAGACGAGGGCTCGAGCCTGACGGTGTAGCCAAGCGAAACCTCGCGTTTGCCGCCCTTCATGTCGGAGATAGTCGGGTCGTCGGTCACTACCAGGCCGACCACCGCGTGGTCCTTGTCAACCCGGGCGTTTCCGTCCCCTGCCCCTACGGAGAACCGCCGAACGTTCTTGGTGGTGACCCGTTCCGGCGGGTGGTCGTTCGTGATCGTAGCTTTCCCGATCGAGTCGAGATTCCTGGATGAGAAGACGTCCCCTGGGAGCCTCAATTCTCTCCGGATTGTCCCGTCGGGTCGAAGGTACGGGAAGACCGCAGGGGCCCGGGTCACGGAGGCGTCTACGTGGAGAAACCCTGTAGACTCGTCTGTGGTGGCCTTTTTGAGCGTCCCACGGTCCCACCGCCTGGCTGTGTCCCCGGCTCCTGAGTCCTGGATGTGGGCCTCAGCGTCGCGTCGCATGCACGAAATAGGGTGCGCTTTCTGCGGCTATGATTGCAAGCGCGCGTTCTTCGCTTACGCTGCGGATGGTGTCAATGCAAAAAGGAGGGTTTCCGTCGGCTTGTAGCTACTTTTGTGCAGCTGGTGTCGCGGATGAATGTGTGGGTTCTCACAGTAACGCCCCAGAAACGCACGGATGGAAAGGGGGGTTATCGTCCGGCCAGGGGTCGGCATTGCCGCCCGACTATTCCGACTATCCCGCCCGGCTCACATGGCCCGCAGTACTGGGAACCCCTGGGAACCCCTGGAGAGTGCCTTACGGGCCCATCGCTGGACTTCGCTGCAGATCACTGCACTTCCGCACCGGAAAGGGGGGGTTACTGGTGCGGGGGAGTTCTCGGCAATCTCGGCAATTCCGGCTTTTCCGGCCGGACTCCCGATGGCGTCCAGGGTGGAGGTGAACACCCCGTCCCGTCCCAGCCCGACCAATCCCATCCCGAGAAAGGCGCAACTCGCCTCACAGACTTCCGCCAGATCTTCCGGCACCCTATTGGTCGGGCGGGTTCGGGTCTCGAAATGAGAGGGTCACGCAACCCCCGACAAACCCGGATCGGAGTCCTGGGACCTCAAGGCTGCGGATGTAGTCACAGACCCCAGCGGCGAGCTCCGGCGGGTTGAGCGAGATCGTGGCTTTTCCGTACACCAGAGCGGTCTCGATCGCCACTTCTATGGAGTCGCGGAATTCTCTTGCCCGCTTGCCGTCGAGTGGCCGCCCCATTGACGCAGCGAGGTCGATCTCCTCTCGGGTGTAAATTTTGCGGTCCACGGATCCCACTGCACAGATCACACCACAATTGTGCGGGGCGCGCAACCGCGCTTGGTTGGCGGTCAGATCGGGCTTTCGCGGCGGTCGTCCGGAAGCTTGGGCACGTCGCACACGCTGCATTCCCAGCTCTGCACGTCGGTCAGGCCGCCATCGTCAGCTAGGAGCAGGAGCCACGATCCTGTGGACTCCCAGAACACTCCGCATACCCAGTATTTCTTGCCGTACCAGATAACTCTTCGTCCAATCAGCATTTCGGTTCCTTCGGTCTTAGGGTGGGCTCGGCGGTGACGCGCACTGCCTTGCCGTCATCCCAGGGGATGCGGTACGTCCGCCCGCAGGCGCACTGGATCCTCTCCGCTCTTGCATTCACCGGCTCGTACCGCTTGCACTCCATGCATAAGAACGCGCCGGGTATCATGGTGAAATATGCTTCGTCACTCATCGCGATTCTCCAGTTTGCCGTGCACTGGGCACAGCGTGGTCGATACGTCGGTGACCCGCTCGCCATCGTTTGCGGTGATCCTGCGGTGCCGGCATTGGCACTCACGCGGCTCCTTCGGTTTCGGGCTGTCCAGATTCCCAAGCAGTACCGCTAGGTCGTCTTGGTGATATCGGGCTCCGTACAATTGCACCCGAACTAACCCCGTCGGAATCTCGATTGTACGATGGTACCATTCGCGAACTGCTTCGCGCGTAGGCTGGGGATCATCGGTCCGAATCTCATCGTTCAGGACCACTGGGTGCTTACGGGTGTCTCGTGTGTTGTCGCCGCTACTCATCTTCGTTCTCCTTCGGTTTGTCCAGCTCCTCGAGGGCGCGGCGGACTCGGTTGATATCTTCGGCGAGGGTCTGGGCGGCCTCCATACCAGGGGGCATGGGGTCGTCTTCCGAAAAAATCCATTTGGCCAACTCCTCCGCCGCTTTCACTAGCTTGGTGTAGCGGACTTTCAGGAGATTGAGCTCACCTTGAACATTCGCTTCCGCTTGGTCAAAGGGACAGTTTCCGCATTCTCGGCACGTGATGCCGTCTAGCCAGTTCTCGGTGGTCTCGCACCAGGGGCAGCCGTCTGGGAACCGCGCCAGGATGAGGGCTTCCCAGTGGTGGGCCTCGGCTTCCCAGTGGTGGGCCTCGGCTTCCATGGCGGCGACTACGATCAGTCGCTCGTAGTCTCGAAGCTTCCTAGTCTCGTGCTCCCCATGCATAAGAACGTCGATACTGACCTTGGAGACCCACGCCTCCCGCCGATTGTGGTCGTCGCTAGTCATAGTCGCCAAAAGTTCCATGTCCACGCCACGCCTATGACAAGCCAGGTGAGAAATGCGTCCAACGATGGCGAGCAACCCAGCACGGCGGTGTGTGCGATCCAGGCCAGATACAGGGTATTGCTACTCATCGTCGCCCTCCTGCAGCTGTCTCCAACCTCCCCAGCCGTCGTCGCGGTACCCCAGCGCCTCCATGGCGTCCCTCCCTTTCTCGTTCAGATCCCATGTCTCGTCGTAATCATCGAACTCCAGCATCCCCGCGCGGAACAGCGGACCGTGGACATAGGCCGGCGAGGGGCCTTCGTCTACCCCTGGCCAAGCGTGGAGGGCTCTATCAAGCCGAGTCATCGTCGCCCTCCTGTGGCTCCCTGGCCCTTGTGTCAACCTGCTTCACCGGGTCCCAGTACTGGCCAGCTTGTTCCTCGGGGGAACAGGGGTTAGCGGCCCGTTCGTCGAGTAGTTGGTGGTAACGCTCCGTCTGGGTTTCGCACCCATCGAAGTAACCGCCACCGTAGGCGTCTCCCCAGCATTTTTCGCACATCATGTCTCCTCCTGTGACTCCCCGAGGGCCTCGGCGACTAACTTTTGTATTTCCATGCGGCACTCCTTGAATGGGCGATCGGGCCAGCAGTCGGCCCTGTGCCCGAACTCGCGGACCCAATATTCTAAACCAGAGCTCCGGCTCTCCGCTTTCTTCGCCCGGGCCTTCCAGCGGTCGCGGTCGGCCTGTGTCTTGCTGTGAGACTCAGCCAGCCCCTTGTGGATGAGAACCCTGGTTTCCAGCTCCTGCTTCAGCCGCTTGATCTCAGCCTTAGCGGCGTCCAGTTTCTCCGCCAGCTTCAACTCCGCATCAAGGGCCTGGTCGACGTGTACCAGGTCGCCCATCGCCTTCTCCAGCCGCTCGTTCTCAGCCTCCGTGTATTCCCGATCGCGGATGATTTCAGCTACGTTTAGCAGCAGGTTGTGGACCACCCGTTCGCCGGGATCCAGGGCTGCGCACAGCAACTCATTCGCCTTGATCGTAATTGATCTAAGTTGCTCGCTCTCGGCACGGATGCTCAGGTAGGCGCGCGCCAAGTTCGTCAGGCAATCGGGGTTCGGGATGCCGGGGTAATCGTTGCACATCGGTCCCGCGAACGGTTCGGCGTACTCACCAGCGCTCACGTGACACACTTCTTGGTGTTTGGGATCGTCGGTCATGGCCACTCCGAGCAGGTGAGAACGGTCGCGGTCGTTTGCTTGGTGACGAGGGCGCTGAACGACATAGGGCGGCCGAAGCCGTCGTCATAATAAGTCTCGGGCCACTTGCTGCGAGGCACCTTGCCGATACTGAACCCGTCGTCGCTGTCTTCTTCGCTACCCTCGTCATGCCAGCACTTCCAGATCACGGACACAGCCTCTCTGATATTCGGGGCGGCAACCCAGTAGTAGGCGCCGCAGTCCACTCGGTACACGTTCATGGGGTGGTGCCTTTCTCGTCGGCTAAGTAATCAAGCTCCCCGATCTCCCATGGGAGTCGGCCTGTTCGTAAGTCGCGGACGATGGCGGCTAGGAGGTATCGCCCCATAGCCGCGGAATCGAGGGTCCTCGTATTAGCCTGTTCTTTCGTGAGAGATTTGGCCGGCGGTGGATCCGAGAAAATGTCAGTCGAGTACCATTCGGCCCATTCGTCTAGCCAGTCGGCTATCCGCCCCCGCTCCTCCTGCCGCCCGATCTCCCGCTGGCGGTTGGCATGGGCCAGGATAGCTGCCCGTGCTTCTTCCTCGGTGCAGATTCGGATCAGCTTGGCTATGCGGTCAGTCGTCATCCGCCACCTCCCTGCTCACAATGGATCCGGACATAACCGCACCAGCCAGGGCTCTCACGGTTGCAATCTCGTCGGGTGTAGCGTTGTTTTCGGCGAAAAGCCGATCCCCTTTTTCGGAGAGCCAGTCGGCGGCCTGCATTGTCTCGCAACCAACCCCGATTAGCCCGCCATCAATCGAGACCTCAAACCGGCCGCCGTAGCCGGTGCCGTCGTTGCCGCCGCCGTAGCCGTTGCCGTAGCCGTTGCCGCGGCCGTTGCCGTTGCCGTAGCCGCTGCCGTTTCCGTCGCTGAAGCCGAAGCCGAAGCCGTCGCCGTAGCCGAAGCCGTTGCCGTTGCCGAAGCCGTCGCCGTCACCATAACCATAACCGTCACCATAACCGTCACCGCCACCATAACCATAACCATTACCATTGCCATTGCCATTGCCATTGCCAAAACCATAACCGTCACCATTATCATAACCGTCACCATTGCCATAATCGTTTCCGCGGCCGTTCATCTCCCCCACCCTGTCGCCAACCACGCCTGTTCCGCCGCTGTTGTCGTGATTGCGACATTGTAAACGTGGTCGATGTCCATCTGCGGAACGGCAGGCCCTATCTTTGAGCCCTCCTGTGGGCCGATCGTCGCCAGGGACCAAATCCCCTTTTGGTCATCCGGGCCCGGGGTGTACGAGAACCCGTGTCGGCATTCTGTGAGACGGATCGGCCGCCGGTCAATGTCTTCTGTGTACCCGGCGTATATGCTGGTCTGCGTTGTGACTAGTACGTGTTTGTTTTTTGACATTTTTCGTTCTCCTCCATGTCGAGTTCGGTGAGCAGTTCGCGGATGGAGGCGGCCATGCACTGTTTCCAGCCGGCACCAGACGGGAACGCGTGGTCACCGCTAGGGCTCGAGTCCGGCCAGCCTTCCCTGCAGAACCGGCACGCCGAATCCCTCGCCTCCTCCAGGGTTTTGCGGCGGGCGTCTTTCTGGACCAAGGCCAGGAACTCTGCAGCGATGTTGATGTCTCTCTCGTTTTCCGGTGTCTCAGCCATCGGTGTCGGCCTCCCTGAAAATGACCGTGGTCACACCGGCCGGCTCGAGCTGTTCCAGCATGTTCTTGGTGCCAGACCCTCCAGGGAATGAGATACCCAGGTCCGCGACGCCGGCCATCTCTCGGTTCCGGATCCTGCCGGCGGGGTTCTTGCGGCCTGGCTTGTGGTACAGGTCCCAGTCGGCGGGGAAGCGCTTGGTCCTAAAGCCCCATTTCTTAGCCAGTCTATGCGCATCCCCATCCACGCCAGTGGCAGCGCCATCGATCACAACGTCGATGTTGAAGAGCTTGAGCAGATAGTAGAGTCTCTGTTCAAGGTGCTCGGGAATGCGCCCCTTTCGGCTCCCGAAGATTACCGCCACCCGCTTTCCGTCAATCATCGCCGACCTCCTTAGCGGCCAAAACCGCGTCGGCGGGGTCGTCATGGTGGATCATGAGTTCCTCGCCGTCCGATGTCCACTGGTATTCCCACGCGCGTATCGTGGGGTCATGTTCCCAACGCAGCAACGGCTCTGCCTCTCTTGCGTGGCTTCGCAGTTCCTCCATCGCCTCGTGGTCCCGCAGCACTCGCTTGGCCTCTTCCGCCGAGTCGCAGACAACGAAGGAAAAGGCATTAAAGTCTTCTGTGTATGGCAACATCCCAGCCACCGCAGTACGCAGCCACATCCCCGCGGCGATTGCTTCGTTGGGGATGGTCATGGCTTGGGCTCCGGCGTCTGGTACTTCCACACCTTCGTTGCCAACCAGTCTTGGTACCACTCCGGATGGACGCCGGTTTTACAGTAGGCGAGCTCGGCTTCTTTCTGGCGCCGGATGTAGTCGTCCATCGTCGGCACGGTGGGGAACGGCCCCTCTTCTCCGATGATGTCCCCGCTGGTTCGGTGGTCGTTGGTCGGTGGAAGTGCCGGCCTCTCACCGGTATCGGACCCCTTCGGCTTCCCAGTCTCGGGGCTCTTCGACGATGCGTCTGCCCTCTCCGCACACGACCCGGCGGCCTTAGGACCACTGATTTCGCCTGACGTGTTGATCCCATTGCCACCCCCCCCGCCTCCGGCGATGACATCTAGGTTTATGGGATCCTGTCTTTCCCGGCTGTCGCCTCCCCTTTGGGGGGTAACTTGTTCCCATCCACCACCCTTTGCCCGGTGGCTGATGAGGTGGCCGTCGTGGGTGTAGTTGGCAGCTTCATAACTCATCGAGTACACGGTGCGCCGGAAAAACTCCGTTTTCCCCGATCTGCAGACAATCATCAAACCGGAACTGCCCATCCTAGATCTAGGATCTCCATCCGCATCCACCTCCGGCACCACAACCCGACTCGGCGGCACCAGCTCACCGGCGTGGACGGCGGCCCAGTCGATGGACTCGATGGGGACGGGTTGGTCCTCCCGCTTCCACGCCAGCTTCAGCACCTCGGAGTGGTCGGGGTGCCGGCCGTAGAGGGCGGGGCAGTCCGAATCGTATCGGTCACGGATCCCTGTCATTGCTACACAAATGGCATCGTCCCTCGTGCTACAGGACGTGTCCCACGCCCACGTCCGGGCCTCGCGATCTGGTATGGCATAAACCCAACAGGACTCAGCGAACAACCCATCCGGTGCCATCACAAACTCGGGCGGGTCGTCCCAGCTGACGTCGTTCCATTCCGAAATAGCAACGCCATAATGAGCGGCGCTATACCCCGACTCGCGTCCGGGGCCAGCACGCCACAGATCTCTCGCTGTACTCCATACCCAAACACGATCTTGGTACAGATAGGCTCGGGCTTTTCCTTCGGGTGGTTTTTTGTCGGTCATGATGCTTTCTCGATCCCTGCCGCTTCCATGGCGGCGTCAAAGTCCTCATCGCTCTTGAAATCGTTGAAGTCGATGCACTTCAGCCAAGACCGGTTGCAAAAAAGGCATGTGTGCAAGGACTCCCGATCGCGTAGGTGCGCGTGCGCCTCGTTGCATTCCCAGCAAGACCGTAAAAACGGTTCGCCGCCTTCAAGGACTACAATCCCGCCTGGCTTCCACTTCATGGGTTGGGTCTCCATCGGGGAAGTTTCCTGATCCTGTCGCCATGTCGAGTGTCAATGTGAATAAAATCTGGATACGCAGCGAGGCCGCCCCTTTGGATTTGGAAGGACTTCTGTAAGTCGTCGAAGATGTGGAAGACTCTCCGGAACGGGATGCGGACCCATGATCCGTGACCTAGGCGGAAGAACACCACGTCGGCCGCGTCGCCCTTGAGGTGCCGGGACCTCGTAGCCCGGCCCTTGTTCGCCTTGTTCACCTTTTGGGACCGGTATCCACCTGCCTTGGTGATGTAGCAGCGGATTCTATCTTCGCCATACATCTCCTCTAGTTCCGCGTACCCGACCTCGAGTGCGTTCATCACCCGCTGAATCGCAGGCCAGACCCGCTGCGGCGCCTTGCCGGACTTCTCCCACTCCCACAAGGCGAAGTGTTTGGTCTTTGGCTTAGTCCCCATCGTTCTCGCTGTCGTGGTCCATCACATCAAGATCGAGCCCGTTGGCCATTGCCCGAAGCACACCCGCGCGTGCCCTGATCGCAACAGCGTGCATTGAGAGATCGCCGGACTCCTCAGCCTCCTGAACGTATCTTTGGAGTTGTGCGTCCATCCGGTCACGCAGGGGTTTTTTGTTTCGTTTTGTCATGTCTTTTTCCTTCTGTTTCGATGTAATGCCACCACTCAGATACCCCATCCCAACAAACGACCTTCCACATTTGGATTCCGTTCCACTGGGCGGGCTCGACCCGGATCACGTCCGGGAGGTAGGGGCGTATTTCTTCCGGTGTCATTCACGGCTTGCTGTAGTGAGGGGAATCCGTGCTGCTCTTGTCGTCTGGATGTTGGGGTTCGATCGACCGCAGGCCGGCCGCGTATTCGGCGAGTTTGAGCCGATAGATCGCGTGCACGAGCGCGCGCCAAGCCCGGAACCTCGCGGCTTGGATGTCCTTTGGTATGTCGCGGATCCTGGCGCCGGTTTTTTGCCACTCGCGGACCCAGTCATAATCAACATCGCCGTACTCGCGGGCCGCCTGGTCGTGTCTCCGGTGTGCCCAGTCGAGTTCGTTCTCGTTCGCAGTCGCGGCGTCGACGGCGCGGGAGCCGTCCAGCGTTTCACCCACAAAATCGGGGGATCGCATCGGCCCGGGCCGGACGGGTTGCTGCGCCTGCTCAGGGGCCCGGCTCATGATCCCTCCTCGGCGCGCATGCGGCGGATCTTCTCGCGGGCGGCGGCTTGCTTCTTGGCCAGGTCATCGCCCGCAGGCTTTGCGTCCGTGCGCTTTCGCCATGCCGCGTTGTCCGCGACCATGCGCGAATACCCATTTGGGCTCAGAAGCGCTGTGCCCTTCCACAGGCGCATTTCCAAGTCCCCGGCATCCACACGGCGGGCGGCGGTGCCAAGCTCGTCCAGGACGGTCTCAAGAGCTCCTACGTGCTGGTGGTCGAAGGTCGACGGGACCATGATGTTGGATGCTCCCTTTGGGGGGGGTGGGTGATTGTAGGTAAGGGCCTCGCGTAGAACACTAGACGAACAACCAACACCAACAGACGAACAACCAATAGGACTTTGCGTGTGCTCGTTCTGATTTAGCCTACCATTGTTGTTAGCGGGTGGGGTATCGACTACCTTACCCTTTGGGGTATAGGTCAACCAGTTGTTATACCTATGCCCGAAGAGGGTCTTTATTTCGCAGTCGGGGAGCTGGTTGTATTCCCTCTGAATGAGGGATGCGAGCTTCTCTCCGACGTTTGCCTGCTCCTCGAGGCAGTCGGCAAGCCACCACAATTCGCGCCCCTCATCGATCACTAGATCGGCCCCGAGTGCACTCACCGCAGCCGCTATTCGGCGGCTCGGCCACGGTGCCGCGTCGCAAATAAGCCTCGCGATCTGCCTCTCCGAGGCCTCAATTATGCCAGTTAGCCCCCCTTCCGCGATCAAAACAAGCTTCAAAAGCTTCGCATCCGATGTCAGCGGCCGGTGTTTTCGGTGCCGAAAGAAGTCCCGGCGAAGCCGCTGGTAGCCGGCGTGCTTACGACGCATCGGCATGCTCCATGTTCCACAGCACCCACTGGAGCACCGGCTTTGATGGGCGGAACCACTCGCCGATAATCCGGTCCTTTTTAAATGTGCTGTGCAGCTTCGCCTCGTACTCAGCCGGAGCCTGATCGATTGGTACCGGCAGAAAGGTCATTAGAAACAGCCGCATTGGGCAGCCGGTCTGCAGCGATTTCACCCTAATCCCAGGATCGCTCGAGATGCCGATTTTTATCGCGTACAGAACCCCCGGGGCACTCCAAGCGCCTGCGATGTAGACAAATGGGCTACTCACGAGCCGACTCCAAAAACGCCAGTCGGGTCAGCCTCAAGGGATGCAGCCCCTGGGCCTTCGTCTCGGTGGCGAGTCGAGACACAGCCTACATAGCCGATACTAGCCTTGTGGGCTGCCCCAGAATTTTGCATTGCCGTATCGCTCCTGCATGAGCACGTGAACACCGTGCTGGACTGGGTTGATTTTGTCAACCCTCAACTTTATGCGCAGATCTAGCACCCCGCGCCCTCCGCCAGCGGCTGGGCAGCCGATCGGGCCATAGCCAGCAACACCGCCCGAAAGGCATCCGGCGTCCGCGCCGCGGCTTTCTTACCGAGCCGCGGCCGTTGATCAAATTTATCTGTGTGGTTGCCGCACCAGCTGACCAACGCTTCGGGGCGTTGATCAGCCACGCTACCCCACTTTAGATCGGGGAGGTCACATCCAACGGCGTAGATCCACGTCGCCTTTTTGGCCCTGTGTCCATAGCGGGATTGCTCAACGTGGCAGCTCCATCCGCCACAGATCCCCCGCTGCCACCCACCGCCCGTGTGTGGTCGCGGCAGATCGAATGCTGGCCACGCGTCGGAGTATGCTGGGTGCTCCAACACTCCGCCAAAGGTCCGGACTGAAGCCAACGCGGCCTTGAAACAACCGCCGTCGTCGCCCTTCTTGTGACCCCACCGAGCCTCGACCAGGCCGGCGAGCCTGCACCACCGGCTACATGGCGGATGTGCCACGACCGGATGTGGGCCCGCGTATTCTCGGGCATCCCTCTCCGGCAAGCCCCACGGTTCAACACCGGGGAGGCCGTAGTAGACACCATTGCGCTCGACATACAGCGCAGCGACGACTTCTAGCACCCCGCCTCCTCCCGCACCGCCCGCAGATCAGCCTCAACCTGCGCGGCCTCAGCGGCTTCCTCGGCGGCCTCTCGCTCCGCCCTGTCGGCTTTTTGGGTTGCCAGCTCGGCCCGGGTGCGCCGCAGTTCGTCGCCCCTGCGCTTGCTGTAGGGGTCCTGCTGGCAGGCGTAGCAGATCGCTTGCCGCCGCCTGGTTCCGCGGTGCTTGGGGAACGCGCTGGGGTGCTTTTCTACGTGGCATCTCGTGCACTCATAGATCTGTGCTGTGATCATCGGAAACACTCCTCCAGAATCTGGATTGCATGGTCGGCGCCGTGGGCGATGTCTGACTGCCAGCCGAGCCCTTCGAGGATCGCGACCCACGCAAGCTGGTCAGCGGTTGCGGTGCCGTCGATCCGTTTCAGCTCGATGGTAATCCCAGGGAGGCCCCGAAGCCTCACCCCCCTGGGTCCAGAGAAAATGATGTAGTCGTGCGCGCCGGTGGTGAAGCCCTCAGCCTTCATGTGGCTAAGAACTTTGAACCGCCGGATCTTCGGGAGAGTGGAGAGAAGGATCTGCTCGTTTGGTATTTTCCAGAAAAGGATCCCGCGCTGGTCCATCCAGTCTGTGAAGATCCGCGCTTCGTCGCGCTCGGTGGGTGGGGGCGGGGGTTTCATGGCGTCGGCGGCCGGTCTGTCATCGGGTTGTAATGCCATTCACTGCGATCTGCCTGCTGTATGCGGGTCCGCCACTGGCGCCGCGTAAACCCGGACGGCGGCGGGAGCGAATCAAAACCAACGTCTTCGCGCGCGAACTCCCACCACCGCAATGGCTCCGGCGGCAGCTCGCAGTGAACCGGCGCCCCGATCTCAAAACATGGGACGAGCGACGACGCGCCGATCGCTTCTACATCGCCGGCGGTGATCTCGTGTTCAAAGCTCCGCGGCTCCGGGCCAACGTAGGCGTCGCCAAGCCGCGGCGGGGCCATTCTCTGGGGGGTGAGGCTGGTCAAAACAAGCCTTCCTGTTTCCCCTGCGGTTTCGCGTCGAAGATCGTGATCTGCTGTCTGGTCTTGCGAAGCCGTTTTACCGCGGTCTCGAAAAACTCGGGATCCTTCTCCCACCCGATGAACCGACGGCCGAGGCGGATGCATGCGACGCCGGTGGTGCCGGATCCTGCGAAGGGGTCGCAGATTAGTTCGCCGGGATCTGTGAAGTCGGAAACTAGGGACTCCATAAGGAGGACGGGCTTCTGTGTGGGGTGCAGCCGATCTTTCATCTCAACGTTTTCCTTCCACACACCTCGTTTTCCGCCTGCGTTCCACATACGGCGCCCGCCTCCAATGCTATGGCCGAGCAAGATATGCTCGTGCCCCTGTGCGGGCTTGTCGCCCGACATTTGGGGCATCCCGTTCGGCTTGATCCACACACACCAGGAAACGCACCGATGCCCCGCAGATTCGATACCCGCAGACATGGCCTCCGCATGCCGATCATCGCAGAACAACACAATCCAGCGAGATTGGATACATAGCGCGCGCGACCGCACTGGGGCTTACCGTGTGACCGAACTTGAATGCCTCCGCCTTGGGCCTTCCATCTGATCTACGTACGCCGTCCCTGCCGCCACTGTGCGTCCATTTGCTATACGGCGGATCCGTGATCACATGATCCACCGACCCCAGCGACGCCAACCCGGTCTCTGGATCGAGACAATCCCCGAGCCGGATCTCCCAGCCTTCGCCGGTTTCTACTTGCTGATCCCGAGCCATGCCTCCAACCTCAGCACATTGTAAAAAACAGGCATCCGGATAAGCTCGGCCTCAACCCTCTCCGCAGACGCCCCGGCCGAATTCTCCCCATCCGGGGTGAGAATCATCGCGTCACACCGTCGGAGCAACTCCATCGTACCTCGCAGCCAAAAATCACCGGTTAGAGTTCCGTCAAAGAATCGCGTGTTTGTATGCGGGCACAATGGCATCGCACCCAAATTCGCGACCTCAAACGCAAGCTCCTCGGCCCGCCGGATGTTTCGCTCGACATCCCAAGCAGTGGGGCCCCGGAATGGTCCGGCGATATACACAACCTTCATATGCTCCCGCCTTCCTCCGCCTCAAGCATCCGCCCCAGCGCCTGGGTCAGCAGCTTCGCCCGGGCCCGGGATAGGTAGGCGAACGCGTGCCCGGTGTCCTGGAGAACCCCGTAATCCTCCAGGCAGATCCGGATCTGTCCGCCGGTTCGCATGCCCACGGATACCCGCGCGTCGTGGGGCCACGACGATGCATAGGTCTTGGTTTTCTGGCGCTTTCTCACACAGGCCCGCACTTTCCGCCCCAGCAACGTTTGATGTCCCATTTTGTTTTGCACCCGAACCGCTCGCAGATCTTCAGCGACGCCAAGACGGTTACCGTGATCCCCACGTCGAACCGCTCCAGTTGCTTCGGATCCCAACAGCCGGGGATGTGGTTGAACGCGTTCCCGTTGTTGTCATGCGGTCCCCTGGCGCCGAACCGTTCCATATCGTGGGGATGCAATGCCCACTGGCGTTTCGTGGCTTCGGGGAGCTCGACGTCCTTGAATGGCCAGTTACGCCGGAGTTTCACGCAATTTGCAGTATGTTTTAGGTTTCGATTGATCGCGTGGTATGGGCATTTGTACGGATCAAGGACTCCCCTGCTCACCAGACGATTCCAGAACCTCCAGGCGGTCGGCCGATCTCGGTCGTGAATCTCCGAGCCATCGACGCGCGATGTCACAGTACCGTTCCTTGACGACGAGTGGCTGCGGTGGAGGCACCACATACGGACCGGCCCCCGCCACTTGTACGGCACAAGTTCGTGAGTGACCGTGAAACAGGCCTCGTCATGCGAGACGAATCGATCCACCTTGCCGAACCCGGGTGGCTCAGGGGGGAAGGCCTTGGGGAGAGGATCCGGCGGTGGAGGTACGCCTTCCCAACCGTCGGCGTCGACCACGACCGCAAGCGGTGCGGCTGCCTCTTCGGGCAGTGCGTCTGCGCCCGGTGATCCACAGGCTACGAGCAGAGTCAGGGGTAGGAATCGGATAGTCATTGCGCGCATCATAACCCGCCGATCCAGAGCGCCGCTGTGACCACCCCGACCACCAGCGAGATCGCCACGATCCACAAGGGGAGGCGGTAGACGGCCCAGTCGGCCAGGCGTGACCAGTAGACTGCGCGCGGTAGGTCGTGGTGGGTCATGGCGCTTTCTCATCCTGGATCGCTTTCGAGAGAAGAAGGATCCATTCTCGGGCTTCGTGGTTACCGTCCCGTTCATGGCAAAGTGCAAGCGCGAGCCAGTCACGTTGACGTATGCCGCCGTCGTACGCGAACCGCCCGAACTTGTCGGCAACAACGCGAAAGAACTCTGCCTGACTGAATAAACCCATTCCGGAGAACGCTTCCGCAAGCTTGGTTACTGAGACCGTCGCCGCCACTTCCATTTCAATCGTCGCGGACATTTTCAGCTCATCCAATCTGTCCCGGAATCCGGGGCGGGCTCGGGTTCACCCGGATCGCTGCCGGATTCTACTTTTGGCGGCACCTCCTGCTTTCGCGGGCTCGAACCTCCGGCCGCCCACGTCGCCATATTCTCGCCTATCTTCTCGGTGATCGGCCCGTCATATTTGGCCAGCGCCTGAAACTGAATCGGCAGTTTCGTCATGGCCTTTTCGCCTGGGTGTTCAGGGCGCCAGTCGGGCACGCCTTGAGAGCCTGGAGGCAGGAGCATAGAGCAGGTCATCTCATAGACGAACTCCGGCCCGGCGATCGGCATCCACCCGAGCGGGATCGGATCCTTGCCCCTGACCATTTTGAGTTTCTCTTTCGCTCGAAAGCAAAAAATCATGTTCACGCCCAGCTGAACGATCGTGTTCAGAAGCCGGCGCCTCGCTGCCTTGGGTTCCTGCCACGCGAGCATGGTTAGTTTTTGGGCGCGCTTGTAGTCGCCGCTCGAGAGCTTCTCAAGCTTCTCAGCATGCCACTCCAGCACCCCGCCCGGCCCCTCGTGCTCGTGGCTCATCGAATCGATCACGATGATCTTGGCGCCCTTGTTTACGCAGTGTTCGATCGCCGCGAGGTAATCCAGCGGGGAGAACGGGGCGCCGAATGGGACGTGACGGAAGTCGAACTGGTCGGCGTAGTGGAGCGCTCGCTTTGCCTCGGTGTCGATCACGAAGATCTGACCGCCGGTGACAGATTGCATCCCCGTTGCAAGGCGCAGGGCGGAGAAAGTCTTGCCGCAACCAGACGGCCCAGACAGCCCCACAAGAAGGGGTACCGCAGCGCGCACGGCTTTTGAATCTTCAAAGGTTCGAGTCTTCATATTCCATCGCCTCTCTCTCTTCTTGCGCGACGGCATACTCCGGCGCTTCGAGTTGTAGATCTTCAGGCTTCCACGGCTTGTCCCAACCCAGATCCAGGAGCCGGCCCCACCACTGCACGGCCCGCGCCCATTGTGATTCGCCGATCTGGCGAAGTCCCCAATCTCCATCCGTCGCCCACGCCACAAAGTGGGGGTGTTTTTGCTCGCCGACGAGCCAGCGCCAGCGCTGGCGCCCTGCAAAGTCGGGATGCAACCGGCTAAGCCCATCGAGATAGGCCGCGCGCTGGATCGCCCAGTCGACCACAGCAGAGCGGGCAATCCGCGCAGGGTCGTACGTCTCGGTTGTTTTCAGATCGACGACCTCCATCATGCCGTCTACGATCTCCCACACGTCCGGCTCCCCTTCGCATGGGATGCCATCGTGATCCCAGTGGATCCGCTCTTTGACGT
Source organism: bacterium (assembly GCA_024228555.1). Taxonomy (GTDB): domain Bacteria; phylum Actinomycetota; class Acidimicrobiia; order Spongiisociales; family UBA5794; genus JAAETI01. Next base: position 20,780 of record JAAETI010000710.1, on the reverse strand, counting down.
GTGCGGCCTCGAGGTTGAATCCAGCGGCCTGAAACGCAGCCCTGACCTTGTCGATAGCCGGGATCACAGCATCGGCCACGTGTTGCAGCACGGGAACGCACCCGTCCTCACGGACCGCATCCCTCCACGCCTTCGCTGCATTTGTTTGCAGGGTTTTGAACTCCCCGGTAATGACGACCTTGCCGGCCCTGCGCTCTATCAATGACCCTGCGACTTCCTCTCCTTTCATCGTCCACACAAGATCCCTTGTAGCGTCCACAGGCTCGCCACGGATGAACCCCAGTTCATCGATCAGCGTGCCTCCCTCCATGGCCTTCGAGGTCCTCTCGATCCCACCGCCGAGCTCGCGGTGCGCGTGCCAGGCGTGGAATGGGCCTTGCTTGAGCAGCACCTTAGCGACGGATTGTGAGATTCGCGGTGGTGAATCAGTCGGCATTTTGCTCGCTTTTCTTCGGCTCGGCAGTCTCTCCAAGCACGTGTTCGACGTCGATTACCTGGCCGGTCTCCAAGTCGTCCCACGATTCAGTGATGTGCCGGTGCGCCACGGGCATCGTGCGGCCGCCCCAATGTTCCGGGGCATGGTGCGTCGTGGGCTCATCGCCACTCAGGCGCGTTAGCAAGACATATTCGCCCTGCTCCCACGGGCGGACACCGTATCCAGCACGCGCAGCCAAGTACCGCTCTGCCTCGTTCACTGGCTTGAGCCGTACCGCAATTGCGGGGATGAACGTCCCTCGATCGCGGATCTCGAACATCTTCACTTTGTGATTCATGTGCTTATTATCTCCTTCAGGTGTGGTACGGGCGCTTCTGTCACATGCTCTTGATTGCCTCGATGCGCTTGATCGTCCGGTCTAGCCACGGATCGCAACGATGTCTGATCCCGCAGCTCGCCATCATTTCTATAATCCGGAGCCCAAATTCTACGATCTGATCAGCATCACAGTAGTGGCGTCTGAACGTGTTGTGTTCTGTTGGAAACTCGCCGTCGTGAAACTCGTAGACGTCGAAGCATCCGCCCACACCATCCTGGGGGCTCTTGCTGAAGACGACCACGCACGGGGCACAGTAGCCGCCCCACTGGGGATGCCATAGCTGAAACGCAACAGATCCGTCGACTTCAGCCTCCGGATAGCGATCTCCTCGCCCTATTGCTTCACTGTTAATCGGTCTTCTGAGTTCCATTAGCTATCCTTTGGTCGGTCGTCATGGAATCGCCTCCTTCAAGTATGGCCCGAAAGTCGGGTTGAGTTCGAGGAAATCATCGATGGCGATGGTCTTGAACCGCTCACCTTCCGGCGTTTGGAATCGGACGGATACCGATCGTCCGCCAAACCCAAAGCCAGTGATGCGGCCGTCCGATACTGACCCATCGGATCGTGGGATCTTGACAGTCCGATCGCTCCTAATCGCATCGTCCATCCGCTCAAACGTTCCGTCGTCCACCCAGGTCTGTAGCTGCTTCGCCCAATGTTTGTCAGCCACGGCAACCCTCGCAATTCGCGAATAGCAGGGTCATCAACCGCCCACATGCCGCGCAGTGATGCTCGACGACTGGGTGGGGGGTTATGTTGATCGGCGCCGTGTCATCGTTTGATCTGGCGGGTGCTGCGTCTCCTCCCGCCTCGCGGAATTTGAGAACCCTCTCGTGCACGTCGCGTGCCCACGATTCGAACTCGAACTCGGAGAGGGGGCGCCCGCCGTGAAGATCGGTATCGACCGCTAGCACGATGCCTTGGAGGAGGTTGCTGTAGAGGTTCAGTTCTTCGAGTTGTCTGGACATTTTGATCCTTCCGAGTGGAGTTACCTAGCCGCATGCTGATCCGCGACACACTCGCCACCGCTCAGGTCCCAATCTTCGAGCTCTCTCGCGAGGTTTTCAGAGATCCACATAAGCGCCTCTCCGCGGGTGTGCTTGAGCGCCGACCGTGCGATCCGGCCGTCTGGCGAGATTACCCGGCATTCGTACACGCCCGCGGCGCCGATCCATTGCATGCTGGTTTTGATTTCGTCGTTCATCATTTCACCCCCGGAGACGCCAGGAAGGCTTTTCGATTCTGCCCATCTAATCGCAGCGCATCCAATGAAACTCGGAGCGCCATCGCATTCTCTCGAATAATCTCACACGCCGCGATGGCCTTGTGTACGGACGGCCATCCGTGCGTGTAGACGTCCCGCCGGCCCAAATCGGAATAACTCGCACTTATATCGAAGTGCCCCGGTCTGTGGCAGTGAATCCAGTCATCCCCAAGCTCACGGTCCCGATTCCAGGACCATGAGGATCTCTCTGAGGATCTCTCTTCGGCCTGGAAGTAGCGAAAGCCCGCATCCCACAGCGCCTGCAAGTCTTCGATCGTCAGGCCGTGGTCGCTACGCCCATCATCCATCGCACGGGCCGCGTCGATACAGCGAGCCACCTCCTGGCGCGCAGACTTCGATCCATCGCGTGCACGCCGGCAAATGGCCACCATTTCTAAGTCGCCATGTTCGCCGGCCTCAGTCTCCAGGGCATCGATCTGGTCGTCTGTGATTGGATCGCTCATGACTGCACCGCCTTCCCAATTAGCAAGCCCATCAAAAGGCGGAGCCTGTCAAGGTCGGCCAATGCCTCGTGCACGGTTTCGTAGTCATGGCTGAGTCGCGCGGATACTGGGCTAACTGCGTTCAGATAGACCCCCAATCCGCCGCCGTTATGAAGGACAAAATCGATTTCGTTTTTTGTCCTGTGAGTAAATCCGCAGGACCAGGCCTTGGGCCGATACCCGTTCGGTTGGCGGCGGTATCGACGCAGCCCTATTCCGCGGAAACGGCGGAGGTCGTCTCGGGTGATAATCGCGCTCACGATCTCGCCGCCTCCTCGCCACGTCGAATCGCGTCAACCAGCGCGTCTTCGATTGCCTCGCGCTCGTCATCGGTCAGGGTGACGGCTGCGCCGGTCTCGGTGGCTGCCTTGGCGTGGACCAGCACGCGGGTCTCCACCCCGACCGGGTGAGGCCATACGTCGATCAATTCGCGCTCGGTGTCGTAAGTCACCAGGAGCGGCCGGGGCTCCTCGATCTCCAGACGTCCGGCGCCGTCGGCCAGGGCCACCGTGCGGACGTAGGAGATGTCTGCGGTGTTGACGCAGAAGTCGTTTCGGAGGTTCAGGACCTCAACTGTTGCGGTATTGACGCGTTCCACTGTGATTCTCGTTTCCGCCGGTTCCAGCCAGCGCGTTTGGTAGTCCTACTGTGTGCTTTCTATTTCCGTATGTCAACAACAAAAGCAGGCTTTTTCGAAAATAAAAGGGCCCCTGCCAGGACTGGAATCCCCGGGGCCCGCGACCAGGCCAGCTAAAGGTGGAGAATCACACACAACACCCCCGGCTACCCCGGCGGGGTAGAGGTACCACGGATAGCGGCCGGTGTCACAGGCGGCCGCATTTTTGGCGGCACCCCTTCGGCGCTGCTACCTTGCCCGCATGTTCAGAATCACACACTCCACACTGACGCTCATTTTCGCGCTGTCACTGACCGCGTGCGGCCGGTCGTCGCCCGATCCGCATGAGTGCGGGACTGACGCGGCCACAGACGCGACGGGCTCTACGTCGGGATCGACAGGCTCGGGCTCGTCCGGCGACACGGACACGGCGGGCACTGAGACTGATGGGGGCGGCGGAACGGCCTGTTTTCCCGGCCTCCACAATTGCGAGTGCACGCACCAGGCCGGCCCCACCGGCTGCTGGTATCACTTCGTCTGCGTGGACGGAATCTGTCGGTGCCCGCCCACGGAGCCGGACTGCTAGCCTAGCCGGCCGTCCTGACTACTCGAGGCTGCCGAGGAATTTGATCGTGAAATAGCCGCCGTCAGGGAAACTCACATCCTTGCCCGTGTCCAACTGCGCGTCGACCTCGCCGAAATACGTGGTTGCGCGCAGGCTTGCGAAGTCTCCCGGCACCCAGATCCGCTGCGCGTTGTACTGCGCGGGAATGCCAGGGTCGACATAGATCACCATATCAAAGGACACTGCGTTGACTTGCCTGTCGCACTCCGTTCGTAACCGGAGCTGCGGGGCCCCCGATCCGCCGGGCCCTGTGAGCGTGGAGAAGTTGACCAGGACCCCGCTCTGGGTGAGGCCCAGGATCAAAGGCTTGGCGGTAAGACCGAGTTTGCTAGTCCACATTGGCGATTGCTCCGAAAACTGGTGCTTCGTTCACAAGCACCTGAAAAACGACGTCTTCCAAAACCGCCGCCCCAAAAACCGAGTCGTCGAGCACGGCGGCCTGGTATGGCGGTGAGACTTCTCCCTGCGACGACGCCTGCACAAATGACGTGCCCGCGGCATTCGCTGCCGCCTGAGCAATGGCAGTGCCGACGCCCAGGGTCAGAGCGAGGCCTGCGGCCATGGCGACACTCTGCGCTGTAGCCGCGCTTATGGCGGTTGCCGTGGCGGTGCCGGCCGAATTGGCGACCCCTTGGCGTACCTCGAGGCCGGCCGCGGCGGACGTGGCGGTGCCGGCCGCAGACGCGGTGCCGGGCAGGACCGGCAGGCCGACGCCCGTGACAGTGGCCACGCCAGCAGATGAGCCGACGCCAGACGTGGCGACGATGCTGATCCCGCTGACGGTCGCGGCCCCGGCGGCGCTCGCTACCGCCGCGGTGGTCCCTTGACCAACTCCGGATACGGTCGCGGATCCGGCCGCTGTGGCCACGCTACCGCCTGCCGCCTCCCCGGCGCCGGCGGTTGTGGCGGATCCAGCCGATGACGCCACGGCCGGAACAACACCCGCCCCAACGCCTGTGGCAGTCGCGGCCCCGGCGCTGCCCCCCACGCCCTGGCCAGTCCCTTGGCCGATCCCGGAGACTGTGGCCGCGCCGACTGCGCTCGCCACTGCCGCCGTAGCTCCCGCCCCAACACCCACCGTCGTCGCGGCCCCGGCGGCCGATGCCACCCCTTGGCCAACTGGTTGCCCGACCCCAGACACCACAGCAGCCCCGGCGCTCGAGCCCACGCCCGGGACGACGGGGGTCCCAACGCCACTGACAGCACTGACACCCGCCGAACTCCCGACCCCGGCCGTCGCAGCAGTCGCTATGCCCAAAACCGTGGCTACGCCGGCAGACGAGCCTACACCAGGGAAAATGCGGACCCCCACAGCCGCTGCCGTGCTTGTCCCCGCCGCGTTCGCGTCTCCCCCTTCGAGATCCGCGTCCTGGCCGACACCACTGACAGTCGCCGCGCCGGCCGCGCTGAATACGGCTTGTTTGGTGGCCTGGCCGACGCCGGTGACAACCGCCGAGCCCACGGCCGAGCCCACGGCAATGCCGCTGCCCTGGCCGATACCGCTGACAGTTGCGGCACCTGACGCCGAGGCAATCGAAGCGGTCGTTCCCTGCCCAACCCCAGCCGCTACAGCCGCGCCGGCGGCCGAACCGACGCCCTGTCCGATGCCTTGGGCAATCGCCGTCGATGTAGCGGCCCCCGCCGCCGAACCGACGCCGGGGATGACGGGGATCCCGACGCCGGCGACCGTTGCCGCGCCGGCCGCAGAAGCCGTCCCAGCGGCCTGGGCCTGGCCGACGCCGGAAACGACCGCGGCTCCGACTGAGGCGCCCACCGTCCCGGTCGTGGCTTGGCCAACTCCAGCGGCAACCGCCATGCCGGCCGCGGATCCAACCCCCTCGCTCGCGGTTGTCCCGACCCCAGAGACGACTGCTACGCCAGCGGCCGACGCCACGGCGCCGGTCGTGGCTTGGCCGATGCCCGTGGATGTTGCCGCGCCGGCCGCGGAAGCGACCCCTTGGGGGATGTCCTGCCCAACGCCGGTGGCAGTGGCGGTGCCCGTGGCCGACCCGGTCCCCTCAGCTACAGCGGATGAAGCTCCCGTAACGGTCGCTACACCCGCAGCGCTGGCCACGCCCGGCCGCACGCCGAGACCGACGCCGGCCACAATCGCGGCCCCGGCCGACGCAGCCACCGCCTGCGTAGCCGCTTGTCCTACACCAGAGGTGGTTGCAGATCCTGCACTAGTCCCAACGCCGGCCACAGCCGCCTGGCCGATGCCGGTGGTCGTCGCAGATCCTGCAGCGCTCGCGATCGCCGCTGTAGTCGCTTGTCCGACACCGGCAACCGTGGCGACTCCGGTAACCGATGCTGACGAAGCCGTGACGCCCTGCCCGACGCCGGAAACGGTCGCAGCGCCAACCGAGCTGGCTACCCCTGCGGCCGTCGCAACGCCCACGCCGGAGACCACAGCGACTCCGGTAGCCGAACCTGCCACCCCGGCCGTAGCGCCGCCAACCCCCGAGGTCGTACCTACGCCCGCGGCGCTGACGACCGCAGCCTTGAGCCCTGCGCCGATCCCGCTGGTCGTTGCGGAACCAGCCGCAGATCCTACCGCCCCGGCCGTCGCCCCGCCGACACCGGTGGCCGGGGCCGCGCCCGAGCTCGAGCCCACGCCCGCCGCGATAGCCTGGCCCACGCCGGCGACTGTCGCGAGCCCGGCCGAGCTCCCCGCACCGGCCGCCGCAGCCTGGCCGACCCCCGCCACTGTCGCGACGCCAGCGCTGGTCGCGACTGCTGCAATTGTGGATTGGCCGACGCCCGCGGTCGTAGCCGTGCCAGCGGCCGAGCCGGCCGCTCCCTTGATCGCGCCGCCAATGCCTGTGGTGGTTGCGGCGCCTGCGGCCGAGCCATCTCCAGCCGCGACGCCTACGGATTCGCTCAAGCCGATGTAGCCAAAAATGGTGGCCGCCGTCGTGTTGGGCGACCAATCGACGTCAACCTGATCGGTCAACTCTTGAAGGTCGCCGCCAATGTCGACACCACCCGCAAGATCGTCGGCCGTCTCGATTGCCAGGGATGTGGAGCTTCGCTTCCTGGCGATGAAGTCCGTGCCCGCGTTGTTGACGATCGTGACGTTCGCGGAGGTCTGCTGTGAATCGCCTTGCTTGATCCCTAGCGAGATCTGGACGTCTCCAGTGCCGTCGACCGTCTCCGATGTCTTGTTTGCGGTCGCGAGCATCACCGCGCCGGTGGGATCGAAACCCATCGTGGGCAACGCCTGAGTGACCGGGTCGCCGCCGGTCGTCTCCTTCGTGAAGGTCCCTACATCGACACTCTCCGCGTCAACCCACAGGAACAGCATCCCGATCTCGTCCGCGTTGGATCCGCTCCAAGTGATCTTGCGGTTGGGAGCATCCGCAGCAAACGCCGGGGACGTCATCTCATAGGTAAGCGAGCCACCTGAGAGCTGACCACCGATCGCGCTGGACCGGAGCCTCGACTCCGCGGTCGCAATCGATGAGAAGTGAGTGGCGATCCACCACGAGCTAGAGCCGTCGAAGACACCGAAGTTATGGAGCCCGGCGGTAGATGAGCTGCCGAACGTGACGCCAACCCCGAGAACTACCGCCAGATCTGGATTGCTCGGGAACGGGATCGATCCGATCTCCCCGGCGCTGATCGTCGATGATCCGATATACGCTTTCGCTGTCCGGCCGCCGATCGCGAGTACGTGCAAGTTGTACCCGGCGTCGTCGTTCAGGCTGAGATTTGATTGCAGTTGTCCGCTGCTGCCGATCGTAAGCGTGCCGCGAACTTCGGACGTTGTATCTGCTGCGTCCGCGAAGATGCTCAGCGCGCCGCCACCGTCCGTGGACTGGCGGATCTGCTCGCGAACATCTGAGTTCGCGCCATCGGTTGCAGCACAGACAGCACCGATCGCCTCGTCGTCCGTGACGACCGCCACCCCCCACGTCGCATCCGTCTCCGTGGTGTCATCGGCAACCGAGCCATCCCACCAGATGATGTATGCCTTGACGTCGCTGATCGTGGGCGTGAATAGCGTCTTGACGCCGGTCCCCGTCGGGATCGCCACCATGTCGGACTCGTAGTGAACGTCAGAACTGGAGATCAGCATCGCGAGGGAGTTGGAGACCTGCGGAGTCCCGCCGGGATCCTTCACGACGAAGAGATTGGACGTCCCCTGCGAAAGCGACCCGAGCGCAACATCAAACCCAAAGCTCGAGTCGGTCCACGAGTCTATGGACGTCTGCTCAGTCTTGACAGTCTCGTCACCCCATACAGGATCGTTTGTCAACCAGACTTCTGTGGTCCCTTGCGACGCACCGAAGTTCACGCCGGTTACGTTTACGCTTGTGGAATTCGGGCGTGCTGGCTCCTGTGTCGGCAGTGAGCCGAGTGCAACTGTACTGAGTGCGACGTTCCCGCTGATCCCTGTAACAGTTGCGACGCCTGCCGAAACCCCGTCGCCTGCTTTGATGTTGGATTCTGACTCAAACTCTACGACTTCCCACGTCGCGATCAGGTCTGCGAGCCCATCCCCCGTCTGCCCATTGATCTGAGAGCTGGTACCAAACCACAGCTCCCAGTACCGGCCATCCATGTTGCCGTTGTTGTAATCCGATGTACTCGCGCGGCCTGACGTGCCGTCGGCATGCTTTGCTACTGCAAGGTCAGTGTCGACTATCGTGATCGCCGTATTGGTCGACGTTCCCGATACTGACCACTCGCCACGCTGGACGGTCAGCGCCGAGTCCTCGACAACCATCACATCGAAAATCGAGTCTACGGCAGACGAGTAGCTCCTACGCCAGCGCAACGTTGTAGCGTTCTGGAGATCTGTTACCCAAACGCCTTCGTCGTTGTACACGGCCTCGTCCGTGTCCATCGACCCCACGAGGAACGTGTTCGCGGTCGTTACAGACGTGATCGCATCAGTGATCGACGTGCCAGTTTGCGCGGTGACAGAATTCTGTATGTGCTGGACTGATAGCGTGCTAGACGAAACAACGAACCAGTGCCCCTCACATGCGCCCTTCGCTATAGTCCGCCCAACACCAAGCTCGGTCGTAGAGTTGAAAAGAAAGCGAGTCAGCCGACCATCGGGGTCGGAGTCATTACTCGGCGTCGCTTCGCCTTCGCTTTTCCGATAGTGCCACGCGAATGAGTTGGCCAGCGTCGAGGATGAGATCGATGCCGTGTCCGACGTCTCGGAATCGGTCATCGCCCACGTGCCCTTTTGGACCGTGGTGTCAGAGCTAAACTCGATGACGTACGCGCGGATCGTTATTTCATAGCTAGGCGTCCCCCAACGCTCGGCAGTGATCTGCGAAGTTGAACTTACGTAAACGTCAACATCGGTGTTAGACGCAAGGGCCGGCGACTGACCATCGGCCACGCGCCACGACGCAAACGCCACCATCTTGCCCAGCGTGGTGAACCCGCTGAGCGAACCGGTGCCAGACGACGCACCGGACGCAATCGTGAAAGATACCTCTTGGATCTTTACGATTTGCACCCGATGCGCTCCGGCCTATCTCTTAGATCTCGCTCGGTTCTGTTGAATGCCGCACGATGACAGAATCTCCGAAGGTCTTATACCTGGTGTTTTTGTACCCCTTCTGTGGCAGGATGTATTCAGCTTGCCTTCCAATCGTTGTCTCATGAGTCAACGTCCAGCTCTCGCTGACACCCGCGGTTAGATCGATGTGCAGCCTGCGCCCGATGCCGTCCACAAGGATCGGGATGTCGCCCTGATTTCCCAGCTGTGTGGCCAGTGATTCTGGGACTCCATTTACGAGGTTCCACACCTCGAACTTCACAACGACACTTTGGCCATTGCGTAGGTACACGATGCCATCGTTGTTGTCGGGTTGTTTGCCACCGACCCATACGGCTTTTAGTCCAAACTTGACCCCATCGTCTACCGTGAAGTCCAGGCCCGAGATCGTGCCGCTCGTCCACACAAGTTCCCACTCCAGCCGGTCGTCCAGCCGCTGGATATCGGTCTCGTCCGTAACCGCAAACCAGTCGATATCATCGACAGGCACCCCGCTGTTTATGGAAACCGATTGAAGCAGATCGCCGCCCCAACCATCGGGCGGCACCTCGCCCCGATTGACCATTTCAATCAGGCTCTCGTCTCTCATGTCTCCGTATGCGCAGTATGGCATCGCCTAATCCTCCGTCACTGTGCTGGTGTCCCTGAACCGCGGGATCGTCCCGTTGACCACGGAGATGTTTGGCGTCATGGTGCCGTAGTACAGGATCTTACCCGCGCCAGACGTTGCCGTACCGATCGCAAAGTGAGTGACGGTTTCGTCGCCCCCCCCGGTCTTCTCTCCAAAGTCGATATCAGATGCAGGGCTGACACTGTTCGCGGTAACTGTCCAGGCCGCACCATCGCGGTCCACCGCCACGCGAGCGTATCCAGTGTACGCGCATTCGCTGGTGGTCTGAACGCCGGCTTCGCCTGGATCACCTGTGTGTAGTGACACGAATAGATCACCGTTGGCCACGGATTGCTGGATACCCCCAGCGTCACCGATCAGCGGAATGTCCGCGTTGTTGAAGATGCACTCCAAGAGTTCGTTTTCAAATGTGTTGCCTTTGCTCATGATGTCCTTTTTCTGCGCCGGTTGCCCGGCATGTTCACTCGTTTACTCATGCTGCGATCTCCACGTCAGACAAGACCGGCTCCGAAGTGCACCGGCAGTTTATAGGTTGGCCTGGAAAGCCCTCCCCCGGCGCGCCGGTGCTCGTCGGGAACTCGTGTCCTTCCAAGGCGGCATGTTCTGGTCGAACGCGCTCATCCTGAGACGTCCGCCAAATGAATTTCTCCACCCCAGCCGCCTGCATACGATTCTGTGAGAGCGTGCCGTTCAGTGACGCGACCTGGTCACGCGCGATCAGTGCAGCGCGACGTTTCGGGATCTTCGCAGCCTTGCTGATCTCCGCGCCCATCTGCTTTGCGGTCTTGCCGGATCGCAGACCTTCGATCGTGATCGTCTCCACCCTGCGGATGTGGTCCTCTGCCATGTTTGTAATCAGCCTGGCGTTTGTCTGCGCGAACAGTTCGATCGTGCGCCCCAGATCTGGATCCTCCCCGATGGCGTCTACACCCAGCGCCTTCATCTGCCGAGTGAACCCCGATCGGTTCATGACCGCCATACGGAGCGCGTGTGTGCGTGTGATCTGATCCAAAGGTCCGATCGTAAATAATGGCGCTACGGTGTTGCGGAGTTGGAGCCCTGCCGAGATTACCTCCCCGGCAATGTCCACGCGGTCGGTCGCTCCCACGCCAGGATCCACGGCGGCGGCCAGCTTCAGAGACTCGAGGTCGAACGTCTCTGAGATCGCTGCAAGAAGCGGCGCGATCACCTGCCGACGGATCGCCTTGAAGTACGCGATCGCGACCATGCGCCCCTCGGGCATTCTTGGGACTCTACGTCTCCTCGCCATCAGGCTCCTCTTCTTCCAGATCTGGCGGCGGTTCGTCCGTAGGCGGGAATGGGGATGGTGGGGGAACAGGTGGCGGTGGTGGAGGGTTGTTTTTCATCTCCTCCTCTGCCTCGGCGATCTCTGCCCGCGCCTCGAGATCAAGAGTGGTTTCCATGCTCCACATAGCGCCGCCGAACCGCGACTGGGCCACTTCTTCGGGTGTCAGCACGTCATTGGCCACATAAATACCGTCAGACTCCGCGGTGGTTTTCCTAAGATCGGCCGTATCCTTCTCGTTCATCTGTGTGAGTGGTTTCGGGACGACCTTCCAGCGATCCGGCTCGACGCCACCCGTCGGCCCTTCCTTTGCCCGAAACATCAGACCTACGAGCTTCTCCAGCTCTGGGACTAGCCGCTCCTCCTGCCAACCTGCGATGACATCGTCCCAGTTCGCTTCTCCTGTCACGTCTTCCTTGCTGAAACCAGATGGCGTCTGGCCCAGGAGCAGCGTAAGCGGTCCCCCCCAGTCGGCCGCAAGGCGCACGCCGAACCTATCGAGCAACTCTGGAAACCCGGCTACGTTCGTTGATTGCCGCTCCCACGATTCACCGTCCGCATCGAGCAACCTCGCATTTAGGATCGACGCCACGATGTCCATGAGCTGGGCCCGGGACTGGATCTCGGATTCCTTCCCAGCCTTCAACATGATCGCCAGATCCTTGATCTTCCAAACGGCTTGCGCGAAGTCCTGAGTGATCACCCCAGCGTATCCGTAGCTTTCTACGAACACTCGCAGCGAATCCCAGAGCCGAACGTAGATCGAGTCCGACCATCCGTCGTTACTGGTAGCGCGTTCGTCCTGATCGATGTCGACCAAGCCAGGGAACTCCAGGACCCTGCTGTGATGTACGGTGATCCCCTCTTGCCCGTTCGTTTGCACGAGGACATAGGATTCCGGCTTTCCGAACCGCGGATCCTGAACGTCGGTAACAAGCGGCCCGACGGTCACCTTGTACCGATGCATCGCGCGCACAAACAGGATCTTGGTCAGATCGGTGACCTCCTGATCCGGCTCCTTCCCATCGTCGATTCCAACGAAGACGATCGCACCACCATACTGCGCCTCCCACCGAAGGGCGCGTTTTATCTCCCTGATCGCCCGAAGGCTTTCAAGCGCGTCCTGTGTGTCGTCGGAGACTAGTTGCGCCTCTTCGTTGTCAAAGTCCTCCGCCTTGTCAGCCGTCGGCCGCAAGACGATCTCAAACCCTGCGCGCGTCATGTCCTGTGCAGGGATGTCGACTGCGCGGGCAGCTACCCCACAACCTCGGTAGAGGTTCAGCGCATCGTCCTCAGACACGTCTTGCGGTGGCGCCACTCGGGAGGCGCGGCCCCTATCAAGGCCGGTAACGCCAAGCCCGGTGGCAAGGTTCCCGAAACCGTCCTCTCGGAACGGCGATGAATACTTGCGGATCATCCGATCCAGCGCTTCGATCGTCTTGTCGTTTGCTGGGGTGTCCATGTTCATCGTGCCAGGGCTGCAAAGTTATTCGCGAATGAATCTTGTGTGTGGATAAGCGCCTGCGAGATCGCATCGACGCGGTCGTCGTACCGGCCTGCGGGGAAGGCGGCGAACTCGTGGATCAGCTCGCCCACCCAGTTCACCTGATCCGGAACGAAGATATTACCGCCCGAGAAGTAGTGGGTGATCGCAGCAACGCGGGCCTCCTTCGAGCCTGTGGGATTGAACTCGGTAACACCGGGAAACTCCCTGCGTAAGACGTTGATCGCCGGCGCACCGGCTGCCTTTTTCTCGATCAGTATCGTTGTGATATCCGGATGGATCGAGACGAGGTGCCGGATTGCGTCGAGCATCTCCGTAAAGTCCATACGCCCCACCCTGGCGTCCATGATGTAGCGATCAGGGCCGCGGATCCCCATGACATACATGGCGCACCGGCTGCCTTCCTTGGTCTTCTCCCCGAAGTTCGGATCGACAGTCAGGATCTTGTCCTGCAGGCCAGGGATCGATCCATACCGCTGCCACCACGTGGTCTTGACCATGCCGCCGCCCGCCGGCGATGGACGTCCCTGGTACAGCGACTCCCAGTCGCGGGGCCCGACGTCTGACTCGAGACTGCGCAGCTCGCCGATGTTGAATCCTACCGGCCACAGTGCATCGCCCTGCTCGCGAGGGTCACAGGGGTGCGGTTCGCTATCCAAGATCGCCGGCAAGTTGAGTGCATGCCATTCGTTGCGATCGTCCGTGGCCTGCAACCATCCGATCAAGTCGTCTTCGTGCCAGCGCGTTGCCACAACGATGATCCGCGGCGGAGTCGAGCCTTCTTCAAGGTCGCGTTCCATCCGGGTTCGGAGCGTGGATGTGTACCAGTGCTGAATCGACTTTCGATGCGTGGCCGAGTAGGCCTCCTCGTGATTCTTGATCGGGTCATCGATGATCGCGAGCGTCGCCCCCTTACCAGTGATCGATCCGCCGATCCCAGACGCCCTATAGTACCCACGGCAATCCACAATCTCAAACACCGATGCATTGCGCTGATACGGCCGTTCGGTGAATCCAGTTCGCCGCTGGCTTAAACGCGTATCAGGAAACAGGTCGCGGTACTCGTCGCCAGTTATGATCCCCTGAATGTCGCGGTTGAACTCTTGGGAAAACGGCTCACTGTACGCGCACCCCATGATCCGCTCATCGGGGTTACGCCCGAGCGCAAGCGCCGGAAGCCTACGTGAGATCAGTTCTGATTTACTGTGCCTCGGCGGCATCGATACAAGTAGCCGCGTGATCTCACCAGACAGGACCCGATCCAGGGTCTCCGCGAGCAAGACGTGATGCCAGCTTACCTTGAACGTTGGCATCGTCGCCTGTGTGAACTCCAGGAGACTCCGCCTCGCGAGGACTCGGCTTGGATGCGCGCTCCTCAACTTTTTCGAGAAGTGAGGCAAGTTGACGGAGCTCATCATTTGAGAGCGCCTCCCCCAATGCTGCCTCGATCTTCGCATCCCAGTATCGCTGGCTGTGCTTCTCGCCCTGACGGTCGCTCTTGTCCAGCTCGTCGCTGCGTTCGAGGAGGTACTGGTACGCCTTCCAGTCCCGGGATCCATGGTGCTGGATCCCTTCGAGGAGACACTTCTCCCGCATCGCCTCCACGTACTCCATCGCCAACACGAGCTCGGCAAAGATCAGATCGTGATCCGGCACATCGCTGGCCCGACGATTCCGATCGATCCCCTCTGACTCCAGCCGAACCTGCGCCTCGGCCAATGCGTCGCGGCCACGTCGGTGCCACTTGTAAAACGTGTGGGGTGTAACCCCGCTCACCGTCATCGCCATCCCACGACGCCCGCTGATAAACAACACTTTGCAGACTTCTTCGATCACATCTGGCGTCAACATTGTTGCGCGCCCAGCGTGACGGATATCCAGAACGGCCGTCTCGACGATCTCGGCTGTCGCTGTTCCGCGTCTTGGCATATGTGCAGATCATAGCACTACTCAGATCGTGAACTGGAGAACAGTCCCTGCAGACCCTGCTACGCCGTCCCCGGCGCCGTTGAAGCCCGATCCGCCAGCTCCGCCCGTTGCCGTCCACGTACCGCCGCCGGTCAGATCTTGGTCCCTGGAGAGAACGACGAGGAGCCCGCCACCACCACCGCCGCCGCCCGCCGCCTGGCCAGTATTGTTGAATCCGTCACCGCCGGCCCCCCCGTTACAGGAGACAGCCCCAGAGCTTACGACCGTGGGGGCGCAGATGACCATTATGCCGCCTCCGCCGCCTCCGCCGCCTCCGCCATGGCTGGCCGCGTTCGCTGCACCACCACCACCACCAGCCCCGCCGCGAACGGCTGTCCAGCCATCCGCGGATAAGATCTGCCCCATCGCCGCATACGGCAACACGCGAATCGATCCAAGCCCAGCGGCGGGCGTGCTCGCCGTACCGCCTGACGACGGCCCCCATGCGCCTGCTGCACCACCAGCAGCACCGTCGCCGCCGTAGCTGTCTGCTGCGTTTGGTCCGTTTGACCCAGCGGACCCAGCGCCAAAACCACCACCACCACCATTGAGGCCTCCACGTAGGGGCCGACCGGACATCGCGTGAATAGCCCCGCCTGTCCCACCAGCAACGGCCGTGCCATCTAGGCCGTCGTTTCCATTTCGGCTGATCGTGCCGTTTACCGTGAGCGTGCCTAACACGTGGATGATGTAGCCGTCTGGATCAAGATTGAACCCAGTGTCAACGGCTAGATCGTTATAGAACATGGTACGAGTAAGCGTCGTATTGGCACTGATCGTCGCGTCTCCGTCGGAACCATCGCCGTAGTAACCGCTTTTCGATTCCTGCTGCAGAAATCGGATCCAGTCGTAAACCCGATGCTGCCACCAGTTCTGGATCGACGACGACGGCACTTGATCGACGGTGAAGCCCGACACCTTCACGCCGCCCGAAGGCTCGACGCGATTGCTTCCGCCTGTGTTCCAGTCTGGGAGATCTGCTGGTTTCGCCATGTTGACCTACAAAGAAAACGCGTAGACCCCCTGGTCATAGCCTAGACCAGTGTCGTACTGGAACGCGGCCGCTGATACCGGGTTCACGAAGGTTCGCATCCGGACGCCTTCCGCCTTGGCGAGCCGGATCAATGGATTGAGATCGATCGCCGTGCCGCTGTCGATATCGGCGATCGTGAGAATGAATCCCGCGGGGAAATCGTCCGCGTACGACCATGACGCGCCCGACCCTGTCAGAATGGCCGCAGCAACGTTGATCACGGTGTCCGCTGTCTTGTGTTGAAGGAGAGCCGGGTGCAGCACCTGCAGCAATGCGCGGACCTGGTCATCCGAGAGCCCGGATCGTACTCGCTCCCAGTTCGCAAGCTTTGCATCTAACACCTCGCCTTGCGCGACGCGTGTAAACCGGAACCACATCAAGTCGTGGATCATCTCCTCAAGGAGTTGGAACTGCTCAGCGATCCAGTTCGACACAGCGGCAACGTTTGGAGACTCCTCAAATTGCTCGTAAAGCCGAGCGGCGATCCCGTCGACCACCGATAGGGCCTGGTCAGCATCAGCAGCGTGCAACGTGCCGTGTAGGGATCCGTGGCTCACGAAACGTTGACCTCCGCTGCTGTAGTGGATGCGGTCTGGCGGATCCCGATGGAGAGCGTGCTAGTTGCGACGGGTGGTGTGATTGTGTCGATTTCGAGCGCGGCGTCCGCAACTTGGGGTACCGCGTCATAGATTGCGTTCACAAGGCGCGCTGGGGACACATCCTGGCCGACCGTGAGAGCGTTCACAGCGTCCACGATGGCCGTTTCGATATCCACCAAGGGCGACCCCGCGGCCGGCCAATCCTCGCCCTGCGTGACGATGGCGTCCACGTAGACCGTGGTCTGGGTAACCCGGTTGAAGTACATGGTATGAGACGCGCCGGCCGAGTCCGTCGCGGTGCCAGATTCCGATCCAAATGTCTGGATCCCCTGACGGCGCGAGTCCCAGATCGCTTGGGCGATCTCGTCGTCATCCCCGCCTAGGACCACAGCCTCGATCGAGTGTGCTGGCCGGCCCTCCCCATCCACCGCGTCGGTGTCGTTCTCATAGGTGCGCGCGAACGTCACGCCGTCCAGCGCCAAAACGGCCGCTGTGGCATCGCCGAACACGACCGATGAACGGATCCGCGTCCTGTACTCTGGATCTGTCTCGTCGTTCTGGCCGGTCAACCCGTCGGCAGTGTTGAGCACACCGTCCACGCCGGAGATCGGGTTTGACAGTTCCCATGTGCTCCCCTCGACGATCGTCGTGGGGCCGGTGTTGGTTGCCGTGGTTGCCACGCGGGCGGCGTCGCTCAGCGTGATCCGAGTCCCTGTATCGTCGTCGAATACGGCCACGGTCATCGATCCGCCATCGTCCTCGTCGAGGGCCAAGAGCCCACCGATGGCCACAGCCGTTGCCGGCTCTGCGCCGG
The DNA here is from genome assembly GCA_024228555.1 of bacterium. GTDB lineage: Bacteria > Actinomycetota > Acidimicrobiia > Spongiisociales > UBA5794 > JAAETI01. The sequence continues at coordinate 3,581 of JAAETI010000710.1, read as the reverse complement.
CGTTGACCTCATCCGCGAGCGAGGCGGCGATAAATGTCGGCGTCTCCGCACCGCTCGTGGTGTGGTCGAAGTCCGTACCATTGATCGTCACCCGCATAATGGTGCTATCAGCAGGGGTGGTCATCTCCGCGACGAACGTGGTGTCACCAGCGCCCACCGTGGCCGCTGCGTCCGTGGAGAAAGGTTCGTTTGAGACTGACTCAGTCGCGCTTGTGGCGATCGGGACTGCGGTCGTGTCCGTGCCGTAGAATACCAGCGACACCGTCGTGGCCAAGGCCCCTTTGGCCGGGCCGATCATGTCATTGCCCAGCTCCCTAAGCTGGACGCCTCCCGCCGTCGCGGTGTACGCAGATCCGTACGTAGCCTCCAGACCCTCCCAGAGCTTTGCGGCGAACTCGCTGGCGAAGTCGATAAAATGCCCGTCAATGGTGTCGCTTTCCGTGTTCCGGCCGGCACCAAAAACGGATTTCCAAGTATCCACCGCGAACTCCCGCACCTCATCCGCGCGCGGGCGATAGAACCCGGCGTCTGATATGCCCCATGGGTCATCGACTGCCATCAGGTTATGGTCTCCACGTTGAATGAGAGCAGGCCGACGTCGGTGTCAGCCCGAAACTCTACGGTCATCCTGCGGGTTGCATCCACTTCAATCTCCGGCCCCTCGATGAGTTCTGTGATCCCGAGCGTCCCTTCAATCTCCGACCGATAAAGAAAGTCTAGCCGCGATGGCGCTACGCCCTTTTGCATGATCTCGTCGTGGTAGGGCATGCCTGCATTGGCGTCCCTAGGCACCTCCCCGCGGAACCGGAGTAAACGGATCTTCACGTTCTGCTGGATCTCACCAGCCCCGGACACGTCCTGAAACGAGCCGCCAGCAACGGTCAGGTCATGCGTGATCGGGTCTAGTCGGAGCGTGGTCATATCGCTTTCGCCTTTGCCGCCTTGATCGTGGCCTTCGCCCCATCCCACGATGTCTTAAGTGCGGTGAACCCTGACGTCCCACCATCGCCGTTTGGAGGCCCGATCGAACCAGCGGCCGTGACCGCGGCCCCAATTGCCGTATCTAGCACCGAGATCAGTGTCTCGGCTTTTGTGACGGCCTCGGTTGCAGCCGCCCCTATCTCCACACTCGCGCCATCGACCACCACCTTGTCAGGCTTGATCGTGATGCTGACCGTGCCCGCGTCGTTCTTCAGCATCAGATCGCCCGTCGGTGTAGTCGGGGCGATCGTGTCAGGGTTGAGGCCAGGGAGCACAATCGCGTCCCCCGGGTTGTGCCTGCGACCATCCCCCGGGGCCACTTCGCGCCCCTGCTGGCGCCATCGCCCAAGGTCCCTGTCGGCAATGAGCAGCGCTACGTGATCGCCGGGTATTAGCGGCCAGGAGATCGACCACCCCCCGCCGCCTGGGAAGATGACCGGGCAATCGGGGATCGGGTCCATGTCCCGGTACCCGCCGCCTGGGAAACTAACCTTGATCTCCGGCTGCACCGTAGCAAAGGCTCCGGACGTGGATGATCCTTCCGTGAACGACACCACCCGCGCAGGCGTGATCGTGCGCGTGCGCCCTTGTACGTACTCCCCAAGGGAGGTCATAGCCTCCGTGAGCGTGGGGGTCCGTGCGGTCATCTTAGAGGACCTCCAAGCTGGAAAGCTCCATCGTCGAATACCAGGGCCCTGAGCGTGTGTCTCCAGAGTGTCGGACTTGTTCGATCCTGTAGGATCCCGTGATGTAGCGGGATGTCAGCGCGCATCGTCGGCCGGGCTTGGCTTCCGGCTCCAGGAGCGTCACCAGCTCCACACCACCGCCCTCGAGCCTTCGCGGCCGGCCGATCATCCCTGAGACTTGGGAGACCGCAAGCGGCGGATCTGGCAGCGTAGCGCTCGCCTCTAGGGGGTTCTTGGACAGCAGAAGCAATTCCCCATCCTGCATCGTCCAATCGATATCTAGGATTCGCATCCACTCTTGCATAAGCGCGAACGCTGGCCCATGGGCTATGAACGCACCGCCCAGGGCTACTTGTGCTTCTGGGAACGTCGACAGTTTGTTCGCGATTAGGGCCTGCGCAGGGGATGACAGGACAGCCCCGAACGCATTGGCTAGATCGGAGATGATCGTCACGACCGGGGTCCCGCGCTTGTATGACCGGCCAAGATACGCATCCCGCAAGACCTCCTGCGCGTCGCCTATGAAGATCTCCGACCGCCATGTGTTGCGCACGTGGGTATGTGTGATCTTGGAGCTCGATCCTTCGAGGATCTGCGCCAGGCGGCCGCCTTGGTACCCTGCCTCCAGTTTGAGATACGCAATCCCGAGGTTGTCGTACACGGTTTCCACCGGAGACGTATCGATCGCCTTCCCCTTCATAGCCGCATACTCGCGCATAGCTTCTCGCTGCGCTGGCGTCAGTGCAGCCACGCTGCTCGTCACGTCCGAGATCGTGTCCCGCGTGCGCTGGGACAGGTTCAAGATCGTCACGGCGGCCGTATTGGCCTCCGGCTTGATCGTTCGCATCACGTCGAACTGGATTAGGACACCCTGCCCGTCCGCCGACTGGATTACAGTCCTCCGGCTTGGGTTCGTGACCGTGAGCGTCGCTGATCGCTGGGCTTTGGTCGTCATGGGTCACGCAGACAACTCCGAAGCGGTTACATAGAGAAGTTCCACACGTTCGCCGAGATCGTTGCGGCCAGGGTCGAGCCCCGCCCCGCTTGTGTCGATCGCGACGAGCTCGCCGAGAGGCATCCCCGTCTGTTGGTGTGCCAGGGTCATCGGGGTATCAGCGCGCACGACTGATCCCAGCAGAACCGCGTCCCCGGAGTCGCTTTCTACCGATGCGGCCCAGTATTCAAACCTGGTATTCCACGCAAACGACAGCCGATAGAATGAGCCGTCTAGCCGCACGCGCACGCGCGGGCCAGCGGAGTCACTGCGGATGGGGATCACTTCGGCCATTATGCTGCCACCCGTAGCAGTCCGAGGGCTTTGGCAGACTTCACACGGGCTGCTTCCCGCGTCGATTGCGTGCCAGTATCGTCCTTGCTCACGAGATCCGCGAACGTGGGCACGGGGTTATCACCTGCTGCTGCAGTGTTCGCGAATTGGACCTCCCGTAGGACAACCGAGAACCTGAGCACCTCGGATGCCTCCAGGTTCCGCGGCGCGCTAAGACTGTGGATCGCCATGTTCTCGTAGGTCCGAAGCGAGGTCACAACGGTTACCAACATCCCGGAATGGAGCATGCTCCGCAGCATCTGCCAGGCTTGTAGGTGCCTTGTCGGGCTCCCATCGAAGAGGGACCGGACCCTGAACGGGTCGATTATCCTGGATACAGCGCCGTCGATCGTGACCTCCGCGCGTCGAACGGTGCGATGGTCTGAGATGTCCGCACCAAGCTCGACCGGGTGCTCGGTCCAATCTGCCGACTCTACGTGCGTCTCGTTCAGAGATGCATCCATGGTCAGTAGCCCCACCTTCGGTCGCTTATCGATGAATATGTCAGCGATTGCCATTACGCTGGGGCCCCGCTGAAGTGCTGGAACGCTTGTCGTGCGAGCTTGTCGTTTTCGTCCTTGACGATC
>JAAETI010000709.1 GCA_024228555.1 bacterium | reverse complement strand
GCATCGCGCTCGACGGGGTCGATCTCAGGCGGCTCGATGTCCAGGAACTGCGGCGGACGATGGCGTTTGTCCCCCAGAGCCCTATCCTGCTCGACGACACCGTGGCGCTGAACATCGAGATCGGCCGGCCCGGGGCGAATATGGAGGCGGTTGTCGAAGCCGCCGAGCTCGCCGGAGCAGGTGAGCTGATGCACCAGCTGCCCGCCGGGCTCGATACGCGGGTCGGCGAACGTGGGATTCAGCTCTCGGGAGGCCAGCTGCAGCGATTGGCCATTGCCAGGGCGCTTCTCCATGGCGGCCGGGTCCTGCTTCTTGACGAACCAACCTCCGCTGTGGATGGTGCAATCGAGGCGAGTCTCCACACGACGTTGCGGCGCCTGGCGCGCGATCGCACCGTCTTGATTGCGGCGCATCGCCCTTCGACGGTACTGCTCGCCAGCCGCATTGCGGTCCTCGACAGCGGGCGCATCGTGGCCGAAGGCTCACACCAGAAGTTACTCGAGGACTGCGTACCGTACAGACGCCTCTGGCGGGTGGAGGACAGCAAGCATGCCGGCCGGCAAACGGGTGTTGGTCACTCACCTCTGAGATCCTTGGAAAAAGTGGGGTGAGGTCCTGGTGCGAGACTCACAGAGCTCTCGAGCACTTCGGCATATGGGGCAGAGGCTGCGAGGATTTCGCCTGCGGAGTGGGACTGACTGCCGATGATCGATCTGGTTCGTGAGCGTCTCGATGATGCGCGAGAGACTGTCGGCGAAACAGCGGACAGGCTCGGATCGGCCATCGTTGCAGCAGCCGAGTTGGTCATCGGCACGTTGGGTCAGGGTAGGTGCGTATTCGTTTTCGGGAACGGTGGATCAGCGGCTGACGCACAGCACCTTTCGTGCGAGCTGGTTGGCCGTTTCTTGAAGGATCGCCGGCCGCTCAGGGCCGAGGCACTGTCGACCGACACTTCAGTCCTGACTGCCATCGGCAATGATTTTGGGTTTTCCGAGATCTTCGCCCGCCAGCTCGAAGGCAAAGGCAGACCGGGCGACACGGCCATCGGGCTCAGCCCTTCTGGCGCCAGCGCCAATGTCGTGAAAGGCCTTGCCTGCGCACGCCGCTTGGGTTTGAGCACGATCGCGGTGACCGGACAAGATGGGGGGGACTGCTCTGAGGTGGCAGATATCCTGTTGAACGTACCGTCGCGTTCAACCCCGCGCATTCAGGAGGTGACGACGATTCTGTGCCATATTCTGTGCGAGATGGTCGACAACGCATTGGCGGAGCCACCACGGTCAGCGGATGAAGGTCGCCTTTCATTGCCCTCTGGTTGACGAGCGAGGAGTGAGCCAGGCGATCTTCTCGTACGCCCATCACAATGAGAGGCTCCTGGGAAACCGATCACTGGTGATCACTCGCGGTGGAGTGAAGGAGGATCAGCTCCTCCAGCGCTTCCATGAACGGTTCGAGGTCTTCACCTACACCTCGGTCGAAGAGATCGAGCCATACCTTGTCGACCAGCGGGTCGACCTGTTCTATGTGCTCACCCATGGCAACGTCAGGAAGGTTCCGGTTTATCTGCCTTCCAGGTGCCGGACAGCGGTGCACTGCGTCTTTCGCTCCTGCACTCCCAGCGGCGACGTCTATGCCTGCATCTCAGAAACAGTGAATCGACGCAGCGGCACGTCGTTTCCAGTCGTCCCGCACATCGTCGAGTCGCCTGTCGGGGATGACGACCTGCGCGCCGAGCTCGGTATTCCGGCCGAGGCCTTGGTGGTGGGACGCCATGGCGGTCTGGAGACCTTCAATCTGAGTTTTGTTCACCGAGTCGTCGAACGGGTCCTCGGGAAGCGGCCAGACATTTACTTTGTTTTTCTCAATACGAAGCAGTTCAGGCCGCCCCACCCGCGCATCATCCATCTTCCGCGCGCAGTCGGGACCCGAAAGTGGGCCTTCGTCAACAGTTGTGACGCCATGATCCACGCCCGGCGGGACGGTGAGACGTTCGGGCTCTCGATTGGTGAATTCTCCCGCAGCAACAAACCGGTGCTGACCTGGGCGATGCCGCGCGGATGGGCCCACCCGTGCTTTCGCCTGACCCGAGCCGTGGCCGGGTTG
>JAAETI010000708.1 GCA_024228555.1 bacterium | reverse complement strand
GTAATGAACTCGTCCAAGTCGAGTCGTGACACCAGGCGCCGGTTGCCGATCTTGAGACTGCCAAGTTCGCCGACGCTGATGAGATGAAAGGTCATTGTCCGGCCGATGCTCAGTTGCTCGGCTGCTTCGGTGACGCTGTAGACCATCTTCTCGTTCATCTGTTCTCCTCCCTTCTGGTACTTCACGGCAGTGGTCGCCGTTCGCCTCTGGTCCATTGCCCTTCCTCCTGTTGGTTGATTGCTCTTGCGATGGCTATCGCTAGTGCTGGTCCGTCGTTGGTCAGCAGGGTGAATCCGGTGTCGAGCCCGTCCAGTGAGCACAGCGTCCAGCGGCGGTTGACGGCCCGGGTCCGTTGTCCGTTGAGTCCTTTGGTTCGCATGGTCCGTTTGTGTGATGCGACGTATCCTCGTAGGAATCGTTGGACCTCGATCATCTGGTCACGGCTCAACCGGACCTCGGCCCGGACGAACTCGACAGCCCGGTACCCCCAGTGGCGGCCGGCTGAGCCGTTCGGATTGGCCCATCCTTCGGGTGGGTGGTGTTGGTATTCTTTGCCGCCCTTCCCGGTGGAGTAGGCCGAGAAGTAGGCGGCGAGCCGGTTCGGGTCGGAGGCTCGGAGCCCTTCGGACCAGTCGACCCCGGTTCCGGCTTCGAGGTGGCGGGGGTCGCCGGAGCCGACGAGATTTCGTACCAGTTGCGGGAGAGCCAGGTCTCTAGCCGTTCACCGTTGATACGACTGGGGAACACTCCGGCGAAGTGGAAGTGTGGGGCGCCCCGGTGTTGGAACTCTCGGACCCAGAAGAACGGTGGCAGGTACCCGAGT
>JAAETI010000707.1 GCA_024228555.1 bacterium | reverse complement strand
TGGAACTCGATCGTGAAGGGAACTGTCAGCTCGGCAATCGACGCTACAACCCCTGAATCTGTCGGCTGGGCTGTGGTCAGATCACCACCACAGACCCCTTCCGGTTCTTGGCGCAGTGCCAGCTCTGCCTCAACACTGGCGCCGTCGGCCCCGAATACTCGCATCAGAACCGATTGGGGACTGTCCGAAGTTGGAAGTGAAAGGTATGGGTCGGCCAGGGGATCGAGACGCCCGTCCTCGCCGTACCAGTGCCACGTCCACATCGTCCTTCAGTCGGGCTTCGCTGGGGGTGTCAGGCCAGGACGTCTCGCACGCCTGGATGGGCGGACGTTGTCGAGCTGACCGGACGCTGCCTCATTTTGGCTTGAGCGGAGCCGATCCGGTACTCCGGCGAAGGTGCGGGCCGATCCATGGGCGAGACGTGCCGCTGGGTCACCAGTTCCGCGGCGCAGGATCTCGATGTCGGTGTTCAGGGGAGGTTGAGTAGCAGTTGGAGTGGTTGTTGGCCGTCGTGGGCGGCGTGGGCTGTTGCTGTGTCGAGTAGTGATGCGTGTTGGGTCATGTGTGTTGTGGCCAGGCTGTAGAGCGTGGAGAGAGTCGCGACATCGTGGTTGGGGATCGTCTGGCTGCAGGTGGCGACTGTTTGAGTGTGTAGGAGCGGTTGGGCGGGGTCAGCGCTAGCGAGGTCGGCCAATTGCTTGTTGCTGGGTCGTAGGCATGGGCCCAATGGTTCGGTCGTGGTGGCATTGAGTTGGTACATGGTGTGGGCGGCCAGTACGGCTACGTCAAGGCCGATCAGCGATGTCGAGGACCAGACGTTGATGGTCGAGGGGTCCGACGTCTGCTGTTGTGTGAAGGACAAGAGGGCACCAGGGGGGAGGTAG
>JAAETI010000706.1 GCA_024228555.1 bacterium | reverse complement strand
GGGGGCTATGACGGTCACTACTTCTGGGACACCGAGGTCTACGTCGTCCCGTTTCTTGCCTACACCGATCCCGAGGCGGCTCGGAAGATGATCCGCTTCCGTTGGAAGATGCTCGATGCCGGCCGGCGCCGGGCTCGGATGCTCAACGAGCGGGGAGCCCTCTACCCCTGGCGCACGATAAACGGTGAGGAAGCCTCCGCCTACTACGCCGCCGGTACTGCCCAATACCACATCAACGCTGCCGTCGTGTTTGCGCTACGCCGCTACTTGGAGGCAACCGGCGATATCGAGTTCCTGGCCCACGAAGGGGCCGAGATCCTCGTCGAGACGGCCCGATTGTGGGCTGACCTCGGTTTCTGGTCGACCAATGGTGGGAAGACGTTCCATATCCACCGCGTTACCGGGCCCGACGAGTACACCACAGTCGTCAACGACAACACCTACACGAACGTGATGGCCAGGTTCAACCTGCGCTACGCGGCCCACGTCATCCGGTTCCTAGCCGAATGGAACCGTGAGATGTTCGACCGTGTGCAGCGCTCTACTGGCCTCGAGCTGGACGAGCTCGACGCCTGGGATGCCGCCGCCGACGCCATGTTCATTCCCTTCGACGATGAACAGGAGATCCATCCTCAGGACTCCACCTTCCTCGACCTGGAGCCGTGGGACTGGGACGGCACGCCGGCCGCCAAATACCCGCTCCTGTTGCACTACCACCCGCTTGTGATCTACCGGCATCAGGTCCTCAAGCAAGCTGATGTCGTGCTGGCCATGTTCCTGCGCAGCGAACACTTCACTGTCGAACAGAAGCGTCGCAACTTCGACTACTACGACCCGATCACGACCGGTGATTCCTCG
>JAAETI010000705.1 GCA_024228555.1 bacterium | reverse complement strand
TTCTGGCCGCACCCGCGGGTGAAGAACCGTCAGCGGGCGTGCCGGAAACCGGAATGCCAGAAGAAGTGCGTATTCCAACGATTCCGACCACCCATTCCAGGGCAAAGCGACCAGTAGCCTGAGCGAGTCGATGCAGGGGTCCTCCTCGGGTCAATAGTGGTCGGCTTGCGCCGTCGTCGGGGTCATCATACACAGATCCGATCGGTCCGGAGCCTCTGGCCGCCAGCGCGCCCAGGTTGCAAGGCACGCCGGTCCACGAGACGCGCCCACGAGACCGACGGAGGGCTTCTCCCCCGTCTCAACCGGCACGGACCGTAGACGCGGACACCAGCCTTGCGAGCGTCGAGATCGCTCCCTTGCGCGCCCTAAGTGAGTTCTGCTTCTGCTTCCGCAGTCCGATCCGCTGCCCGCGCCGTCGTCATACGGCACAGATTCGATCGGTCCTTCTGAGCGCCAGCACGCCCCTGCGCAGGGCACGCCGGTCCACGAGACGCGCCCACGAGGCCGGCCGGAAGGCTTCTCCCCCGACTCAACCGGCACGGACCGTAGACGCGGACACCAGCCTTGCGAGTGTCGAGAGCGCTCCCTTGCGCGCCTTAAGTGAATTCTGCTTCTGCTTCCGGAGTCCGATCCGTTCTCCCCCGTCTCAACCGCCACGGACCGCAGACGCGGACACCAGCCTTGCGAGTGTCGAGATCGTTCCCTTGCGCGCCCTAAGTGAATTCTGCTTCTGCTTCCGGAGTCCGATCCGCTGCTCGCGCCGTCTGCGGTTCGTGGCGGGTTGGGCTCTTGGAAGTGTATGGGTTGAGTCATCCGTCCTCCTTGGCGCTGTGGGCGAGAGCCTTCTTGCGCCGCATCGACTCGCCCTTGAGCGCGAGTCGATAGGCGTTGTGCACGAGGCGGTCGAGGATCGCGTCGGCCAAGGTTGGATGATCGATCGCCTCGTACCAGGCGTCGACCGGCAGCTGGCTGGTGACCATCGTCGAGCGCACCTCGTGGCGATCTTCGAGGATCTCCAGGAGTTCGAGCCGATCGGCGTCGGCCAGAGGCGCCAGACCCCAATCGTCGAGGACGATCAAGTCGGTCTTGGCCAGACCCGCCATCAGCTTGGGATAGCGGCCGTCGGCATGGGCCAGCCTCAGCTCTTCGAAGAGTCGGGACACACGCAGATATTGCACTTTATAGCCTTCGCGGCAGGCTTTCTGCGCCAGAGCACAGGCGAGAAATGTTTTACCGACGCCGGTGGGGCCGGTGAGTAAAACATTACGGTGCTGGGCGACCCAGTCGCACGAAGCCAGCGTCATAAATAAACCTTTATCTAGTCCCCGCCGGATGCGGTAGTTGACATCTTCGACACAGGCATATCCCTGACGCAATTTGGCTTGTCGCAACCGAGTCTTGAGGCGCCGACTCGCTCGTTCGGTGGCTTCGCGATCGATCAGAAGCGCCAGCCGATCTTCGAAGCGCAGATCTTCGATGTCGTTCATCTGTAGCTGCTCTTCCATGGCTTTGGCCATGCCCTCAAGACGCAGCGCGCGGAGTTGGTCCAAGGTGGGATGTATCAGCATGGTGGAGCTCCCTTCGAAGCGCCTTGATAATACGACGCGCCCCGTACGTTACCGTGCTCGATAGCACGGGCTGACGGTGTGGTGCCGGGGAGCGCTTGCCGATCCAAACCGTTTTTGAGGATCGAGCTGATGCTCTTGTACGACAGGCCCCGGATCACCAGCGCTCGCTGGCAGGCCGCCTCCAGACGATCCTTGCCATAGCCCCTCGAGAGCCTACGGAGGCCCAGACACGAGTGGAGCCCCTGATGTGGGTGAGGCTTGGAGATCATGATCGCCTCGACCACCTCCCCCGTCGCCGGACCGATCTCGTGAGCCCACTTCATCAGCTTCTGGGCGTCCCACTCAGCATGGTGACGGTGCGCGGGGGGTTGGTGCTCCCGAACCGTCGTACACTTGCCCGGCACGTAACTGCGCACATGGCAGGCGACCCGCTGGCCACGGTGCAGGCACTCCACCGTACAGGCGGTGAAACGCACGTCCAGCTCCTGGCCCACCAGCTGATACGGCACGCTGTAGAAGTGTTCATCGACTTCGAGGTGGTAGTCCGGTCCCACGCGGCCCTTGTCCCAGTCCGCGTACTCGAAGCGCGCCGCCGGCAAGGGCTTCAAAGCCGGTCGGTCCAGCGCCTCGAATTGCGAGCGGCGGCTGCCGGGTAGCTTACGGAACTTCTTGTCGTTGAGCCGCTCGAGCAACTCGCGGATCGCCGTGTTCAGCTCGCTCAACGAGAAGAACTGACGGTGGCGAAGGCACGCCAGGATCCAACGCTCCACGATCTGGACTCCGACCTCCACCTTCGCTTTATCCTTCGGCTTGCGTACCCGAGCCGGGA
>JAAETI010000704.1 GCA_024228555.1 bacterium | reverse complement strand
TCCGGAAGTGTTGTCGGACGTCGGTACTCGAACTCATTGGCGATCACCAAAACGGCCTCCTCAGACCCGATTTATCAAAGTGTATAGGATCGATTGTGCGATCTGTTGACATGAATATGCCGGTTTTGTAGGCAACTTGTTACTACAGGAGCCCGCTGATCAATACATGTCACCCGCCTCGACGACCAGATCATCACCATTCGCCGTGTCCTCGGCCCCGCCATTCCCACAAGAGGAGTGACGAAACCTCGTCCTTGCGCCTGGCGCGCCTGGTCGCCGATTCGGGCAACGGTATCAATCAGCAGACTCCTCCGCAGACTCCTCCGCAGACTCCTCAATCTCTGCCGCCAGTGCGTTGATTGCGTCGGCGAAACATTCCATCGGTGCTTCGACAAGACCGGCTCCGACCATCCCGGTGCCGGGAACCTTGCCCGCTACTCCTGTGTTGATCATCGGCGTCACGCCTGTTCGAACGATTCGTGCCGCATCGATGCCGGTTGGGGTTCCGCGGAACTCCAACATCGGTATCTGGTAGATGGGGTGCTCCGTCAGGGAAATCTCGTACATCGCCAGTGTGCGACGCACGGCACCTGCCGCAGTCCCTCCGACAAAGCCGACAATCGCCGGGGCGGCTGCCATGGCGAACCCACCGATACCGATCGTCTCGGTGATTGTCGAGTCGCCAATGTCCGGGCTGGCGTCTTCCTCAGTGAATGCGCCGAGGTAGAGACCGTCGACCGGCGGTGCCGGTGCGGAGAACCATTGGTCTCCTGTTCCGGAAAGCCTGATGCCAAAGTCGGTGCCGTTCCGCGCCATCACGGTGACCAGGCTCGATGCCGGCACTCCGGCAGCGGCGTCGGAGCCAAGCTTGCCGGCCGCCATTACGAGGTTCAGCATGAAGTGGTCGTTGTTGTCGATGAACTTGAACACCTCTAGCCGTTGATCGGTTGGCGCGTCGGCACCATCGACCAAAGCAGCTCCGATCTCACGAAGGAAGAGTGAGGTGACCGCACGATTACGATTGTGCCCGTCGTCGCCCATTTGGAGGGCTTGGGCGATCAGCGATTGCAGATCGACCGGGCCACGATGCCGCAGTGCCGCTCCCATCACCGGTCCGAGCACCTGATCCATCCATCGCAGTCGGTCGATGACCTCGGGGGCGAAGGCGCCGTAGCGGAGAACCTTGCCGAGACCCTCGTTGAGGGTGGAGTAGGAGACTCCTTCGCCGGCGCCGTTCTCCACAATCGCAACCGGCATCGATGGTGACGTAACGCCGGCCATCGGGCCGACCGCTCCGTGGTGATGGCAGGGGGAGAGCTCTACCTGACCGGCCGCCGCCTTCGCTGCGGCGTCGTCGGGGTCGTTGGCCAGACCCTCGTAAAGCATCGCACCGATGATGGCGCCGCGCATTGGTCCACTGGCTCGCTCCCACGTGATCGGTGGGCCGGCGTGGAAGAGCGTGCGCTC
>JAAETI010000703.1 GCA_024228555.1 bacterium | reverse complement strand
TATTTCAGCTAACAACTGGCCGTCTCTCCCTGGGCGATGTTCTCCGACTCGCAGAAGATATCGATGCGCGGTGCCAAGCATACTACTACGCAGGTACTCGCCAAGTAACACTAGGTAACCAGACCGAGGCGCGGCAGTGCTTTGACGCCTGTGTAGCGACGGAAAGCGTGTGCGTTGAGTGGTATTTGTTTACCGCCTCCGCCGCTCTTGGCCGGCCTCCCCCAGAGTCTCGGAGAAGCGTGGTGGCACAGCCTCTCGTAGCCGCCGCTGCACGTGACGGCAGAGAGGATACACATAAATCAGCTTGGGCGAGTCGTGTCGCTGGTGCCGCCGATCCATCCGGCCCCGTCCCTGAGTTTGCCCCAGCCGAATCCAGTTCGCCGCTCGATAGCAAGTGCCGGCGAAGCGTTGGGAATCCACCAGCGTCTCCAATAACAGGGGCCGGTAGCCGTAGCGTCGCTCCCAATCCGCCGGCAGTTGTCGGGCGCTCTGGGCCAGGATCTTGCTGGCCAGTCCCTTCACCCGCACCCAGGGCAGAATCAGAAACCGGCTGTTGTTGACGATGTAGGGCAGATTCCGCGCCCGCTGCTCGGCGCTCCAGCCGATCCAGCCATCCCGCGGCGCCATCTTCCACGCCGAACTCGACCACTGCAGGCACGCCAGCACTTGGTCTCCGTGGTGTGCCGAACGCACCAGATAGCGCAACTGCGCTCCCACCGGGACCCGATAACCCAGGTAGTGATAGCGCTCGATCCACTCGCACCACCGCGCGCTATCCTCTCCCGGGGCGACCAGGTTCAGTCGCAGCGGCTCGTAGTTGCCGGCTGTTCCGCCCAACTCTGACTGGGGGGCGCTGCCCTCCGTTAACCGGACTCGACGCGACCCTCGGGGCCCCTGTTTTCGCAGCTCCGGCAGAGTCAGCCACCCCTGGTCTCGGAGTTGCTCCAACAGTTGCCGGCACTCGTGATTCTTCAATCCGCCGCCGGGACGCTTCCACTCCAGCAGTTCGCAAATCGTTCGGGCCATCTCGGTCACCCCCAGGGAGGCGAACTCGCTGGTGATCTGCCGCATCAGCTCCAGTTCCTCCACCGCGAACGTGCGGCCAGAGAACCTCACCGGGGCGGGCTGTTGGGGATCGATCATGGGGATTCGTTGCGGAAACGGGCGGGGCCGCCGCCTACGGCGAGGCCCCGCTCGGCACAATATCCAGCGTCTGCACCGTCGGGGAGCGCAGCAGCGACACGATGCTCCCAAACGCGTCCTTGCCTTGCTGCCGGCAGGTGCGCAGAACACTGATCAGAATCTGTTGGGTGCGCGCCCCCTTCCAGTTGCGGTTGCCACCCAGCTGCGCTTGCCGCCCAAACTTTCCGCGCAATCACCACGCCCCGCAGCGCTCGTTCGGCCGCGTTGTTGGTGGCGTCCAGGCCGGGACACCGCAGGAAGGTGAACAGGTGCGGCTGCTCGTGCCGCAAGTGCGCCGCCAGCCGCCGGTTGCTCTCGCAACGGTAGGTTTTCGCCAGCAGCCGGTCGAGTTGCGCCTCCAGCCGACCCGTAGCCGTCCACAGCCCGTGCAAGCTGATCTTGTCTTGCGCGTAGCGGTCGCGTAAAGCCAGGCCTTGTTCGAACAAGCCTTTCACCCGCAGCGGGAAACGGGCCGCTCCCGGAGAAAGCACTTCGTTCAACTCCCGGCAGCGCCGCACCAGATGCGCCACGCAGCTTTGATGGAACGCCTGCTCAAAGCCGTAGTAGCAGCGCAGGCCGTCATGCACCAGCCAGCCGCTGTAGTCGTCTCCCAACAGCCGGGCCGCCTCGGCGAATCCTCGACCCGGCTGAATCATGTAGAGGGTCACCTGGTCGCTAACGGCGGTCCACATCCACTGCAGTCGGCCACCAACCCGCCAGCCGGTCTCATCCACCCTGTTCACCAGGCTCTGGCGAGCCGTCTCGATCAGTCCCTCGTAGGTCGGCTCGGCCTTGTCGGCCAGCCGCGCCAGCGCCCGGCTGATACACGCCCGGCTGAGCTCCAGACCAAACCCCAGCTTCAGCACATCCACCGTGTGCCCCAGCGATAGCCCCATCTGTTTGTTCAACTGAGCTGCCAGCGCCAGCGCCTCGGGGCCCACCTGTACCTGGGCCGCTCCCAACGCGTCAGAGATCTGCAATGGATGCCGGCCTTGGAGCCGGTACCCGCAATCGCAGCATCTCCCCACCGCCACGTCAAACTGCCGCACCACGGTGCGGCGGACGATGTCTTCCTGATACTGGCTGAGGGTGCGGAGAAACTCCACTTCGCCCTGGCAGTGCTGGCACCGCGCCGGCAACGCGACGGCGATCCGCTCATCCACCCGGCCGGGAATGGCTCGGCGCCGATGCTCGCCGTAGTTCTTACCCGGCTTGCGGCCCGGCCGTTTTGGCTTCGCTTTCGGTTTCCCTCGGGAATGGGGCGCCGCCTGGCGCTTGCTCGCCCGCAGCGCCTCCTCCAGCAGCCGGCGCAGCCGCTCGATCTCCTCACGGGCCTGGGCCAGTTCTTCCCGCAGCCGGCGGTTCTCTCGCTCCAACTCCTCCAGCCGCCGGTCAGGCTCCGAACCCTTCATCCACCTTACGGTAGCCGAACAGCGAGCTTTTGTCCAGCTAAATCTTCAGGTGCTTGATTCCACGGGGTTTGGAGGCGGTAAACAAATACGTTTCAAGCTGGGGCGACAGTTCGAGCGCGCGGACAGCGCTTCATCGTACTCAGCGCGGAGTCGATCGCCCAGGCGAAAGGCGAACCGATCCGTCGCCTTCGCTTGCGCGCACTCGACGAACCGTTCCGCAATCAAGAGATCTGCGTCCTTCATCCGATTGAGGGTGTCGAGCCTGACGAAATACCGGAACTGGATCTGGCTCAACCCGGGCGACTGGCGCGGTTTCACCTCTTGATGGATGCGGTCCGACTCAGTCTGGCGCCCGGTGACGACCGCCTGGTCGTTGCCCGAGCTGTTCAGCAGCCCGCCGTCCGAGGCGATCATGTCCTTGGGCGTGCGCGCCTTGACCGCGGCGACGGTCGAGCGCGTCATCATCGCCGTCGAGGCTGCCCAACAGGTCGTCCGGTCCGGCTGCGCGATCAGCCGCACAGGGTGCTCGATGTATGTCAACGCCGGTCCCTGGCCGAGGGCGGCATGGGTCCTCGGACCAACGATGCCGCCGAACGAGAGCCCGCGCGCCGCTAGCACCGCCCGCGCCGCCGCCCGTGTCTTTGGGCCGAGCGCGCCAACCACCCCCAGGG
>JAAETI010000702.1 GCA_024228555.1 bacterium | reverse complement strand
CATTTGCGATACCCATTCATTGCCTGCACTGATCGCCGTTCTGACTAACCCGTCGCCAACATCGAAGGTTGGCGCATCATTGACGTCATTGATGTCGATGGTCATGGTATAAGTCGAGACACTGTCGGCGGTGCCATCGTTAACGCTGAAACTGAAGCTGTCGTAGCCAGCGCCGCTATCGTTACCCACTGGCGCGAACATCAGGTGTCCAGCGTCGATATCGGCCCTGGTGATAACCTGGTTGAGGGTTACGTCGACGCCCTGAAGTTGCAGTGCACCGACTGTTTCCAGGGTCGTGACCTTGACGCTGGCCATCGTGTCGCCATCGATGTCACTGAAGTTGAAGTTCGCCGCGGTAAATGCGTATGGCGTGCCGTCGTCGGTGCTGACGGTGTTGTTGGCCGCTGTCGGCAGGTCGTTGACGGCAGCTACACTAATCGTTGCCGTCTCACTGATGTCGCTATTCGTATCCGCGCCACCGCCGTTGTCGGTGACCGTGTTCAGGGTTACCGTGCGAGCTGTCGTTGATGGATCCTGGTCTGATGCATCGATACCGTAGGTGATGTTCTCCAGTACCAGTTCGGCGGCTGCCGCATTGGTGCTGCCGGCGAAGGTGATCGTTACCACGCCGGTGGCCTGGGTGTAGCTGTAGCTATGCCCGCCGGTGATCGCGCCGCTGCTGTCACTGCCCAGGCCGGTGATGGCAGTGCCGTTGATGGTTAAGGTATCGGTGTTCTCAATACCGCCGGTGATCGTCAACTGGGCCGAGGCAATATCATCGCCGGTTTCAATCAGATCGATCGTGACCGTGCTGAAGACGGCGGCCGAGATCACATCCGTGTTTTCCGTTAAGGTAGCATTCGCCGCGGTGGCGGCTAGCGTTGGGGTGTCGTTGACCGCCGTGATCGTCACCGTCGTACTGCCTACTGCCTGTAATGCTCCGCCGGTGCCCTGGCTGCCGGTGTTGCCGTCGTCGAAGCTCCAGTCGATTTGAGCGCTGGCCGGTGGATCTTCGCTGCTGTTGGCGTAGGTGATCTGGCGGAGGATGTTGTCGACGTCGACGGACGTGGGCGTTTCGCCGTTGGCGTTGGTGAACGTAATCACCAGTTCGCCGGCGGTGGTCGTAATGTCGAAGCTGGCGATGATTTGACTGTTCTTGATCAGATTTCCGCCGGACAGCGTAATGCCATTACCGTCGCTGAAGCTGAAGACGTCTTCGGTTGAAACACCGCCGTTGCGCACCAGCGTCAGGCTGGCGCCATCGTAGTTGCCCAGACCACCGTTGAGTGCATCGAGTTCGCTATCGCTGACATCAACATCCACATCCAGCACCACGGCCGCGCCATCTTCAATGAAGGTTGGGGTGCCGTCGAGGGTGTTGACCGTGTCGAATGTTGTATCGAGCGAGCCATCAGCGTTGTAGCGGACCAGGGCGAAATCGTAATCGCTGCCGTTATGACTTTGCCCCGCCACCAGTATCTTGCCATCGCTCTGCACCGTGACGCTCTTGCCGATATCGTCACCCGATCCGATTGCCGTGGTGAGTTTACCATCACCATCGAAGTCGGTATCAAGCGAACCATCGGTGTTGTAGCGGGTCAGGGTAAAATCGTAATCGCTGCCGTTATAACTTTGCCCCGCCACCAGTATCT
>JAAETI010000701.1 GCA_024228555.1 bacterium | reverse complement strand
GGTTGTGGTTGATGGGTTCGTAGTGGACATGGTCTGCCGTGACGGGCATGTCAGCGAAGTGTCCGTGCCTTACTCGGCCTTTGGTCCGCTCGACTTCAGGCCGATCGATGATGTCATCAACACAATCGACGCCTGTGAAGGCAGCGGTGGTCTCGCCTCGATCCAATTCATGGGCTGTGACCCGAACCAGCGCCTGATCGAGATCGACGCCATCGACGGCGGGATTCCCGACCTCGGCGACTACGACCTGTGCGAGCACGGTGGCTAGCCGACCCATACCACTCGCGATGAACTCCATCTTCACCCACCGGCTCGGCCAGCCCAGTTCGACCACAAATCGAACTCGGCTGGCCGGTGGCATCATAGGTTCTGTGGAACAGCTTGTTGAAGTGAGACTGAGCCCCGAGGATCTCTACGGCCCGGAACTCCCGAACGTACGGCGAGCGACAGATCGGCGCAGGATCCTGTGTGAGCCGTCTGGAGGGCCCGCCGTGACGGAAGCTGCTACAGGGGGACATGTAGCTCCTTCGGCGCCTGTTTTGCTTGGCGGGTACTGTCGCGCGCTTGTTGAAGAATGGAGTGAACGATGCGGCAACGGTGGGATCTGGGGTACGGCCATCAAATGGACGAAATCAGGCGGTCGACTTCGACGGAAGGTAGCCGACCCGCCACCATCGGTCACTGCTTTTGCGGCTCAGTGCCGGTTTGATGGCGTGAAGCTGGTCCTAGAGCTGCTCTGAGGCCGACAGGACGCCCTGTCGACGCTTCAACTCGCGAGAGTGGAGGTTCAGTCAGTCACCTGAAGTGGTCGAACGCGATCCATCCACCTCC
>JAAETI010000700.1 GCA_024228555.1 bacterium | reverse complement strand
GCCCCGGTCGATCAGGACGAAACGAGCGAGACGGACGATCACGAGCCCGTCACAGAGTCAGCTCATGACGATGACGACACCGAATCCGACGACGAAGACATCACCCAACAGCGCGACGAGGATCCGGAAGGCCTCACCGAACCCGACGACGAAGACATCACCCAACAGCACGACGAGGATCCGGAAGGCCTCACCGAACCCGACGACGAAGACGGTGCCACCCAACCGCTGGACGACACCGAACCCGACGACGAAGACATCACCCAACCGCTGGACGACACCGAACCCGACGACGAAGACATCACCCAACAGCGCGACGAGTATCCGGAAGGCGTCACCGAATCCGACGACGAAGACGGTGCCACCCAACCGCTGGACGACACCGAACCCGACGACGAAGACATCACCCAACAGCACGACGAGGATCCGGAAGGCCTCACCGAACCCGACGACGAAGACGGTGCCACCCAACCGCTGGACGACACCGAACCCACGCAACAGGACCAAGAAGCAGCCGCACTCGACGAACCTACGCCGGCCATCATCATTGAGGGGTCGCAGGGGATGGAAGAGGTTGACCTCACACCACCGGCGACCGAAGACAGCGTCCAATCCGCCGTCGTTGCGGATCCTGCAGAGTCTTCCAGCGCTATCGAGCTTGCGGCCAAACAGCTGTCTGCGGAACTGGCCGAGGCTCTCGGTGAAGCGGACGACATCAGCCAACCGGTCGACGACGAGGACGACACCGCTCCGCTCGATGGAGATGCCAGCGAGCCGTCCGCTGTAGACACACCTATCACCGAACTCGCCAATGAAGAGATCACCGAGCCGGCCGTTGACGAGACCGACATCGAAGCTGTCGAAGCGGAGGGCCCCGCACCGGTTCTCGAGGACGACTCCGGCGCCGAACAGGTTGGAGACGAGGCTGAAGAATGGCCCGAAGCTGAGATCGTACCCGCGGCCACGGACCAAGACACCAGCGAACAACGTATCGATGAGATCGAGGAACAGACAAAGCCACCTGCGGAGGTCACTGCGCCGCCGCCTGCCGTTGCGGCACCGATTCTCGTCTTCGGGGTAGACATCAATGAGGCCGACGCCGGGGCATTTGCTGATTTTCCCGGTATAGGACCGCGGCTGGCAAGACTCATCGTCGCTTACCGCGACAAGCGAGGCCCATTCGGCAGCCCGGGAGAATTGTTGAACCTGCTTCGGGCCTACGAGGCAAACCAGAAAGACAGAACACAATGACCGTGCCAGCAAGAGTGTCCGCAGTCATCCCAACCCGCGATCGTCCGGAGCTACTCCGCCGAGCTATCCGAGCGATGTTGACTCAGACTGGAGAGCAGCTCTGCGAGATCATCATCGTCTTCGATCAGTCAGAACCTGATGAATCCCTTGTCGAGTTGTCCATAGAACCCCCGATCAGGGTGATCGCAAACAGCCACAAACCAGGTCTGGCCGGAGGTCGCAATACCGGCATCGAGGCCGCCACCGGCGAATGGATCGCGTTCTGCGATGACGACGACGTGTGGGCGAGCGACAAACTGGAACGTCAACTCGATGCTCTCGCCACCAAACCCGAGGCCGACTTTGCGGTTGGCAGCGTTGTTATCGCCTACGGCAGCAAACGCATTCCACGGAAAGCTGGCATTCAGGAGATTGGTATCGCCGATCTCGTGCGCGACCGCATTATGGAGGCTCATCCTTCGACCTATCTGGTGCGCCGATCTGCCATCGCCGGTGGCATCGGTCCGGTCGATGAGGATTTGCCCGGCGGCTATGCGGAGGACTACGACTGGTTGCTCCGTGCAGCCCGGATCAAGCCCATTCTCGTAGCCGACCGTGCCGTGACCGAGGTGGAATGGCATCCCGAGTCATTCTTTGGCAATCGGTGGGAGACTATTGATACTGCCCTAGCCTTCTTGGTGGCCAAGACACCTGAGTTCGAGCAGGAACCTCGTGGTCTCGCCCGTATTCTGGGGCAGCGGGCCTTCGCCCAGGCCGCTTCCGGTTTGAAGAAACAGGCACTATCCACTGCTTGGCATGCTTTCCGACTTGATTGGCGTCAGCCACGGCCCTACATAGTGCCGATAGTTGCTTCAGGAATTGTCAGCGCAGAGCGCTTGGTCAAATGGGCCAACGCCACCGGACGCGGTTTCTGAACGGGGAGAATCCACACGGTGACGGTCGATAATCACAACAAACCGCAAGCCGCGGATGCTGCAACTCTTGCCCGCGGCGGGTCGCTCAGCCTGATCGGCGGGGTCGCCGGGGCATTGCTCTCGATGGCCCTTATCTTCGTCGTGACATGGGGGTTGGGTGCCGAGGACGGCGGGGCCTTCTTCGAAGCCATCGCCCTGTTCAACATCGTCGCGGTCACCGTGACTATCGGCGCAGACACGGGATTGCTCCGGTTCACGGCTCGATCTCTTGCTGTAGAAAATACGATCGCACCCCAACGACTTCTGTTGATCGCTCTGGTACCGGTACTCGTGGTTGGCGTCGGGGTCGCCATTGCCGCATATCCTCTGGCCCCGGCGTTGGGCCACAGCCTCGGAGGCGATAGCCACGCCGACTCCATCGAGACGATGATCCGCGTGTTGGCGATCTTCGTCCCGTTGGGTGCGCTCAACCTTGCGTTGCTTGGCGCCACGCGCGGCCACGGAACCATGTTGCCAACCGTTGCTGCGGAACGGGTAGGGCGGCCGCTCATTCAGCTGCTACTTGGTGGTACGGCGATCCTCGCTGGAGTATCGGCCGCCTGGCTGGCGGGAGCCTGGGCGACTGGGGTGGTCTTCTCATTTGCTGCAGCCGCAGTTTGGCTGCGTAATCTGCGCCGCCGCCACGATTCCCCGAACGCAGTCCGAACAGCGCGCCCAACGCAAGAGGTGGCGTATGAGTTCTGGGCGTTCACTCTCCCCCGTGCCCTGGCGTCAATGTTCCGAGTCGGAGTGCTCTGGCTTGATGTGTTGCTGGTCGGTGCGCTCATCTCACCGCGAGCTGCCGCCATCTACACCGTTGCCACACGTCTGGTGCAGGCCGGATTCCTCGCCGTGGACGCCATCGGCCAAGCAGTTGAGCCCATGTTCTCGTCCCTGCTCTCGAAAGGCCAACAGCAGCGTGCCCACTCCCTGTACCAGGTGGCAACCGCATGGCTGGTTGGCTTGACATGGCCACTGTTTCTAGGAGTCTGGATCTTTGCCCCCGCAGTCCTCGGCCTCTTTGGGGCCGAGTTCAAAGAGGCCGCCACCGTTGTTGCCATCCTGGCCGGGTCAGCCCTCGTCGGCAGCGGCTTCGGACCAGTCGACATCCTCCTCGTGATGGCTGGCAAGAGCCTGTGGAGCTTCTGGAACTCGGCGACCGCCCTTGCAACAAATGTGCTTCTCAACCTGATCCTCATTCCGCCGCTCGGGCTAGAGGGGGCCGCCTGGGCGTGGGCAGCAAGTCGTGTTGTCGCCAACGTGCTTCCCCTTGTCGAAGTCCGATCGATGCTGGGTTTCCACCCATTGAGCAAGGGGTGGTGGACTGCGGCGACGTCGGCCTTTGCCACCTTCGGACTAATCGGCATTGCAATGCGGGCCATGTTTGGTACAACCATCGGTGTGTTTGCTGCATACGTCGCCATTGCGGGTCTCGCCTACGCACTTGCCGTGTGGAATTGGCGCCACCGACTCGATCTGACGGCCTTTGCCGCGATGGTTGGCACAGGCATCGGTAGGTCGACAGACGGAGTTGCCACGTGAACAAGAACTCACAGTTCCGCAGAAAGATGCGTCCGGCGGTGTGGGCTGCTCTATCCACGGTGCTGCGACCCACCACCAGGTGGCGGGTCCTTCCCGATTATCTGATCATCGGAGCGCAACGCTCTGGAACCACGTCGCTGCAACAACTCCTCTGCGCCCACCCCAACATCACCTCCGCACGGTTGATGAAGGGTGTCCACTACTTCGACACGGCGTATCACAAGGGCAGCGACTGGTACCGGCTGCAATTCCCGACAACCGCCTACGCCAGGTTGCTAGAAGGTCGAACCGGAGCGCCGCTACGTGTTGGCGAAGCAAGCCCCTATTACATCTTTCACCCGTTGGCACTGGACCGAATCCACAACGACCTCCCAGGGGTCAAGCTCATTGCCATCTTGCGTGACCCGGTTGAGCGTGCCATCTCCCATCACAAACACGAGGTGCGCCGAGAAAATGAGCCGCTGGAGTTGCAGGCCGCGCTGGAAGCTGAAGCCTCCCGACTGGAGGGGGAAGCTGAGCGCATCGTACGAAACCAGCCCGGCTACAACAGCAAAGCACATCAGACGTTCTCGTATGTGGCGCGGGGCCACTACATCAAGGAAGTTCGACCGATGCTCGAGAGCTTCGGTCACGACCGGGTGCTGATCCTCTCCAGTGAGCAACTCTTCTCCGACCCCGGACCAGCGTGCAGCCGGATCTTCGAATTCCTCGAGGCTCCGCCATGGGTGCCCGACGGCTTCCCCCATATGAACCCGACCGCCGACACGTCCGTCCCCGAATCGGTCCGCAAATACCTCGCTGACGCGTATGCCGAAAGCAATGCGGAACTGTTTGCGCTATTGGGAGAGCGGTTCCCTTGGCAGTGAACCGACTTTCCGCTACCGCATCGCGTCTCACCACC
Organism: bacterium; assembly: GCA_024228555.1. GTDB lineage: Bacteria > Actinomycetota > Acidimicrobiia > Spongiisociales > UBA5794 > JAAETI01. The sequence goes on along the minus strand of JAAETI010000700.1, from coordinate 8,544 downwards.
GAGCTGTGGACCGAGGACGATCTTGCCCCGGGAGCAAAACCCTCGGCTGGGTTCCATCCACACGCCTTGATCAAGGGCGGCGACGCGTTGCTCATGGTCCCAATGACCCCGGGCAGGGCTCGAGCAGCCCCGCTGCTGCGGTGGACCGACTCGATGGGACTCAAGACCATTGCCGCTCGCTACGGTGCTTGGCTGGCACTTCGTACCGGGCTAGCCCGCCCTTGGCTACGGACAACAATCGGCATCCGCACATCCGGAAACGACCACGGCGATCCGGCGCTGCACGAGTACCTGGCAAGAGCCTTGGATGTTCCTGCTGTTGTTGTTGCTGGGGCCTGGGGACCACCGCGACCCAATCAGAAGCCGGTGCTGCGAGTCTTCGACCATCGCGGCGCAACGCTCGGATTCGCCAAGGTGGGATGGAATCGGCTGACTAGAGAGCTGGTCGAGACAGAAGCCAACTTCCTGGCAACGGCCCCGGCATTGCGCACCATGCGCGTGCCTCCGCTCATCCACCATGGTGTCTGGCGCAAGCGGGTAATTTCCATAGCGAAACCACTTATGGGCCGGGCGCCAATCCGACGCTCCGGGCCGCCGAGCCCCGATGTGCTCGCCGAACTCGTCAACCTCAGTGTGAGACATACCGCAACACTCGGTCAGAGCTCGTATCGACAAGCTATCCCCAGCCGGTTCCCCGACGGACTCGGCGGGGTCACCGGCGCCATCGCGATCATTGATGAGCGATGGGCGAATACGGAGCTCGCTTGGGGGCAATGGCATGGAGACTGGACACCCTGGAACATGCGTCACGAAGATGATCGAGTCATCGTCTGGGATTGGGAACGCACCGCCCCATCAGTGCCGGTGGGATTCGATGCAATCCACTACCGATTCCACGCAGCGTTGGCCGAAGGACAGCCGCCCGGACAAGCGCTCTCTGATGCGGTGGCCGCGGCGACACCCACGCTGAGTCGGCTTGGCGTCAGCAAAGACTCGATACCTGCGGTCGGAGCACTCTATGCACTCGAGATGCAGATGCGGTTTGCCCCTTACCCCGGTGAGGATCTACCCGAGGTGGCCTGGCTACCCGGACTCCTGGACGAAGCGATCCGTCGCTTCGCTGGCGGCTGAGCCATGACCATGGCCACTCACCCTTCCTCGAATGACATCGAAGTAGACCGAGATGACGAAAGCCGCGATGAATGCCTCGGTTGTCGTGCCAAGCCAGGCGACGACCGACTCTGGAAGCATCCCGTCCACCAGACCGGTTTGAACGAGGATGGGAGCGGCCCCAAGCCAGCTGTACCAAGCCAGCCGAATGCTGCGATTCGGCGAGGCCGCCACAAGGTCAAAGTAGACCGCTATGAGAAGCATCGCGGCATAGGCCTCAGTGTTTATTTGGAGCCACTCCGAGACGCCGTCGCCGACCAGATCGGCAAGGCCCGATTGCTCGCTGGCAATAGCGATCAGGGCTACCAGTGCGTAGTAGCCGGTTCGTCTTGTCGCCGGGACCATCGCCAAGCCAAGAATGTTGTGAGTCGGGCCGGGGTAAATCCGGCGCGACCACCCCAGATAGAGCGTGACGGCAAATCCTGCAATGAAGGCCTCACCAAGTGTCACAACCGACGTCGGAATCGAGCCGTCGGTAGAGCCTGCTGCGGATGTCGTCAGCACCATCCCTACAACTGCCAACAAAGTGAACCAGGCGAGTTGCAGGCGAAGGTGCCGTTGGCTGCCCACAGATGCGGTGTCGCCGAGCCCGTCTGGATCGGCTGTGGCGGCGAACAGGTCCCAGTAGAGCGGAAGCCACATCATGGCGTAGGCCTCGCTGTTACGGCGCAGCAGGTCAGCCGCTTCAGCGCCGAAGATGGACGAAACGACACCTTGGTGGGCAACTACACCGCACGAGAAAACGATCAGGTAATAAGGGACGCGACGATGAGGAATAACTCGCATGGGCGAATCGAAGATTAGCTATGCGATCACGAAGATGCAGACGGGACGAACCTAGATGATCAGAGTCATAGTGATTGCAGGATGGGGGCGCAGCGGCTCCACGATCCTGGCCAACGTTCTGGGCAGTGCACCGGGCGTCGTCACCCTTGGTGAGATCAACAACATCTGGGACCGTGGATTTGGGTCGGATCTGCTTTGCTCGTGTGGGGAACCCTTCAGCGCATGCCAGATGTGGCGGCCCATCGCCGAACGCGCCTTCGGGGCCGACCGGACAGCCGTAGCAGAGCGCGCTCGGGAGACATCAGCCCGTCTTGGCAACACCTGGCTCATTCGGAGACGATTGCCGTTCCTCGGGAAACGTCAGGCGAACCACGGCGACGACTATGCCGCGATGCTCACCGCGCTCTATCAAGCCGCGGCAGACCATACCGGCTCCCGCCTCCTGGTCGACGCCTCCAAGTCGCCATGGCATGCGGCCGTTGCGGCATCCTTGCAAGGATTCGATGTTTCGGTACTCCATCTGATTCGTGACCCGCGGGGGGTGGCCTTCAGCTTGCGGAAGAAGGTCGACTACCAGGCAGGAGGACAGATCACGATGGATCGACACGGGGCCACCGCCTCATCACTTGCATGGGTATACCGCAACCGACTGGTGGAATCGGTGTGGAAGAACGATCTCGCCTACCTCCAGGTTCGCTACGAGGACTTCGTCGCCGATCCGGAGGACCAAGTCGCCAGGATCCTCGACCATACCGGCCTGGCCGACGTTGCGGTCCCTTTTGCAGGCCCAAACGAGATCAAAATCTCACCCTCCCACAACATCTCAGGCAACCCGGTGCGATTCCAAAACGGGCTGACCACACTCAGGGCTGACGACAAATGGCGGGATGCTCTACCTCAATCCACGCAAAAGCTCGTGCGTCTGATCACTTGGCCGCACATGAGACATTTTGGCTACCGAGGGTGAAGCAACAGTGGATAGGTATGCTCCACAGCTGGGCTAGCAGAAGGAGTTGGGACCATGCCGCCTAGAGCACGGGTTGGCGGGGCAATCGCATTGTGGTTAGCAGCCATGCTCGTTGGCTTCTATGCCCTCCAAGGCGACGACGCGACCGACACGACCGGAAGCAACGCCGCACCGTCGGCAAGCACGACCACGATCCCCCCTGCAACAACCATCGTCCCTGCAACAACCATCGTCCCCGCAACAACCACGACCACGACCACGACAACGACAACCCAAGCTCCAACCGAGCCAGAGGGTCCGGTCGTGGTGGCGATCCTGGAGGGCGGTCAGTTCACTCTGAGCGGCGTGGTTCCCGACCTAGCCACCAAGGAGGCCATCGAACGCCTGGCTGCCACGGTATATCTCGGGGGGATGGACTCCTCACTGACCGTATCCAGCGGCATCGCTGCTCCAGCTTGGTTCGCTGCCGTCCCCCGGACTGTCACCCTGCTCCCTGTCATCGGAAGCGGATCCATAACCATTGACGGTGATGGGGCCAAGGTCGCCGGCACCTCCCCGAGCAACGAGGCTGCCGCAACATTCACTGCTGCGATCGAGGCGTTGGTCGGCGTCGACATTGTGGAGCCGGAGATTGCGGTCACTGGTGCCGGCTTCCCCGACCTCAATGCGAGACGGCAAGGCGACACTGTCACCTTGACCGGAACCTTCGCAACCGATGCTGCGCAAGCCAACATCGTCGCTGGTGCCATTGCCGTCTACGGGGAAGCTGCCGTAGTCGACGAGACCACTGTCAGCGATGGATTGGACGTCCCATATTGGACCTACACCATGCCAACCGTATTCCAGCTGTTGGCCCCATTCCCTGACTACGTGATCGACATTCGCGATGGCGTGACTGGGGGGTCGCTCAACGATGGAGCGAATTTCAAGTTCGGGAGCGCCGTACTCAGCCAGGAGACCGAAGAGCTGCTGACTGTGGCTCTCGCCATACTCACCCGTGACCCTACGTTGGGGATGGTGGTGAAGGGCCACACCGATTCCACTGGCCCCGACGACTTCAATCAGCAGCTCAGCGAAGCGAGAGCCGCAGCTGCTGCGGAGTGGCTGACCACCGCCGGCGTTGAAGCAGGCAGGATTGTCACTGTCGGCTACGGTCCAACCCAACCCATTGCCTCCAACGCCACCGCCGCCGGCAGAGCATCCAATCGAAGGGTCGAATTCGTGTTCGGACCCCTGGCACCCACGGTGGGTGGCTGACCTGTCCGAAGGACAGGCGGCGACAGGGGCCATCCAAACACGAGCACGATTTGCCGGGCAGGACACCAGGGTTCTCGGTCACACCAAATCAGATGCGTCGGTTCTATCTCCCTCGGCGAGCATGTCGCAGATCAGCAAGGCAACGTGAAGTTCGAGGCGGCGGGTCGAGGAGGCGACGAACGGGCCAAGCATTTTCTCGAGCTGTACCGTCCTGTACCGCACAGAGTTGTAGTGATAGTGCATCTCACGAGCCGCCTGGGCAACGTTCATGTTGGTCTCGAGCAGCACCTTCAGTGTCCGGCGTAGCTCGGCGAGACTCCCAGTCGGTTCGTGGAGGTCACCAAGCGCCTCTCTGGCGAAACTCTGCAGCAAGCCCACGTCGACCTCGCTCAGCAGCCGATGCACCCCAAGGTCGGCGAACCGACCGGTTGCACCGGCACCCTTCATGGTGCGGGTCACCTTGGTGGCAACCTGCGCCTGATCCCACGCTTTGGGTAGTCCGACTGACGATTCGGTCGGGCTGGAGACTCCAGCAGACCATGTGTCGGGCGCACAGCGTGACAAGACCTCCTGCAAGGCCGCCAGGGCAACGGCTTCCGACTCGTTTGGCGCAGCACCCGCGACGCCGGCGATAGCAACAACGTTGCCGTTGATGATGGCGTGTGGTGCGTGTAGCCCCTCGGCGCGCAGCGCCCACGCCAACATGTCACGGACTCGTTCGAGGTGTGCGGTGGCATCCAGGGTCGCCGGGGCCAAATCGATCACCACCGCGGGGTAGGACACATTCCACTCCAGTGCCTGGCAGCGGCGGTCGACTTCGCCATCAGACAGCCGATTGAGCAGCACCTGTTCGACAAATTCGGCGCGGAACTGCCGATCGACCGAAGCAACCGCTATCTCGCGAGATGCGGCCAGAGCCATGATCTGCGCACAAGTTGGCACCAGCCCGGGGAAGAAGCTGGTGCTGCGGCCATCGGCTGGAAAGATATAAAGCTGGCCAACGTATGTAGAGCCAAACACGATCGGGGCTCCGATCGCATTCTCAAACCGCTCCGAGTCACTGAGATCTGGTTCGGCACTACCACCCGAGTGGGCCACTACCTCATTTCCAATGCCGAGCACCAGCACCTCACAGTCGACGAGCTCGGCGAGACGTTTCGCCACCTGCACGGTCCCGCCCCCGCCCAGCGCAACGTTCATCAGCTCACGTTCCCGGTCGCTCTTGCGGTGTAGCCCACCCAGCAGCAGCGAGTCACGGGCGCTGTATACGTCGGCGATCAGGTCGTCGAAGGACACAGCCGCAGGGAGGGCCAGGATCGGGAATCCACGCTTGTCGGCGGTGGCAAGCGTCCGTTTGTCGATCTTGGTGACATAGGGACCCAGTTTGACCCCAAAACCGGCCAGCTTCCGATCGTCAAGATCGGCAATCAAACCCGCCATGTCCTTGCCCCGCCTCTGCAGCGAGTACCCGACGGTGATCAGGAGCTCGTTCTGCTTCACCCAGGGGATGATGTCCGGGTTCTCCATGACGTTGACTGATGAAACGAGCCGATCAAGACCGGCCGACCCAGCGAGGACCGCTGTTCCCGCAAAATTTGGCTCCTCAAGGACTTCACGCAACGTCAGGGTCTGTGTTTGGTAAGACTGTGCCAAAAGATCGTTGGTATTCACGGCAACAAAGCCTAATGCGGCTGGCAACCAATTGGTATACCGTCGGAAGTAGTCGAGGAGGATTGGAGCAGCAATGGCTGTAGAGGTAGTCAAGGTCGAGATCAAGAGCGTGACCGACGCTTCGGGTGTTGCCGAGCACATCCAAAAGGGCACGTTCACCGCAGACCAGGTAGTCGGTGTTATCGGCAAGACCGAAGGGAACGGTGGCGTCAACGACTACACCAGAATCCTTGCTGATCGCGCATATCGTGAGGTCCTGGAAGAGCACGGCACTCGCTCCAAGGCTGAAATCGCTGAGATCCCGATGGTTTGGTCGGGCGGATGTGACGGCATCATCACCCCCCACGCAACCGTGTTCGCAGAGGTCCCCGGCGAGGGCGACCCCTCCAAGAGCCGCCTCGTCATCGGTACGGCAATGAGCGACATCATCAAGCCGGAAGACATCGGCCGTCCCAAGATGGTCGAAACCGTCGCCGCCGGCGTACGCGCCGCCATGGCAGACGCCGGCATCACCGACCCCAAGGACGTTCATTACGTCCAGACAAAGACCCCGCTGCTTACGGTCGAAACCATCAAGGATGCAGCCAGCCGTGGCCACACCGTCTTCACCGAGGACACACTCGACTCGATGGGTGTCTCGAACGGTACGACGGGCCTCGGCATTGCAGTCGGGCTCGAGGAAATCGAGATGCCGACCGCAGAGGACATCTATCACAACTTCGATCTGTACTCCTCAGTGGCATCCTGCTCATCGGGTGTGGAGCTCAACCAGGCGCAGATTGTTCTGTTCGGCAACCGTGCCGGCGCCGGTGGCCGCTATCGCATCGGTCACTCCGTCATGGAAGATGCTCTCGACATCGACGGGATCTACGCAGGTATCGCCGACGCCGGGCTGGAACTGCCGGATCGTCCCCGTGCCGAGGACCTCGATGGCAAGGTCGTCAACTGCTTCATCAAGTGCGAAGCCGACCGCCGGGCGCTGTTGCGTGGTCGTCGCCAGATCATGCTCGATGACTCAGATGTCCACCATCACCGTCATTCCAAGGGTGCGGTCGGAGCAATCGCTGCTCTCGCTATCAACGACCCTGCCGTGTTTGTCTCGGTCGATGCCAAGCATCAGGGTCCCCATGGTGGCGGCCCGGCGATCGCCATCGTCGATGTAGGCGTGTAACAACCGAAGAGGAGAAGGGCGGGCGCCTTGTGGTGTCCGATCGGAGGTATCTGAATGATTTCGCGGGTGGAGATACATCCGGGTCGTTATCACGATTCGGTTCGATTGATGCAGGCCAGCAAGGCTTTGCAAGACGTGTCTGGGGTGACTGATGCTCTCGTGGCTATGGCCACGGAGCTCAACCTCAGCCTTCTCGACGATATGGGTTTCGACATGGCCAGCACCTCTGGGGCTGGGCCGAACGATCTTCTCCTCGCTGTACGGGCAGACAGCGAGGAGACAATTTCGGCGGCGCATCAGGCTCTGAACGATGCCCTCACCCACAAAGTCGCCCCGTCCGGCGGTCTCGACGCACCAGACCCAAAGACTGTCGGATCTGCCGCCAAGACCAACGACGCCAACATCGTTCTGCTCTCGGTGCCGGGAGAACATGCCTTTGTCGAAGCGATGGAGGCGCTGGACAACGGGCAACACGTCATGATCTTCAGCGACAACGTCCCTATCGCACAAGAGGTGGTCCTCAAGAAGCGCGGCGTCGAAAAAGGCCTGCTGGTGATGGGACCCGACTGCGGAACAGCCATCGTCAACGGCCTGGGTCTTGGTTTTGCCAACGCAACCCAGCCCGGCCCCGTCGGGATGGTTGGCGCATCCGGAACCGGCATCCAACAGATGACCTGCTTGCTCGACGACGCTGGGGCGGGGGTTCGTCACGCACTCGGCACCGGCAGCCATGACCTATCTGAAGAAGTTGGGGCACTATCAACCCTCCAGGCGCTCGAAGCACTCGATGCCGACCCGTCCGTCGAGGTCATCTCGGTGATCTCAAAGCCACCTGCAGAGAGGGTGGCCAACAAGGTTCGAGCCGCCGCAGCCGAGTGCTCCAAGCCGGTCGTACTGACACTCATGGGTGAGGACACGCTCGAAGAGGGAGCAGGGAAGATCCTGAACGAGCTGGGCCGCAAGCCCATGACCTACGCCTCATGGCCGGTGGACCAAGACACCCATCGCCCCGGATTTGTCCGCGGCCTGTTTGCCGGTGGCACACTCCGCTCCGAAGCACGGTTCGTTTGCATGCCAACGCTCGGAGAGATCGGAACCAAGGAGGAAGAACCCGGCCACACATTCATCGACTACGGAGACGACGAATACACCCAGGGTCGAGCCCACCCGATGATCGACCAGACGGTGCGTGTCGACAGGCTGCAAGAGGCAGCGGACGACACCACGGTTGGGGTGATCCTCATGGATGTTGTCCTTGGCTATGGCTCAAACGCCGATCCGGCGCCTGAGCTAGTGCCCGGCATCACCGATGCAGTCGCTAAGGGAGCGGCGGTTGTCGTGTCTCTTTGTGGCACCAATGGTGATCCGCAGAACCGCGATACCCAGGCGATTGCGCTCCAGAACGCAGGAGCCTCGGTGTGGCTATCCAACGCAGCCGCCGCCAGCGAAGCCGCCAGACTCGCCACCTCGGGAGGTGCGTCATGAGTGACCTCAGCCAACTCCTCGACAACGACCCGGCGAT
>JAAETI010000699.1 GCA_024228555.1 bacterium | reverse complement strand
GCACACCAGCACCCAGAGCACGTCGAAGTCGGTCTCACCCATCGTCGCTACACCTTTGCCTCGAAAAGTCTCCCTCGATATCGGCCGGAACTGGATGGTATTTAGGACAGGGTGGTTGCGAGTGGTTCCGAGCACCACTTCCTTCGCTCGTTTGACGGGGCTATTGACTGCTGGGGCGGCCCGTTGCCGACATGGAAAGGTGCCAGGCCGCGATCTCGGCCTTCCAACCGATCGTGCACGCCCCGAGGGCGTGGCTCTGGGTTGCAGGGCAAGGTGAAGGCGTTTTGGCGGCTCCCGTCGGCACGAACACGCCACGGGGACCAGCACGAGGATCTTGATCAGTGCTTGATGTTCCCACTGATCAACAGTTGCCCGCAGTCAGTTGCCCGGATGATGCCCGATGGCCTGTGACCAGGTCGTTTGCAGCGGCTCCGTCGGTCTGATGATTGATTGTTCTCAGCAGCATCAGCGGTTCGGGCAGTGCGAATGGCAACGCAGACGGGTCAGAGGGCGGTTCGAGAACATAGACGGCCGGCCCGTTGTTGAGTACCGCTTCGAACTCGTTGCGATGACCTCGGTTTCGCAGACCGGACAACTCGCTCGGCCTGCAGGTGATGGGGCGATCCGGGCTCCCTCGAGAGGACAGAAGCTTGAGGACCACCGCGGTCGAGCTGAGGGCCACCAGGCAGCCGGTGTAGATGCCGGTTCTCACGTCGACATCCCACAGGGCGCACAGCCCCCGACGATCGCAATCGTCGAGCCCACCTGGATCGCACCGCCACCGAGCATCAGCGCGCCCATCTTGCGCAGCCGATCGGCGCTCAGCTCGAGGCCGATGGCGAACATCAAGAAGATGACACCGACTTCGCCCATTCCTTCGACGAGCTCCATGTCCTTAACGAGCCCCAGGGCATTGGGGCCGATGATCGCTCCGGCCAACAGGAACCCGACGATCGACTCGAGGTGGATGCGCTGACACAGGTAGCCGAGCACCGCGGCCCCGATCGTAATCACCGCAAAATCGGCGACCAACGGTGGCGCGCCAAGCGCGAACATCCCGAACCCTCCCATGAGCCCAAACTCCCGTTGTCGCTCGCCTGGGCCCACATCTTATGCGAAGCCGAAGACGCGAGACGACTGATTCCTGACTCAGTGAGTCGGATGGCCGCCGAACACCGCAGTCGACTCTCTTCGGTGATACCGATCGAGGAGCGTCACGATGAGGGTCAGCAAGAGCACGAAGAAGACCGACGCGCCCTCATTGATCGATGAGTCCGACTGGCGCACGAAGATGATGAACAACAGCACCGAAGTGAGGTTGACGACGCCATGACACCTAGCTCCGCGAACG
>JAAETI010000698.1 GCA_024228555.1 bacterium | reverse complement strand
GTTGGCGGAGACGCTGACCGATCTGGGGAGCCAGAATTTCGTCAAGTTTTCCAAGCCGTCGAGCGCTGACTCCGATCCGCGGGCGAACGACTTCTTCCTGTCGCTGCAGATCCCGGTCAAGACCGGAGATGGATTGACCTACCGGGCGCCGGAAGCGGTGCCCTTCAGCGGCGATGACATCAATGTGACGGATCCGTCTAACCCCGGCTTCATCAATACCATCGAGGTCGCCAATGGCGGGCAGCTATTTACTCTGCTCGAAGATTTGCAAAGCATTCCCGTGCAGCCTGGGGATCAGCACGGGTTGCTGGGCACCTGGTATCGCGATACGTCCGTTTCGGTCAACAGTCTGGAGGTCGCGGCCGGTATCCTGAACGAATTTGATCCAGAATACGCGTTTGTTTCGACGACGATCGATTATCCCAACGGCTCTACGCAGTCCATCACCGATCATACGCCGCTGGCGGACTATCTGGGTGACGATGGTCCCTCACTGGTGGGCAATGTTGGGGCAGGGAGCGACATGCAATGGGATACCGTCTTTGTGTTCGAGGGTTATCTGTATGTGCCCGTGGCCGGGACGTATGACTTCGGTGTCGGGTCGGACGATGGATTCGAGTTGATCATCGATAACAAGGTCGTGTCCTACTACGATGGGACCCGGTCCTTCCCCAAGACCCCGACTCCGGGTTCCCACACCTTCGACGAAGCGGGATTGTATTCCATCTCCCTGCTGTATTACAACGATGGCGGGAGCATGGGGATCGAGCTCAAGAGCAATCTCACCGGGCAGATGGAGATCATTCCCAACAGCCACCTGTTCCTGCCGCAGGGGCTTATTTATGAGGTGGTCTCGACCACGACGGATGCGGAGGCGGTGGCACCGCTGGTCGAGGGCAGCAACTACGCTTTCTTCCCGAATGTGGACACGCTCACCGCCGATACGTATGGCCTCTGGGTGCCGGTGTCTGGGGGGCCGTTGGTCCCCAGCGCCAACGCGAGTGGCACTCTCCATCAGTTGCGGATTCCCGGCAACGATCCCATTCCGGGCTTGACCGACGGGGCGATCTATTACCTGATTGCCGACGAGACCCGGCCCGGCGTCGTCCAACTAGCCGCCAGCCGCGAGGACGCCTGCGACGGCCTGGCCATCGATTTGAATCCAACCCCATCCATTCAATTGTCTCTGCCGGGGGCCCAATCGGAAGGCAACATCGACGGCATCACCATCCGGGACTCAGGTACGGGAACGGTCACCGTCAGCGCCGCGGGCAATTTTAACGGCGATTTATTGCGTGACCTGCTGGTGGCTGGTCCGTCGGGCAACTATGTGGTGTTCGGGACGGCGGACGCGTCGGTGACGCAAATCGACCTCTCGTCGTTGGATTCTTCCACGGGAGCAATGCTCAATGTCGCGGGAAATGTGCTCGCCAGCGCG
>JAAETI010000697.1 GCA_024228555.1 bacterium | reverse complement strand
GTTGGCGGAGACGCTGACCGATCTGGGGAGCCAGAATTTCGTCAAGTTTTCCAAGCCGTCGAGCGCTGACTCCGATCCGCGGGCGAACGACTTCTTCCTGTCGCTGCAGATCCCGGTCAAGACCGGAGATGGATTGACCTATCGGGCGCCGGCAGCAGTGCCCTTCAGCGGCGATGACATCAATTTTCAGACCGGGAATGTGGGGGTCGTCAATACCATCGAGATCGCCAATGGCGGGCAGCTGTATACGCTGCTCGAGGATTTGCAGAGCATTCCCGTGCAGCCTGGGGATCAGCACGGGTTGCTGGGTACCTGGTATCGCGATACCTCCATTTCGGTCAACAGCCTGGGCCTCGCTGACGATATCGTGCAGTTTGATGATCCGATATATGCGTTTGTTTCGACGACGGTCGATTATCCCAACGGCCCTACGCAGACCATCACCGATCATACGCCGCTGGTGGACTATCTGGGTGACGATGGTCCCTCACTGGTGGGCAATGCTGGGGCAGGGAGCGACATGCAATGGGATACCGTTTTTGTGTTCGAGGGTTATCTGTATGTGCCGACGGCGGGGACCTATGACTTCGAGGTAGGGTCGGACGACGGGTTTGAGCTGTGGATCGATAACTGGCCTGTGTCCTCTTTCGATGGGACCCGGTCCTTCCCCAAGACCCCGACTCCGGGTTCCCACACCTTCGACGAAGCGGGGTATTATTCCATCTCCCTGCGGCATTACAACGATGGCGGGGGCCTAGGGGTGGAACTCAAGAGCAACCTCACGGGGCAGATGGAGATTATTCCCAACAGTCATTTGTTCATGCCGCAGGGGTTGATCTACGAAGTGGTCTCGACGTTTGCCGATGCCGAGGCGGTGGCTCCCTTGATCGAGGGCGACAACTACGTCTTCCTGCCGAAGGTGGATACGCTCACGGCCGATACGTATGGCCTGTGGGTGCCGCTGCCCAAAGCGCAGTTGGCGCCTAGCGATGCCGCCAATGCCACACAGCATCAGTTGCGTATTCCTGGCAACGACCCAATCCCAGGCTTGACCGACGGGGCGATCTATTACCTGATTGCCGACGAGACCCGGCCCGGCGTGGTTCAACTGGCGGCCAGCCGTGACGATGCCCGGGATGGCGTGGCTCTTGATTTGAATCCAACTCCTTCCATCCAATTGCCATTCTCCGCTGGTCAATCGGAAGGCTACCTTGAAGGCATGACAATCACGGACTCAGGGGGAGGGACGGTAACCGTCAGTGCCGCGGGGAACTTTAACGGAGATTTATTGCGGGACCTGCTGGTGGCTGGTCCGTCGGGCAACTATGTGGTGTTCGGGACGGCGGACGCGTCGGTGACGCAAATCGACCTCTCGTCGTTGGATTCTTCCACGGGAGCAATGCTCAATGTCGCGGGAAATGTGCTCGCCAGCGCG
>JAAETI010000696.1 GCA_024228555.1 bacterium | reverse complement strand
CTCAAACGCCGTCGCCTGAGAACCAGACACCGTCTCCGACAACACCTTCGTAATCGCAGCCGTCAACGTCGTCTTACCATGATCAATATGGCCCATCGTCCCCACATTCACATGAGGCTTGTTGCGCTCGAACTTCTCCTTAGCCATTGACCTTCCTTTGTTTGGTGACAACGCATTCGCGTCTGTTCAGGCCGTACTCATTCAGGTAGCTGGCGTGCATACCTGGTAGCGACGGTCGGGTTCGAACCGACGACCTCTCGATTATGAGCCGAGCGCTCTTACCTACTGAGCTACGTCGCCGCGCCCACCGGCTCCAAGAGCCGGTGGCAGGGGAGCCTCCTGTGAGAATCGAACTCACGACCTTTTCCTTACCATGGCCTGGAGGCCCCTCGAAGGCTAGCAACCACTCCCGACGACAGCTACCAGATTGCCCGTAGATCATGGCCACGACGCGCACGTGGTGGCTATCAAACTGGTTGGTGGGGTTCTGGGTATCAGCGCAGCGAGGAGTGACTGGTGGGGTTGCTGTGGTCTCACTTCCCCGGCGGTGGACCGACTGCTTCGCACTGCCTCACCGCACACCACACGGCGTCGGTCTCTCCTGAGCTGCGGCTTCGGTCTATCGGCTACCACCTTGGGGCCATGGCTCGACCCTGATCGGTGCAGGTCAGGAGGTAGAAGGTGTTCATCGATCCAGAGCCCACTTCTTGTTGACGGGTGACGGGTCGTGACGGGTGTGGCGGACTATCGAGCTAACCGCCCGCGCGCGTCGCAACCAACCCGCAAACCCATCACACCCGTCACCGAACTCCTCCATGGCTCAGCGACGGAGTTCCAGCCTTGGCGCGAGGGCGACGGCGACCGGATCGCATGTAGAGCGGTTCAAAGGTGTGGCTGGACCGCTCTCCGGCCGCTCTTGACGATGTCGTCTCAGCCGTGGCCGATGTCGGCTTCACCGTGCATCGTTTGGGCCATGTCCAGTGAGTTGACGACGAGACCGGTCGGGGTTCCTCGAGTGCCCAGGCGCTGGCCGAGGTCGAGCGGATTGCGGTTCAGATCGGGCAGGCGCGGTCGAGGACTTCCTGGACAATCTCGAAGCACTGGCGGAGTCGACCTGATGGCTACCAGCACTCTCACCGACAACACCAGCACCACCGGCGAGATCAACATCACCTGGGATGACAGCGAGGAGCCCACCGACTTCTACGCCTGGCGACACCGAGTGGACCAAGATCTACGAGGATCTGGTGTCGGCGGCCAGCTACGACGTCGACAGCTACGCCTGGGCCAACGGGGTCACCCAGGAGATCATCCTGATCGGGGTCAGCCAGGACACCACCACTGGTGAACTGAGCGAGGGCACTTACACCGGGGCCAATAGCTTCACCCCGACCGGCGACACCAAGTACACCCTCGTCCACCCCGACGACAACACCTCGAGCGTCATCCTGGCCATCACGACCGGCGACAGCTTCGCTGAGGAAACTGAGACCGAAACCATTCAGCTGCTCGACGCCAACGGTGAAGGTGGGGGCCGCAAGATCAATGTCGGGACCGACTTTGGCATCGCCGGCACCCTGTCGGTTCAGCTCCGTGACAGCACCACCTACGGCACCGCGGCCGACCAGCTGGCCGATCTCAGGACGCTGCGGGCCGAGCAGACTGGCGTGTTCCTGCGGGACCCCTTCGGTGGGCTCACGAAGGTCTGGTTCGGCTCGATCAGCGTCGACCGGATCGCCGGGGTCGGCACCGACGAGCTGATGGACATCTCCTTCGAGTACCACCGTCGAGTCGACATCTACGAGAGCGACGGCGAAACCCTCTGGATGCGGGGCGCTGGCCTGGTCGACGGCTCCGTCACTATCGACATGGTCGGCTCCACCCGCCGCTCAGCCGACGTCACCCTCTACACCCAGGACGGTGAGCTGGACTACGACCAGGTCGACGGGTTCTGGTACGACAAGGTCCTCAGGGCCGTCATGGGCGTCACCAGCTCGACTAGCACCCACGAGGCCGCTATCGGAACCTTCGTCATCGACCGGTTCGGCAACCAGAACGCCTCGGACGAGATCGACCTGACGCTGCCGGACTTCAGCTCCAAGCTCAACTTCGGACTGCCCTTCGCCGTGTCCTGGGACGAGAACGAACCCATTGAGAACATCATCGAAGACCTGGCCACCGGTGGCGGTATCACCTCCAGTCAGCTCAACCTGCCGCTCACGGGGATCAACACCGAGGCCGAGCGGGCCTTCACCGCCGGCACCGACCGCTGGCGAGCCATGTATGAGATCGCCTCGGCCAATGCCTATGACCTCTACTTCGACGCTGACGGGGTCCTCCAAATGGACCCCTTCACCGACCCGGCCACCGCCAGCCCCCAATTCACCTTCCGGGTCGGCGGCGGCTCCAACGTCGCTTCGATCGGTCGCAAGATCAGCCCAGCCCTAATCCGCAACCACATCGTCGTGACCGGCAAAGCCGCCGACGGCACCCCGTCTGGGGTGAAGCGTTCAACTGGGAAGAGGACTCGCCCACCCGCATCCAACGGCTCGGCTACCGGACACGGCGGATCGAGACCTCGTGGGTCACCTCCAACGACCACGTTTGGAGCTTTCCGCAAACTCGTTCCCGCATTCTTTGGGACATGGACAAAGACAAACTTCCTCTTGCGATCAATTATCGAATATTCTCAATCTTCGCTCCTACCCACAACCCCATATTATGCCACCGATACATGACCCATCTACCTTGAAGGCTGACGTTCGTCGGAACGATCTCAATCCACCGCGTGTAGGCTCAATCTCGGTCTACAAGCACGAAGGTGGAACCCGCCACTGTGCACAGAGATGAGCTGTGGCGGGACGCCTATCAGTGTTCGCGACGTTGGATCCGCTAGATATTGACTCCAGATGCTGCGAAGTCGGAGACTATCAGTAACCTAGGCTGTTGGAGAAGTGACGAGGCCGGGCGGTCTACATTTACCGGCCCCTCCAATACCTTGTGAAGTGCGGAACGTTTTTGTGAGCCGAAAGCGAGTACCATAGTCGCTCGGGCACTCCGAATAGCCTGGAGGCCCAGGGTCCAGCCGAACTGTGGAGGTGTTCCGGACACCCACTCAGACAACGCGATACGCGTAGGTTCGGCCAGTGCAACTCGTCCACCTGGGGCGGTGAAACTAGAGCCAGGCTCGCAGAATGCGAGATGGCCATTGCTACCGATGCCGTGTACCGCAAGGTCGGCAGGCTCGGTTTGGAGTCGTGCTTCCAGAGCTCGGACAGCTTCGAGGTTCGACGGCAACAAGATACCGCCGACGCCCAAAGGCCGAACGAACTCTGTGTTGAGTTGAGATGCGAAGGCATCATGTCCATCGAGTGCATCTAGCGCTATGGCGGTAACGCGCCCCCAAGGAATTGCGTCCCTATACACCTCGGCCAAGTGAGCGTAAAGCGCACGGGGCGAACGCCCGGAGGAAACCAGGCAAGTGGCACACCCTCGGAGCGCAATCGCCTTTTTGAGAGCGTTGACAAGAAAACGCGCTGCGGCACTTGTTGTATCGGTGTGATCCCGGGCTGATATAACTATACGATCGGGCCGGGCCGTTTGCTCTCCGACTTCAATCCGCACGGCATGCTCTCCGTCGACAGAAACGCGAACGTTTGCACTGCCGGCCACCGCAACCATCGTGAGGCCGTCGTCGCCCGGAGCTTTGATCGGAGGATCTTCCAAGAGTTTCTGAACTCTTGCACGAGCGCCTTCGTTCTGCGATACAAACAACGCGCCCCCGGCTAAGACAACCCGATACGACAGGTCCGATCCCGCGGAAAGGACTACCTCATACATTCATTCGCTCTCTATCTGATAGGCGCCGCTTCCACGCTTTCATATCGAACTACAGGTGTTGGTGAATGAGGAGGCAAGTGTCGATGTATATGATGAGATGCGAACGATTTGCCGTATTCAAGACTATGTCACAGTTTGCTCATTGATCGGCTTGTTGTCTAGCCCTGAAGGTTCATACGGATTTGGATTGGTGGTGGTGGCCGGGTTCGGTGGGTTGTTCTGGTGGTGTTGCTGGGTGGGCTTGTGGTGGGGCGCGTTGGAGGGGATCGATCGTGAATGGTGGCTGGTTGGTGGGCCTGAGGGGTTGGTGGTTTGGGCTGGCCCGTGCCGGGCCTGGGTTCAGGCCAGGGCCGTTCTGAGTCGTTGGAACGCGGTGAGGAGCTGGTCTCGCCAGGGCCAGGTGTTGTCGTCGTTGACTACCTTCGGGGCCTACATATCCGTCTTGACGGAAGCGGCGCTGAGATCTCAAGGTGCTGTTGACCGGCGATGAACGCCTCACCGACCGGGGCCGCTAGCGGCTCCTCCAAGGACTCCGGCCTTGGTGACCCCCATGACGAGGTTCTCGGCGGGTGGCTGGCCAACTAGGAAATGGTCCGAGACATCTACCTCACCGACAACATCAACCTCGCCACCGTCTTGTTTGGCCGACCGGTCAGCGCCAGCTTGGCCGATGACGTCCCCGAAATCCAAGCCCTCGGTCGGACCCTCCGCAAATGGTGGACCGAGATTCCGAACCACCACAACACCGGTGCCTCCAACGGACCAACCGAGGCCATGAACCACTGCATCAGGAAGGTCAAGCGAGCCGGTCACGGGTTCCGCTGTTTCGACCACTACCGACTACGCGTCCTGCTCCATACCGGCGGATGCAGCTGGGACCAGCTCACCCCCGGAGCCGCACCCATCCGAACTGGCGCCAGGTCCGCCGCCAGTTCGACCCGAAGGGCGATTCCCGTTCCTCGACCGGAAGATCAGCTCATCTGGTGCAAAGTTGCCGGCGTCGAGCCAGGACTGGAGCTGGGTGACGAGATCAGCCGGGATCGGCCCCGTGGGGTCGCCAGTCTTGGGGTCGCCTGACAGGCTGAAGTCGATCCGGCTTCCGTCACCTCGATGGCGCCCATCCGGATTCGAGCAACATCAGGGCCCGAGGCCGCAGCATGACTACTTCGGAGTGTCGGAGACTGGCGTGTGCGAGCACTGATGCCATGAACCGATCGTCGGCAAGGCGGTCGCCGTCGACGCAGACGATTTGCCCGACGCACAGCGCATTGACCTAGCGTTCCTCCTGAGCCTCGTCGACGGCCCGCTCGAGCTGCGGGAGCCGGCCGGCGAGGAAGGACGGTAGCGGCTTCGTGCTCGGTCGGAGATGGCGAGGACGCAGCGTACCGAACGAGGCGATCTACGCCTTTGCGCGAACGGGCGAGGTGTGTGGGATTCTCGTTGTATGGGCACGCGGAGTGAGCGGGCAGCAACACTGCTGAAGGAACTCGGTCTCGTGGTCAGCTCGAGCTCGCTTCCCGGTGCAGTAGGGGCCTTCAACTTCGTCGTGCCCTGCCGTACCGCCGCCGGGGAGGAGCTCGTGTTGCGTTGTCGACGGACCGACGATTCAGGAGCTCGTCGGCTCGTGGCCGACTACTGGGACACCATCCTGTGGGCGATCGGATCTGGCTGCGGCATCCGCCTGCGCACCTTGAGCGAGCAGGTCGAAGTCGCCGAAGCTGTCCGCACAGCTGGCGTCGAGACCCCCCGGATTCGCCGCCACGGTGAGGATTGGCAGCTGCTCGAACGGCTCAAGGGCCGACCGCTCTCGCATGTGCTGGGTCACGCTGATGCGAACATCGCGCAGCGTGCAGCAGCAGCGTTCGTGTCGACCGTGGCGCGACTCCTTGCGGCCGACATTCTAGTGCCCGACCGCTGGGGCGGCAACGAGCTCGTGTTGGAGTCGGGTGCCGTCGCCCTCCTGGACTTTGACATCGCGTATGCGGATGAGGCGCGGACCGACGAGCTCGCCGCCGTCGAGTTGGCGCTGGCCGCCCGAACGGCCCTGCGTTGGGGTGTGGATCGCGAAGCGGTCGGGCAAGCGATCGTCGTGGAACTCCTCGAGTGGCACCAACCTGCTGCGATCGCCGAGGCACTGCGCGGTCTGTACCGATGGGAAACGGTCAAATCCAGACATTCGCTCGCTCTGGCGACACCTCGAGATGACGACCTGATGGATGAACTCGAAGCACTCGCCAGGGAACTCGGCTGATCGTATCCATGCGGCGTCGCCGAAGATGTCGAACTGTTCGCCAGGCGGTGGTAAGCCCGACTACACCGGTCCGTATTGGTGTCCTGTCATCTTGCCGAGCCATGCGATTGTACAGGAGTTGGAGACCCGGCCATCCGACGATAGACCAGCGCGATCCCGAGACTGACAGTCAACAGCACCGCTGTGATGATGACCAGCACCGCCGCCGCAGTGAACAGGATCGGATCGAAACTGAAGCGGAGTCCTTGAAAGGAGCGCTGTGGAAGCGTCGCTGAGCCATCATCGAGAATGAAGATCGCAAGAATCGGCTCGGCCAGCGATATTGATGCTGCGATCGCCAGCGCAACGAGCATGAACGGTGCGAGGGAGGGGGCGACCACGCGGCTGGCGGTCAACCACCTCCCTGCACCCAGCACCTGCGCCGCTTGGATTTGAACGACGTCCACATGCCCGACCGCAACTCGCATCACGAGAAACACGAATGGCACAGAGATGACAACGTGACCGAGCGTGACGAGCACGATGCCGTCGATCGCAACCGTTCGACCGAGCCCAACCAGGCCGACCGCCTGTACCACGATCGGGATCACGGCCGGGGCGATGATGAAGAATATGAGCACCAAGGCAACCGCTCGAGACGCCCAGGACACGACGACGGCGCACGCGGTCCCGACGATCAACGCCAAGACAGCAGAGACTATGGCGATGCGGATGCTCACCCAGAAGGACATCCGCCACTCATCGTCCTCGAAGAACGTCACGACCGACGATAATTCCGGTCGTCCCGGCGGGAAGCGAACGAACTCATCAGCCGCGAGGCCGGACCAGACGACGACCAGCAGCGGCACGAGGAAGAACGCAGATGCGAGGCCTAGCACGATTGCAGACAGCCCTCGACGGGCAAACGACTTCACGAGCGCTGCCGATTCTCGGCCCAGACCAACGCCGACAGCGGGACAAGAGAGAGGGTCGCCAGCAGCAAGGAGATTGCTGCAGCAGTGCGCAGGTCGAAGGCGTTGAGTACCGACTGCTGCACCAGGAACGGGAGCATGGTCAGTTGGGGGCCGGTGAGGAACTCGGGCACGAGGTATAGGTTCAGGGCGATCACGTACCCAATCGCGTACGAGGAGATCAGCGCTGGTAGCGCTTGGCCGATGTCGATGCGCAGGAGGACATGCCAGGGTGATACGCCGAGCAGCTGCGCGGCTTCGCGCGTTGAAGGGTGCTGTCGCCCAAGATCGTAGGCAATCAGTAGCACCATGACGGGCACGATGGCGTAGAGCATTGCCAGGTACGACGCGATCGGGTTGAAGAGGAACGATGGTGGATCGTCATCCCCAGTCGTTGCCCGCAGGACCCAGCCGATGAGACCGTTCTTCTCGAGGATCAGCAGCCACGCCAGGATGATGACGAGAAGGTTGAGTACCAGCGGCAGAATGAAGACTGCCGACGCGGTCGACCGCACCCAAGGCGAAACCCTTCGCAGCGCGTGTGCGATGGCAAACGCCAGCGGGAGCGCAATCGCGGAGACCAATGCTGCGGTCACCAGGGTTCGACCGAGGACTGCCGGCACCGGCGGTGACTGTACGACGTCGAAGGCGCTCCGATCTGTTGACGTTGCTTCAAGGGCGCCGATCAGGACCAGCGACAACGGAATGAGAAGGCCTACACCCACAAAGAGCAGAACCGGGATGATCACGACGAGGCGACGAAGTTGACTCATTCGATCACGAGACACAGCCTCCTCGGTGGCCATTCGAGCATCACCTGCTCGCCAACCGAGTATCTGCCAGTCACGTTCGGCTGGTCGACCCTGAGGTGGAAACCCGGAGTTGGCACCGACTCGATCTCGTAGGTCGTGAAGGTGCCGCGGTAGGCCACGTCGACGACGACGAAGAGCTGTCTATCATCCATGCCGACGGACGGAGCGCACACAGTGAAGCTGGCGGGTCGGATGCAGAGCAACACTCGTTCCGGGAGCTCCTCCGGTGGAGGGTTGTGGCTACCCACTCGCGCCACGAGCCCGAGATCCGTCGTGATCTCGATCTCCTTACCGGTCAAACCGTTGCGCCGGAACGTGACACGTCCCGCCATCACGTTGCACGGGCCGAGGAACTGAGCCGCGAACGACGAACGTGGCCGCTCGAACACGACGTCCGGCGCGCCGTGCTGGACGACCGTTCCCTCGTTCAGCAGGACTATGTAATCGGCCCACCCGAGAACGAATGTGACATCGTGCGTGGCGATTACTAATGCGATCCCAGTCTCCGCCTGCAAGTCGCCGAGCCACTCAGTGAATCGTCCAACGAGGTGAGAGTCCAGTGACGAAAAGGGCTCATCCAGCAGGACGACATCCGGGTCCGAGAGGAGCGTCCTGACCAACGCGACCCGCTGCCGTTCCCCACCGCTGATTGCGTTCGGGCGTCGGCTCGCCAGATGCTCCAGGCCAGCCTTCCTTAGTGCAGCGAAGGCCGCCCGCTTCCTCTCCCGCCGAGATCTCCGCTTCGCCAAGAGCGGAAACGCCACGTTGCTCCAGACTCGCATGTGGGGGAACAAGCCGAGATCCTGGAATACCATTCCGACGTTGGTTCCTGACTCAACGTGAGCCTTCACCTCACCTTGCGCTGCCGATTCCAACCCAGCAAGGCAGCGCAACAGACTCGTCTTGCCGGCGCCACTCGGCCCGATCAGCGCTACTCTCTGCCCAGGCAAGACACGGAGATCAACGTCGGTGAGGACACGGACACCACCTCGGTCGACCGCAAGCTCTTTGGCTTCGAGAATCGCTGACTCAGCACGATGATCGAGCAAGGCACCCACCCATGGCTAGATCTCTTGGGGGCAGGACCCCCGGAATCTCATGACGAGATTTCTGGTGGTTGTTGCGGCGTTGCTGGAGACTGAGATCGGGCTGTGACCTGCGACGATCGGGGCCTTCGGCCAAGCGTCGCCCGGTGTCTGCTCTGTAGGGACAGGCCACACAACACACGTACAGTCGGGTTGTCGTGGCCTCCGTTACAGTGTCGACTGATTTGGTGCACCCGTGGACATGATGACGTCGACCCAGGAGCCGGGGGCCAACGCCCCCACTGTTGGTGTGTCGCCGAAATGACGGTCTCGTCTCGGGCGAGATATTGGGGCCGCGCCGGCAAGGACGCAGGAGGCCAGCGCACTCGTGAGCCGTGTGTGGGCCGAGGAGGACACAGCCGGTGGTTCCGAGGGCCGCCCGAACCGAGTGATCATTTGCCGACACACCACTAGCCACGCAACCACGCGTTCCATTGCTCTAGCATCCTGTCGTCGTTGAGCCCCCACCAGAGGTAGTCATAGCTCAGCTGCCTCGCCTTGTTGGACGGTGTGCTTGGGAGTCGGCTGGCGGTCCCGACGCCTACCAGATCGCTCGATGCAGGGTTGACCGGACCATACCCGGTCGCGGTAGCGAACTCGGCCTGCTGCTGAGCTTCGAGTGCGAACGAAATGAGTTCCATCGCTTCCTCGTAGTGAGGTGCGTTCGCCGGCACCAGCCAGTAGTCGCGCGTGTAGACACCCTGGTTCCATTCGACGACGATGTCCTCTCCCCGGTCGATCAAGCCAAACGCGTCACCGCCGTAGTACATCGCGACGTCGACCTCGCCGCTAGTGAAGAGCCGTTCCCCCTGGGCGCCGGTCTCATAGAAGCGGATGCCGTCCTTGATGCGGTCGAGAGAGGCGTACGCTTCCTCGATCTTCGAATCGTCTAGCGGATAGACATCATCGGGTTGGTATCCGGCCGCCATCAAAGCGACCTCGAGCGTGTAGTTGGGACGGGCTGACCACAGCGCAACCCTTCCGGGATTCACCAAGGCATAGTCCCAAACGTCGGTCCAATCGGCGAGTCGATCACTCCCAAATGCGTCATCGCGATAGACGATATTGAATGACCAGTACAGGATTCCGACGCCGAACTCACTACGTGCGTCGTCGTAGAGACTGGCCTCGTCCAACCTGTCATAGTCGATTGGCGCCCAAAAGCCGTCTTCTGCCCCTCTCGTCAACCACGAAGCATCGCCGTGTATAAGATCGATGCTCCCGATCTCCTCACCGCTCTCACTTGCCACTTTCGCGTATATGTTCTCGCCGTCGCTGAGCTCCACCACCTCGACACCACTCGCGGCAGCGAAAGGACTGAACAACACCGACGACTGGGCTTCCTGGAACGAGCCACCCCACGAATCGACGACGACCTCGCCGCTGTCTTCCCCGGTATTGCGATCGTCGCCGCAAGCCGAGGCTGTGTAGAGCACGACTGCGATTGTCGAAAGTACAACTCGTCGAACCGTCGAAGGTCGTGGATAGTTGTCCACGATGTGTACAGTAACCCGGCTCAAGCCGGCGGGGAAGCCGAAGGTGTCTCGCCTGGTCTGGCTGGATGCTTGCGTGCTGCGTTCGCTACGGAGGCGTTGAGGGCCGCCGCTGAGCCATTAGCGGAAGAGCCGAGAGAAGAAGGAGACAGCGACTAGCGGCCGGCCGAGTACGGCCCTTTCTCCGCACTGCACAACCCCGGCGACCAGGGCCACGCCGCCACTCCGACTCGCCGTGAAACCCCGATCGCCGTTGGCCGCTCTCCATGGTCTCGTTTTCCGATCGCAATCATGACCGCCATTCGACTGATGGCGGGACGACGATGGCTTGCAGCGTCGCCGAAACAGCCGAGATGCTGTCGGTCGGGACTTGGTTGATCTATGAGCTGATCCACACCAAGCAGCTTCGTAGCCTCAAGGCGGGACGCCGGCGTCTGATTCCCCGAGCGTCGATCGAGCGGTTCCTCGACGAGGGCGCGGCGTGAGGGACCGCAGGCGATCTTCGGGCGAGGGCTCGACCGTCAAGCTCAAGAACGGGCGCTGGGCAGCCGTGATCGAGCTGCCCCGCCACCCGAACGGGAAACGGAACCGGAAGTGGCGGCGCGCTCGGACAGAAGCGGAGGCTAGGCGGCAGCTGAAGGCGATGCGAGAGGAACACGAGGAGCTCGGCGGGCATGCGCTCTCCGGCCGCACCGTCGACGAGACGGTTGCCGACTACCTGCAACAAGTCCGAGCGCCCAAGGAGCCGTCAAAGTCGGACCGAGCCCGCGATCAGCTCTTTGCTGACACCATCACCGCATTCTTCGGCCCAAGCCGCGAGACGGCCGACGTCGCCTTGACCGACTGTGACGCGCTGCTGGCTGCGTTCGCGAGTGGGGAGATCTCCGCCAGCGGCCAGCCTGATTCTCGCGACTACGTCAAGCGGCTCCAGGCATTCCTGGCGGCGGCGATCGGCAACGACGTGCGGCAGGGCTACGCACGCCAGAACCCGGCCGACCTTTCCCTGCTTCCACAGATCGAGGTCGAGAGCAGGACCAAGAGGGCACTAACCATCGGTCAGTGGCAGATGCTCCACACGACAGCTCGGGGTAGCACCCGAATCGGCGTCGACCTCGGCGGCCGCCACGGGCTCCGCCCGCAGGAGACCAGGGCGGTCACGTGGCCAGAGATCGACTTCGATGAGGGGACGATCAGCGTCGTTACCCAGTTCGACGCCGACGATGAGTTCGACGACACGAAGACCGACACCTCAACCCGAACGCTCCGCATCCACCCGCAGACCGTTGACTTGCTGGCGACCTGGGGAGAGCAGCAGCTCCGTCTCGCCGCCCCCGATCACCTCCTCCTCATCATGACTACCCGCCGGGGGACGCCAGTCGGACAGGAGAGCTACCGACGAGATCTCAAGGCCGCATGCCGTCGGGCGGAGGTCCCCGAGATCACGCCGTACGAACTCCGCCACACCGCCATCACACACCAGATCGAGGCCGGCAAAGACATCGTCGAGG
>JAAETI010000695.1 GCA_024228555.1 bacterium | reverse complement strand
TCGAGACCGCTCATCACTGACGTGGGCCATGATGGCGGCAACGGGTCGCGGCTGGCGGCGTTCGAGGCGGCAACCCACCGATCAATGGTGGTCGCCTCGCTCGCCGTCATCCCGGTCTATGTCAGCCAGGCCGTTGTCGGCGACGCTTCGCCCTGGCTGACGGAGCCACTCCGGGGAGCGAGGCTGCTGATCCACCTCATCATGGCGGTGGACATCAGTATCCGTACCTACCTCGCTCCCCGCCGGTTGCGGTTCCTCCTTCACCACCCGGTCGACCTGCTCGCAGTCACCGTCCCCCCAGTGCGGGCCCTACGAGAGGTCGTGGCCCTTCGCACCATCCTGTTGCGACCGGGCCTTGTCCGATTCACTGCATTCGTAACGGCGACCATCACCGGCTGCGCGCTCGTGGTCTATGCCACCGAACACGATCACCAAGGCGCCGATATCCAATCACTGGGAGACGCATTCTGGTGGGCCGCCGTTACCGCGACCACGGTCGGCTATGGCGACCAGGTCCCGGTCACCAGCGAAGGACGAGCAGCAGCCCTGGTTCTCATGCTCCTCGGAATCGCGTTGTTCTCGGTTCTGACCGCCCATATTGCCGCCTATTTCGTCAGCGGTGAGTCCTCCAACGACGATGCACAACAGCTGGCCGATCGCCTGGCCCGAATCGAGGCAACACTCGTATCGATCCAGCAACAGCTCGGTCCCCCCACAGAAGGGGTCGAGCAGGCGGACGCCGGTCGTAGACTGGCGCCGGAAGAGTCGAGGTGACGGTTCCGAAAGACTGATGTGGAACTTCCCGCGAGTCAATATCGTTATACGACAGCGACAGCGCGCCAGCAGCTGTGGTAGCCAACTCATCTGCACCAAAACCGGCCAGGCGCCAGCAAAGGGAACCCCATGCTCATCCTCCTCGTCATCATCATCGTCATCATCGTGGCGCTCGGCACCTTCCTCGTCGCCGTGTACAACAAGCTGGTCAAGTTCCGGGAGCACGTACGGAATGCGTTCGCCCAGATCGACGTACAGCTCGAACGGCGTCACGATCTCATCCCGAACCTCGTCGAGACCGTCAAGGGCTATATGAGTCACGAACGCGAGACGCTGGAGGGGGTCGTCAGCGCCCGAGCAGCAGCCACTCAAGCCCGGATCGAGGTGTCGGGAGATCCCGAGAACCTCGAGGCCATGAGCAAGCTGGCCCAGAGCGAGGGTGCCCTCGGCGGTGCCTTGGGACGGCTACTTGCCGTGGCCGAGGCCTACCCCGACCTGAAGGCCAATCAGAACATGGCCCAGCTGACCGAGGAGCTGACCGCGACCGAGAACAAGATCGCCTTCGCTCGTCAGAACTACAACGATCAAGTCAATACCTACCAGACCTACAAGACCACCTTTCCCCCGGTCCTGCTAGCCAACAACTTCGGTTTCAAGGACAGCGCCTACCTCGACCTCGATGAGAAGGCAGAGAAACGAGAGAACATCCAGG
>JAAETI010000694.1 GCA_024228555.1 bacterium | reverse complement strand
TCAGGATGGCTTCGTCATCGGCGTGCTGGAGGGTGGCACCGATCTCACCTTCGATGGCGAACAGCTACGAGCAGGCGCGCTGGGTAATCGGTCGCTGGTGTTCCGTCGGGCCCAACCAGAGGAAGCACCACATCAGATCTCTCCCTCAGATCAGATTGGCTTCGATCACGACCCTTCGATCACCTGGGCTGTCGGCGATCTCGATGGGATGGAATACGTTGAGGTATGGGCCGAACCCGGAGCTGGTGGACCGGTGGTGGCCGAGGTTGGAGCCGGTGAGCGGCTTGTTGCGGCAGGAATCCAAGTCGTCGATGTTGATGGTGAAATCTGGCGCCGGATTCACACAGATGCGTTCGCTGAAGGCTGGATTCTCGACCGCTACCTCGTACAACTCGGCTAGCCGCCCCAGTCTCCCAACCCCAACCCGGTGTCGCTCGACAGCTCGACAACGTCACTGCGCAATGGCAGCCTCTGCCAATCAGCATCGTGACCGAGTACCTGAGTGCGATGAAACGTGCCACGCACAATGTGCCGCTCGGACCCTTGTCTGTCAGGTTCAGACCTTGGTCCCAGACGGGCCAGGTCCTGCTAGGCCGCGGTGCGTTGTCGAGCAAGCGATACGTGAGGAGTGCAAGGCCACTGGCATGACAGACCTTCGGTACCGTATGTCCGTGACGATACGTACCAGGAGCGAACGCCAAGCCGACGCCCTCCAGCGTCTCGACCAGGAGGAGTCCGTTTGGATCGCAACGGGCAACGACCAGGGCCTCCCGCACTTGATCCCGGTCTCGCTCGCCT
>JAAETI010000693.1 GCA_024228555.1 bacterium | reverse complement strand
TGTCACCGACCTTGCCTGTGATACTGGTCCCATCGCTGGCGACTGGACCGTGGCCACCGACATGGAGCAGCCCGCCCGATCTCACCGCGGAGACATATAGCCCCGCCGGCGGGTATCCCTCCGGGAGCTCGATACCAGCCGTCGCCATCCGTTTCTCGTGACTCATGGCCAGAGTCTAGATGAGCCACTGAACCAGGGCGTCGTGGCCTGGCATCGCCACCGTCGACCGATGAGAAGATTCTCATCTTCAGCTCATTGCCATCTCACACAGCGGGGTGAAGCTTCGTCTACTCCACCTACCAGTCACTCGGCCCACTCCATCTCCCCGGAACGCCTCTCTCTCGACTCGACCCGGAGGATTGCTGCCATGACCGCTCTGACCTTCACCCCCACCAATAGCTCGAGACCCAGTGGCTCGCCAGAACCGGGCCGAGTCGCCGTCGTCGGCTCCGCTCCTCAATCTGGCCGTAACACTGCCAGGAAGTCGAACGGCACCGGTCTATGGCGCGACTCCCTGGCCACAAACCGCCGCCCGATCATGGTCGCAACCATCATGGCTGCAGGGGTGACTGTCGCTCCCATCGGGTTGCCCATGGTCGCTGGTCTTACCATGGCCCTGTTCGCCGTGCTGGTGGTGTTGACGTCGTTCTCGTCGTTCAGCG
>JAAETI010000692.1 GCA_024228555.1 bacterium | reverse complement strand
GCTGGCCGAAGTGGGTGATGATCATCTAGCGGGCTGACGTTGCCGGGACATCCTGCCTGTAGGAGGCGACGTTCTCGGCTCCGCGACCGACCACGGCGGATGGCAGAACGAGAGAGGCTCCAATCCCCTCTCATCCCTTTCAAAGGATGTCATGGAATCTTGCCGATTGGATCTCTGGCGATTTACCGAACCGGTAGAGGAGAATGGATGATCGTTGATGCCCGAGGCGAGCGAGTAGGTGGGGCTCCTGCCCTCCTGCTGGCAACCAGACGCTGATCTTGTTCCACAACCGAAGGAGGAGCCCTATGTCACTTTATGGTGCCCTGGACCTACATGCAAACAACACCTACGCCGTCGTTCTCGACGACCACGACCGAAGCCTGCTGGACAAGAGGCTGCCGAATCGGCTCGACGTCATCCTGCGCGAGCTCGAGCCCTACCGCAGCGAGCTCGCCGGCGTCGCCGTCGAATCCACCTTCAACTGGTACTGGCTCGTCGACGGCCTCATGGACAACGGGTACTGCGCCAAGCTGGTCAACACCTGCGCCGTTCAGCAGTACGACGGCTTGAAGTTCACCGACGATCGCCACGACGCCCGATGGCTCGCCCATCTCCAGCGCCTCGGTATCTTGCCCACCGGATACATCTACCCTAAGGAGGAGCGACCGATCCGGGATCTGCTGCGCCAACGTTCGACCTTCGTCCATCGCCGAACGGCACATCTGCTCAGTCTCCAGAACATCGTAGTGCGAAACACCGGCAATCTCATCAAGGGCAATGCCCTCAAACGCCTCACGCCCGAGGAGGTCTACGAGCAACTCGTCGACCAGCATCTGGTGCTCGGCGCCGAGGCCCACCTGGAGGTGATCGAGGCCTTCAACGTCCAGATCCAACGTCTCGAGAAAGCTGTCTTGGCCCACGGCCGGCTCAATCCCAGCTTCCGAGTGCTGAAATCCATCGGCGGTGTCGGCCAGACACTGGCCTTGACGATCATGTACGAGACCGGCGAGATCGGCCGCTTCCCCGCCGTCGGCAACTATGTCTCCTACTGTCGACTGGTCCAGAGCCTACGACGCAGCAACAAGAAGAAGAAGGGCCAGGGGAACCGCAAGAACGGAAACCCATACCTGTCTTGGGCCTTCTCCGAAGCGGCCACCTTCGCGCTACGCTTTCAGCCGCTGGCGCGACGCTACTACGATCGCAAACGCTCCAAGACCTGCCACCCGGTCGCGATCCGCGCCGTCGCTCACAAGCTGGCGCGAGCGAGTTTCTACATGCTCCGAGACCAGACGGTCTTCGTGCCGGAACGACTGTTTTGCTGAACCACGGCTGGGGTCGTTAGCCAAGTAGGTGCTGGGCTTCGAACCATACTGGGTGATTGGAGACGACCCCAGCCATTTGACTCACTCGAGCTAGGAAGCGGGATGCGCCCACGTCGTGAGCCTTCAAGGTGCTGGACCCGTCCATCGGGCGGGAGCCATGTTGAGTGTCAACACCCTTTGGACACGACCTGGTACCGACGATTTTCTGGGGCAAGTTCCTTGCCAGGGGCGCGGAGATCGGCTCGCCGAGCTTCAACGCCTTGATCCTGATGTGTGGCTGGTGCGGATCCCGCCGCGGGACCGACACACGGCAAAAGAGAATCCCGGCAATGCAGCCGGCTACCCAGCTCACCAACTCTAGAACCGCGATCCTCTCGGAGAAGAGCGCTAAGGAGAGATCTTGCCCTTGACGAACCACCCGCTAATGTGTGGCACCTACTTCGCTGCCTACTTCGCTTCGCCTAGCTATATGCCGCCGCCCCTTT
>JAAETI010000691.1 GCA_024228555.1 bacterium | reverse complement strand
TTAGCAACGCGACACCCCTGCGATCTATTCGGAGACGTCGAGGATGAGGCCAAGCACCTCGCGAATCTGCACTAGAGCAGCCGCCCCTACGTTGCCCCGAGTTGCTTCGATGCGACCGGTAGCAACCGCCCGGATGTGTTGACACTGAGCGGCCGAGGTGCGCTCCAGGCCATTGAGAGTGTCACCATCAATCTCGACCTCAGAGGCGAACCCGCGAAGAGTCGACGTGAGCGGTACTACCTGAACCACGCTCGGTTCCGCGTCCAGGATGCGCTGAGCAGTCACCACTACCGCGGGATGATGAAACCCTGCTTCTCTCGGCGCGGGCACGCCAAGGTCCAACTCGACGACATCACCCGAAGTCAGCATCGAGCCAATCAACCTCTTCAGCGCTCAGATCATCGCGAAGGTCGACCCCGATCCGGTCCTGGCGCAAGCGCCGCACGGCGAGCGCCACCGTGTCCCCCACGCTGGCACCCAGAGAAGCAGCAAGTCTCTTCAGCTCCCGATGGGTCGCGACATCAATCCGCACACTCGTACTCTGCATACACTCATGTTAGCAGATCTGCATGCACACCGGCCCATCGCGCCATCCGAAGGCGGAGGCTGAACTCGAGCATC
>JAAETI010000690.1 GCA_024228555.1 bacterium | reverse complement strand
ATCCAACCTCCACCCCGCCGGGTTCGACGAACTCATGCCCAAAACCATCGCCAACGCCACCGTCGACCGGCTCCTACACCACGCCCACATCGTCCTCACCAACGGCGACTCAATCCGACTCACCCAAGCCACCACCGGCAAGGGGGTCACGCCCCTGGACTAACCACTCGGGCAGAACCCCTGGCCACCGCTGGGCAGTTCCGATGGCCACCACCGGGCACATCCACTGGCCGCCACCGGGCAGAAACAAGTGGCCCTTGACATCTTTGTGAATGATTTGTCGGCCGGGATCCTGAGGTTTCCTGGCGCTCACTGTCTGGTGGTGTGACTTGTCGTCCTGTTGACGCAGGCCGGACTTCCGACCGCGGCAGTAGATATGCCTGATTGGTGCCTGGTTCCAACAACGGGCCTTCAGACCCCGGCCGTGACGAAGAAGAGGGTGGCGTACGCCATCAGTACGATCAGCATGGCATAGCCGACCAGCCCCCCAGTTCCGCCGCAGGCCGGGGCCTAGACCAGTGAGGTCAATGCGCCAGCCACGAACCCCAGGAACACGAAGCCACCGAAGAGACGCATGCGACAGGAGGCTATCTCGCTGGAGCGCTCACAGGTGGAACTCCGAGAGCACGGACACGGCATGAGCGACACGAATCTGGCCTCAGGAATGGGTGCCTGATCAGGGGTTTCTTGGTAATTGTCGGTTGGTGCCTCGCTCCTTAGCGTCACCCCTGGTCAGCGGCTCACATTGAGCGAAGATCGATACTCACGTCGGCCACAACGGGCGGCATCTACTCATCAATCGTTCACTCTCCGTCGACTATCCTGACTTTCTGGTCGGCTGCTACTCGGACCCCACGGTTGCAGGTTCCACGACGCCACAGGTTGTCCCGCTCGGTCAGTTGCTGGGTTCACTCTGGCGGGTCGGGGCAACAATGTCAGCGACTGGTGGTTCTCCGCGTTCGCTGGCGAGTGAACGGGCTTCAACGAGCAGTTCTTCCTCGCTGACGAGACTCTCGCCGGTCGCGTCTCTGAATGTCCTCGCGTCCTGTCGAACGAAGATCCCGAAACCGACCGGATGGACAGGAAATGTCAGCTCGGCATCGAGCCAGGAACCGTCGTTGGCAACGGGATCCCACAGCGGATGATCTCGTACGAAGGCGATGACTTCATCACCCTCAGTCAGTGTCACCCGGTAGCCGAGGCTCAACGACACGTCGAAAGGTTCGTCAGGAACGGGTTGCGGCTTGTCCGGGTCCGGCTCTTGGCCGCTCTCGATAACCTTCTGCTCGTCCTCGTCGCTAAGGTCCGGTCGGAAACCGGTGATCTCGGCCTCCTTTGGCGTCACTGTGAACGAGAACGTACCACCAAGAACATGAGTGGTGAGCAGGTCCCCTGGGGATGGAGCGTTCGCAGTGTCGGACCTGCTGCCTATGACCTCCAGGACGCGGACCTCGAGAGCGGTGAGTATCTGCATGTTCGCCCGCTGGCTGAGGATCTGATCGGGGTTCTCCAAGCGTTCCCAGTCGCCTGAGCGCGTCGTTGTTCGGGAGTCTCCAATTCGAACAACTTGACCGCGAATCGCCACCTCAGAGTAGTCCGCCATCTTGCTCGGGTCGACGTCGCCCGAAAAGATATGGCCGCCCTCAGAGATGATCGATTGGGGTGAGTCGATGGCCACCAACTCCACGACGCTTGGTGCTTCGGAGGCCGCATCTTGCTCGACGCTTGGCTCTGCTCGCGGCGTCGACTGGGCCGGTGCGTCGGCGCTTGTCTCGTCAGGCACTGCCGTTGAGCAGGAAGCAACTGCTACGCAGCCGCCGAGCAGAAGTGCGATCAGGGGCCGCTTCAGTGGCTTCTTCATCATGGCCGATCTCCCATCAACAGCCGTAGCCGTGCGCGTGGTTGTAGATCTGACAACGCCCGGTCCAGTCGTCGGAGTGGAGACTTACCCGTTCGTCGTGCCGGTTCGGAATAGGGACACACGACGGGTTGTCCTGGCCCATCGTCCGAATCGACGAACTAGAGCTGGTGCCGCATCCGTGATTCCCCGCCGTCTGGCTGGACTCGCCCAGTCCGACCACGTGGCCCATCTCATGAGCGGCTACGTCTCGGATCGATTTGCCACCGCCGCTCGAGTGTCCGGTGCCAGTGCTCCAGGAGACGAGATTCGTCTGCCAAGTCATTGAGAACCAGTTGAGGTGCCCACTAGTGGGTATAGAGACACACACCCCGCAACTGAACGGATTCGAGGTCGCTGAAACGGTACCTTGGCCGCCCGAGGCCCAGTGGTTCGTGCCGACTGAGGGAGACCCACCGGTCCACACATCACCCCCGGCGTTGAACGCCGACGTCCGACTCGAGGTCCACCAGCTACCGACGAACGAATAGGAAACAGTCTTGTAGCTGAGGTGCTTGTAACACTCGCCGTCGTATGTTGCGTGACCCCGAGCACACGTCCACTCGTTGTTAGGACCACCTGTGTGAGCGCTTGCCGGCTGAGAGGCTCCGACGAGCCCGAGCAGAGCAATAGCACTTCCAACAACGAGCCATCTGCGGAGATGTCGAGACACAATTCCCCCTTCGCCCGACAAGGCTATTCCTACCAATCATGTCCATGAGCACCACCCAAGTCAAACTTTGGCCGAGCTTCAAATCCGGACTAACGCCGGCCTCGAATGGCGAGCGAGCGTAAGTCTGGGTGCCAGTTCGTGGGTTGAAGCACAACGCCCCGGGGACCCCGAGTTCCGGCCTAGTAGGCCTGTTCACTGAACCACCAAACGATTCAGGATCCTGCACAGATCCTCACAGGCCATTTGTTCAGTGATGGCTACCAGCTCCCCGCACTGTAGACCGTGATGGCCTCACAAACTGGCGAAGATCGTCGTCAGTGAGCAGGTCGAGGACCTCATACACGGTCGTATCAACAGGATCCGGTAGTTCGGCATCATCAACAGCCCAGAGGTCATTCTGGACTTCATTGAGAATCAGATCCTCCTCCAGTTCGCCAGAGACTGACTCCCCGAAATAGCGGCCGATGACCTGGGCCATAGCGTGGCGGCGCCCAAGACGAGCGGCCCATAGGCCAGGAGACGCAACTGTCAACAGATCAGCCCGGCGTCGGACGACCAAAGGTGTGCACTGAGGGTTCCTGGCGGTGTCTTTGTCACTCATCACTGCCTCCGTTCAACCGTCGCCCGAGTTCTGTTAGAGCACGACTGATTCGAGGTCCAACTGAGCCGAGAGCGATCTGTTGATGATTCGAGATCTGTTGATGCGGGGTCCGCAGTGCCCACAGAACCAGCGCCTCTGTCAGATCGGGTAGATCGTCGTTCATCGCTGAGAGGGCTTCCAGTAAGGCTGCCCTCTCTGTGATCGGCGTCGTCCAATCGATGTAGGTCGTATCGTCAAGCCCAAGTTGCCATCCAAGCTCGGCTACCACTGAGTCAAACCGCTCAGCCCTCGTATGGTGCCGTCTGGCAACATTGACGGCGATCGACGTGAACCAACTGTTCAACTTCTGACGATCCCTCAGCCGCCTCAGCCCTGACCAGGCGGCAAGGTATGTCTCCTGGAGCACATCTTCGATGTCATGGGCTGGGGCGTAGTATTTACAGATCCTGCGCAGCCTCGGGCGATGCAGCTCAAAGAGTTCAGCAAAGGCCCGCTCATCATCCTCCTCAAAGACGAGTTGCTCAAGCCTCTGACCTGCCGGTGATCGTGTACTGGTCCGATCACCTAGCTGCGGATCGATCATGGTCACGGCACGACTCCCTCATATGTACACGGCTTCATCGCCGCCCCCTTCAATCGACGCACTCTGTGGCCGATCCAATTGATCGACACCCCCGGCCTGTGGGAGACACGGCAACGCAGGGCCCTTCACACATTCATGTTCCTACCCCCGTTCCTAGGCCCAACCGGCACCCTGCTTGTTCACCGCCTCGCCTACACCCACCCCACCCCGTGGACCACCCAAGACCTCGCCGCCCAACTCGGGCTCCCAGCACGACGACTACTCGACTCCCTCGACCGGGCCGCCATGTTCAATATCATCTTCATCAACTCACACACCATCGAGATCCCCACCCGACTCGGCCCACTCCCCCCACCCCAACTCCGCAAACTCCCCGACCGCCTCAGCGACCTACACAACCGACTACTCGACAAGACCCCCGTCACGGTCGGTGCAATAGGTTGTATCTGAGCGGCCTGGAGGTGCTGTGATTGCGGATGCTCGAAGCTGGTAGTCGGTGGTCCCTACCTGTCGGGCTATGCGATCTTCCTTAGCGGCACCCGGTCATGGGAGACTCCAGTTCAGCTGGGGTTAACCGGGCGTTGGCTGAGGAACTGGTTGAACAGGCCAGGGCTGACGGGGTTGAACTGGTTGGCCCTGGGCGTCTTCTCAGCCAGTTGACCAAGCAGGTCCTCGGGTTCGACGAAGTGGTCACAAGAGTAGAGGTCACCGTTGTGTTCGATGGCGAGCGTATTTCCGCACGTCTCGACAAAGATGCACATGGCGGGTGAGATGCCGAGCCACGACGCCAACGCGGCATCGAAGTGTTGGATGAACATGTCGCCAACGTCGTTGTGGACCCATTCGTCGAAGACGGTGGAGAGGAATCGACCCCACTGCTCTGGCCCGACACTCCGTTCGGTGACCACTGATCCTTGATCCACGTACAAGGATCGGCCATTCTCATGGCTCGACCATCCGCGATTGGCAAGCTCGAGGGTGACCTCGGTCGCTCGCTCGACTATCGGCATGAACTGGAGGAACTGCACACCGAGCTCATCTCGGAAGTACCGGTGAACATCGAGTGGATGGTCGGCGTTGGCGGCATGGACGGTGCACAACACGTTGAAGTCGACTTCGTGTGACTGCAACAAGTTGGCCCCGGCCAGGACTCGTTCCGATGTTGGCCTGCCCTTCTTGTCGACCCGGTAGGT
>JAAETI010000689.1 GCA_024228555.1 bacterium | reverse complement strand
GCCCTGGCTCGTTACGACGCCGATGGCTCGCTCGATACCACATTCGATACCGATGGCAAACTCACCACGTCAATCGGGGGTAACAATTACGGCCAGAGCGTCACAGTGCAGCGCGATGGAAAGATAGTGGTACGGGGCGACCGCTCGAACGGCAGTAACTACGACTTCACCCTGCTCCGCTACAACACCGATGGCTCGCTCGCTACAACATTCGACGCGGTCAACACCCTCGACGGCACGCCCACTTTCGTCGAAGGCGGCGCAGCGGTCGTGCTGGATGCCGATGTTGAAATTCGTGATGCCGAACTTGATGCACTCAACAGCAGCAATGGCGACTATAGCGGCGCCAGTGTCACCCTGGTGCGCAACGGCGGTGTTTCCACCAATGACATCTTCTCATTCTCTGACGGCAACGGCATCACCCTGGAGACTTCCACCTCCCTGAACAAGACGGTGCTGCAAGAGAGCGGTGTCACCATCGCCATCTTCGATACCACCACTATTCCGGGTGAGTTGAGAATCACCTTCACCAACGCCAACGGCCAGACACCAACCTCCGCCGATGTCGACAACATCCTGCGCCAGATCACCTACGCCAACAGCTCCGATGCGCCACCTGCATCGGCCCAGATCGACTGGACCTTCGACGACGGCAACACCGGCAGCCAGGGCACCGGTGGAGCCTTGCAGGCGACCGGCAGTACAACGGTCACCATCACCGCCGTCAACGACGCACCCGACTTTGACACCGCAAGTTTCACCGCCCACACCATCGCCACAGGAGCCAACGGTGCTGCTTCGGTGACCACGGCGGATGTGGACGGTGATGGCGACCTGGATGTGCTCTCGGCATCGTTCATCGACAACAAGATTACCTGGTATGAGAACGACGGAGCCGAGACCTACACTGCCCACACCATCACCACGGGCGCCAGTAGCGCTATGTCGGTGACCACTGCGGATGTTGATGGCGATGGCGACATCGACGTGCTCTCGGCATCGAGCAGTGACAACAAGATCGCCTGGTATGAGAACGACGGCAGCCAGAACTTCACCGAACGCGTCATCACCACAGGGGCCAATACCGCCTATTCTGTGACCACGGCGGATGTGGACGGCGATGGCGACATGGACGTGCTCTCGGCGTCGATGAACGACGGCAAGATCGCCTGGTATGAGAACGACGGCAGTGAAAGCTTTACCGAACGCGTCATCACCACAGCGGCCATTGGCGCTCGGTTTGTAACCACGACGGATGTGGATGGCGATGGCGATCTGGACGTGCTTTCGGCATCACAAAGCGACGGCAGGATCGCCTGGTATGAGAACGACGGCAGTGAAAGCTTCACAACCCACACCATCACTACCGCGGCCAATGGCGCCTTTTCTGTAGCCACGGCGGATGTGGACGGCGACGGCGATATGGATGTGCTCTCGGCGTCAATGAACGACGATAAGATCGCCTGGTATGAGAACAACGGCAGCGAAGTCTTCACCGAACGCGTTATCACCACAGGAGCCGATGGTGCTGTTTCGGTGACCACGGCGGATGTAGACGGCGATGGCGACATCGACGTGCTCTCGGCATCGACTACTGACAATAAGATCGCCTGGTATGAGAACGACGGCAGCGAGACGTTTACTACCCACACCATCACTACAGGGGTCAGTGGCGCTTTCTCGGTGACCACGGCGGATGTGGACGGCGATGGCGATCTGGACGTGCTCTCGGCATCAATCGTTGACCAGACGGTTGCCTGGTATGAGAACATACCGGTTACCACGCTTGACGGCGCCCCAACCTTCATCGAAGATGGTGCGGCGGTGGTGATGGATGCCGACGTGCAGATCTTCGATGCTGAACTCGCCAGCCTGGACAACTTCGACGGCGCCAGCCTCACGTTGGTGCGCAACGGCGGTGCCAGTGCCGAGGATGTCTTCAGCAATTCCGGCCTACTCGGCGCCCTGACCGAAAGCGGAGCGCTCGTCTACAACGGCACTACTATAGGCACGGTCACCACCAACAGCGGCGGCACCCTGGTGCTGACCTTCAACACCAACGCCACCAGCGCACTGGTCGACTCGACCTTGCAATCCATTGCCTACTCCAATTCAAGTGACGCGCCACCCGCCAGCGCCCAGATCGACTGGAGCTTTGATGACGGCAATTCCGGCAGCCAGGGCACCGGCGGTGCATTGCAGGCGACCGGCAGCACCACGGTGACCATCACTGCGGTCAACGATGCCCCGGTTGTTACGGCCCCGGGCAGCGCATTGGCGGCGACCGAACAAGTGGGTCTGTCGATTGGGGGTACCGGCTTTGGCGTCAGCGATTTTGACGAGGCGGGCAGCGGCGCGACGGCCACGCTGATCGCTGGCGAAGGAGCCATCACGATCGTGAGCGGTGACTCGGGTGTGACGATTGATTCAGGTAACGGCACGGGCACCGTGGTTGTCTCGGGCACGATCGCGCAGATCAACAACCTGTTGACTGCTGGGGGCACCGGCACGATCACCTACCTCAACGGCAGTGATACGCCTTCGGCCTCGACAATCTTCACAGTAACAGTGAACGATGAGGGTAACACGGGCACCGATCCGGGTCTGACCGGCGATGGAATATCGGAAGAAGGTACCAACAGCCAGACGATTAACATCACCGCGACTAACGATGTTGTTACCGGCGTCAATGACAGCGTCAATACCAATGAAGACACGCCACTGATCTTCAATCCAACGACGAACGACACTGACTCTGAGTCGGATTCCATCAGTGTGGTCGAGTTCACACAGCCTGCCAACGGTGCCATTGTCGATAACGGCGATGGGACACTGACGTATACGCCAACAGCAAACTACAACGGTCCGGATAGTTTCAACTATGTAGCCACCGATGGTGGAGCAGGACTCGAGCACTACTGGGCGCTTGACGGCAACGCCAACGACATGATCGGCAGTGCTGATGGAACGATTACCGGGACGACCAGTGTTGCGGGTGATTTTGGAAATGGCCTGAATTTTGATGAGGTCGATGACAAGGTCGTTGTCTCCGATTTCACCCTCAATAATGAATTCACGGTCTCATTCGAGTTCAAAGTTGATGACAACAGTGGCACAGCCTACCAATACATCTACAGTCATGGCGCGATTTATGCACAGAGCAGTCTGAATATGTTCCTCGGCGAGTCTTCCGCGGCTGTGGGTGCCAATATGCTGCGAACCAACCTCGTGGATGCAAATGACGTAGGGGATACCGCCCTCCTGGAATTTGATGCCAGCGCCATTATCGGCGATGGTCAATGGCACAGGTACACGCTGACTGTATCAGCCACCGATGGTGCAAAAGTCTATCTCGATGGGGAGATGAAGAACTCTGATGCCACACTCGGTGGCGATGCATTCGATCCTGCCGGGGATCTGTATCTTGGAACACGAGAGGATCTGGATGTCGATCGGTTCTTTGGTGGCTCGCTTGATAGTGTGCAGGTCTACAATCGAACCCTCGCAACGGATGAGGTCGCGGATCTGGCCGACAAGGTCAATCAGGCGACGGTAAACATCACGGTCAATGCGGTCAACGATGCCCCGGTACTCACCGGTGATCTCGCCGCCACAATAAACGAAGGCGCGACCTATATCATCACCGGCACCGATCTCGGTTACACCGATGCCGATGATGTGGATGCCGGCATCACCTTCACCACGAGCTCTGCCAGCAACGGCAAGATCCAGGTCAACGGTATCGATGCCACAAGCTTCACCGGCACCGATCTGACTGCCGGCCTGGTGACGTTTGTGCATGACGGCAGCGAGACGGTTGCTGCTTCGTTCGATGTCAACGTCGAAGACGGCAACGAAGATGTAAGCACTCCAGTGGACAGCACCTTCAACTTCACCGTCACGCCGGTTAACGATGCCCCTACGTTTGACCTGGGAGATGGCATCGTAACGACGGACATCGCTTCAGGCACCGATAATGGCCGAAGTGTCACCGTACAGCCTGACGGCAAAATCCTGGTCGGTGGGTTG
>JAAETI010000688.1 GCA_024228555.1 bacterium | reverse complement strand
GCCATCGATCGCAGTCAACTCATCTGCCGAGAAAGCGATATTGTCGAGCGCTCCCAGACTGTCTTCGATCTGCGACCAACGGCTTGCCCCTACCACCGCTGAAGTCACCCGCTGATCACGCAAGACCCAGGCCAAAGCCATTGGGGCAAGCGTCTGCCCCCGCCGCTCGGCAATGGCGTTGAGACCTCGCACGTTCGCCGGGTTCTGTTACACGACACAGCCGATTCAGCTGGATACCGTATCTACGGTCATGACCCACTGGTCGATAACCGTTTCGAGCAAAGCCAGCGGAACCGAGCCCTCACCGAGCACCGCATCGTGGAAACCAACGAGATCAAACTCGTCGCCGAGTTGCGCCTGTGCCTCATCGCGGAGGCGCAGGATCTCGAGCATCCCCACCATGTAGGCGGGCGCCTGGCCGGGCCAGACGATGTAGCGGTCAACCTCCGCCGTGGCCATCCCTGTGGCAAACCCAAGGTCGGTCATGTACTCGATAGCCTCGTTGCGGCTCCAGCCTCCCCAGTGGATGCCGGTGTCGGTCACCATGCGGGCAGCACGCAACAGCTCCATCCGCAGCCGACCAATGTCACCGAGAGGATCGTCTGCATACAGGCCTGCTTCCGCAGCCAACCGCTCCGCATACAGCGCCCAACCCTCGACGTACCCGGTGAAGTCAAACACTCGTTGGTGCAACGGCACGTCCTCCAATGAGCGCTGTACGGATAATTGGAAGTGATGACCTGGGATGCCTTCGTGGTAGGTAGTGGTATCCATTGTCAGGACAGCAAACTCGCTGCCGCCCAGCGACAGGTAGTAGGCGCCGCTTCGGCTTCCGTCGATAGGCGGCGGTCGGTAGTAGGCGCCAGATCCGCCCTCCCGGCCGGGGCGGGGGCGGATCACCTGAAGTTCGTCGACCGGACTGACGGTGAACATCGCTTCGAATACCTCAGATGCATTGGCAACCGTGTTGGTAGTGCGCTCGAGAACCGCAGCTCGCTCGGAGGCAGATGTGGTCGGCATGGTCCCGGCATCCCCCGCCGCGGTGCGGACTGCGCCGGCAAAACCGTTCTGGGTGTCATACCCCATCGAGCTGAGTCGCTCAGTCAGTTCGGCGACGACGCGATCCACCTCTGCCAATCCGAGAGCGTGCACCTGCGCCGGTGTCATATCGATGCTGAGATGGTGACGTAGCACCGCTTCGTAATACGCATCTCCTCCGGCAAGAGCGGCAACTCCTGGCGTCTGGTCGGAGCGCCCATCGAGGCGTCGCACTGCATCATCAAGATCGGCGAGAGCGGGAAGGATCAGATCGTCGACGGTCGCCTCGGCCTTGGCACCGATGCCGGCTGCCCAGCTGCGGTTCTCACCGGGGATCGCAGCCACCCTCTCGATGAGGTCCGTTACCAAAGGATGGGTCTCCGCGTCACCGCTTCCGACCGCGGCACTGATCTGGAACCGAGCGATGTCAAGGGACCGATCGGTGGGCACTATCCCCGACTTGCTGGAATCCTCGAGGCGTTCGGTTAGATCCCTGATCTGTCCCGGGTAGGCCAGCAACCTGCTGACATAGTTCTCTGCGTCGGTCTCGTCAGCAATGGGGTGCACGTCGGCCATGTATTCGCCGAACGAGGTGTGTGCGCCCGTGATGAAATTGACCGGGTTTGCATACTCGGCGAATGTCGACATGGTCACAACGTCGTCCAGAAACCACTTGAGCACGTCGGCCGAAAGGCGTTCGGAATCGTCTTCGTACCCATCGAAGGCCGCCAGCTGCTCGATACCGGCTGAGGCCACTTCGGCCAACAATGCTTGGCCCCGTGGCGACAGATCATTCAGCAGGTAGTCGACGTCCAACTCGAGAAGGTCACCTGCCCCAAGTTCGGTGACCAGCTCCGGCTGTGCGGCGAGCAACGACCGAGTGATCCCGTCGGCGATAGCCCGGAAGCTGTCGGTGTCGATTTCCACCGGTTTGAGAGTCGTTGCCGATTGAACCACCGTCGTTGTCGGTGACGGCAGTTGCTCCCCTGTACCCGGTGAGGATGGAGTGCAGGAGGCACCGGCCAGGCTCAGGGCAAATACCAACACCCAGCGTCGCATCGCTTGTGCCTCCGTCCATTCAGCAATGACCACCGTACAGTCAGCCTAGGCGACGAGCTCAACCTGCGTCACTCGATGTGGCCCAGAGATTCAAGCCACCCTCGACGGCATAGCCATCGATCGCAGTCAACTCATCTGCCGAGAAAGCGATATTGTCGAGCGCTCCCAGACTGTCTTCGATCTGCGACCAACGG
>JAAETI010000687.1 GCA_024228555.1 bacterium | reverse complement strand
GTGTTGTCGTAGGTTACATAGTTGTTGCCACTGATTGAGACCTGATTCGGATCCTGGTTCGGATCGTTCTCTGGCTGCATGATGTAGTCACCATTGGGCGCTGGCATGATTGAGATCCCCATAGTTGTCAATGGTTGTCCCAACATCGTGGCAGACCCAAGATGTCGCTGCACGCCGATTCGATCACGCTTCGCAGCTTGTCCTATTCGGCCCAGTACTCCCGAAGCTGCCGCCAGGGGCAAAGTAGTGGATCTCAGACCTAAACTCCCTGGTCACAGGATCGGCGGTGCAAGGATACGGAGGGGTGCAACGGTTGCATAGGTCGAGTCCAACTGAAGACGTTTGACCTGGC
Source organism: bacterium (assembly GCA_024228555.1). Classification (GTDB taxonomy): domain Bacteria; phylum Actinomycetota; class Acidimicrobiia; order Spongiisociales; family UBA5794; genus JAAETI01. The sequence goes on along the minus strand of JAAETI010000687.1, from coordinate 264 downwards.
CAGCGACCTATGAGCACCCTACCTTGCCCTTCACGGTGGCTTTAGGAGTACTGGGCCGACTAGCACGCTGGTACCGGCGTAGTGGCCTGGGTGACGCGAGCGATAATCCAACTCGGGTAGTCTCGATCGACTGGGGTGTTGCGTCGATCGGCTGAGACCGCCGTCCCATTTACTGGGTCCACACCTGAACGCCGCGACCCTGCAGCCGGGCTCACCGACTACAACTGGGAGGGTGTGTTCTCGGGAGACGGTGCCTACGGCCGC
>JAAETI010000686.1 GCA_024228555.1 bacterium | reverse complement strand
GCGGTCTGTGGCTTGTCGAACCCTGATAGTCATCGGCCGTTCTCTGTGGTCTTGTTTCGGATCGGATCCGTAGGACCTCGGCCCCTGGACACAAACCTGAGCGACGATAGGACTGGACGCGGGGCGCGGGTCGTCTCTGGCTGCCAGCGAGGTCCAACCGAATCACCGGACCACCGAGCATGCCGATCCGGTTTCATCGTGTCTGCCGACAGGTTGAAGTCGCAGGCCCCGCTTGCTCCTCACGACCTCCATAGCGAAGTCGAAATGGTCGACACGTCCAGCCAACTCGATGTCTATCGGATCGCAGTGCTCGGAGCCAAGCGCCAGACTTCGCTTGGCTTCGAGGGTTTCGCGCAACGCAGCAAAGGTTGCCGCGCTAGCGAGCGGTTGCCCGCGCCGTGAGCGCGCGATCAAGGCGGCGGTCAGCCGATCGTCTTGGCCAGTGGTGTCCGGCGCATCCGGGAAACAGCCCGTAATCACATAGGTGGGGGGACCAATAGCGGCG
>JAAETI010000685.1 GCA_024228555.1 bacterium | reverse complement strand
TGGGACCAGGCAGTGGCCGGAGCCGACGACGCCGTGGCCCAAGCGGTAGCGGCCACGGTGGCCGATCTCGATAGTGGGGCTGATCGGTCTGATCCAGCGAACGACCCGGATCTTCCCCGCTACGTGTTACCCGCACCGTGGACCTTTCGGTGGGTCACCGACGCGGGACTGTGGTCGGCTGAGGAGCGGGCTCAACGCGAGGCCCTGAGCACAGCCCACGCCCCACCGGGTGGGTTTGCTGAGCTGGTTTGGACCCAGGGCTTCATCCGCTCTCACCCATCGGCTGATCGGGAAAGTTCACTCCCCTTTGCCGTGCCCGAACTGCTAGTCCAGGTCTACCGGCGGGCGACCGACGAGCCAATTGAAGCTGAATCGCCCGAAAGGGAACCCTTCTCGTTCGCCGGGCTCGACGGCTACCTCGAACGACTCCAGATGTACGATCCCACCAACAAGGGCGGATCAAGAACCGAGATCCGTATCGCAGCCGCCCAAGGGCCCCTATTTGTGAGCATCGAGGCACCATTTAGCAATGAGGATGAGCTGAGGCGGTTCGCTGAGAGCCTCTCGATTGCAGGCGAGGACATCTCCCACGGAGTCCAGTCGGCCGACGATGACTTCACCCTGCTGTTGGAGCTGCCAGGAGAATCGGGCAGTGGCCCCGACATCTACGACCGGTGGTCAGCGGCCTACGCCGCCGGTGGGGAAAGCAAGGCACTCGAGGTCTCATTGTCGGTGCAGTCGATCACATTCGAGCAACTCCAGATCGACCTGATGCGCCATAGATCTCAGGGGGCCGATTACGAGCCAGTGGTAGCGGGACGCTACCTGGCCAACCAGTACGAACGAACCGAGACCGAGACCGTGGTCTTCGACGACAACGGCAATGCAGTCGTGCTCGATGATCGCGAGGCAATCGAAGGAACCAGCCTGCTCCGATACGACCCCGCCAACAAGATCCTGGT
>JAAETI010000684.1 GCA_024228555.1 bacterium | reverse complement strand
TGAGATCATGGGCAGTGAGCTGTTCCTGAAGGCCAACGTCGGGTTAGACCATGACGTACAGGCGGAGCTCAACGTCACGGTTCAGGTGTATGACCCCAGCCTCGGTACCGGTGTTGACGATAGCGATGCCCTGACCATCCAGATTCTCGCCCTCGGTGACATGAATGGTGACGGTATGATCAATACGGTGGATATCTCTTTGTTTCAGCGGGTTTTCTTTACTACTGATCCAACTGGAGACTTCAATAACGATGGCATCGTAAACACTGTAGACCTGTCTATCTTTATGCGGGCATTTCACGAGGTGGCATCCAGTGCGACCAGTACTAGCTCGCAGACGAGCACACCGCCTGCGGCATCGGCGTCGACCTTGGCGTCGCAAGCCCAGACGGTGGCCGATCCAGGCATCAGTGACTCCAGCGCGGGCAGCTCGGTTGAGAACTCTATTACGCCGAGCCAGACGATTGAGCGGCCGGCGGTATTTGGTCAATCTGCCCGGGTCTCA
>JAAETI010000683.1 GCA_024228555.1 bacterium | reverse complement strand
GGGATCGTCCTTGGGGCAGGCTGGACAGAAGTTGATGGCTGCGCGCCTCCGTAGATGGCCGCACCCTTTGCGAGGAAGTCCGCAAAGAGATGGCCAAGCTCGCTGTAGACATCGCTGGTTTGTGGCGCAGCAGCAGGCTGGGGATCGGTGTGCGGCTGTGATTCCACCGGAGCAGACCGATATTCCCGCACCGGCTTCGCAGCCTCTCTTGAAGGCGCCGCCGCCGCAACACCTTCTACGGGCTGGGCGACGCCGAGGCCTGCGGCGTAGAGCCCGCACAGGCCGTGGTTGAACGAAACACGGTCCCCGAGCTTGGGATGATTTGTGAACAGAGTCACGACGTCGGCGTCGTCACCGAGGACATCTCCGGCAAGGCCATGCAGAGCCTTCTTCGGTCCGACTTCGACAAACACTCGACAGCCGGCGTCATAGAGAGTGTTGAGACCGCCCACGAACTTGACGGGTGACGCTATCTGCTTACCAAGGATGTCAATCATCTTCGGAACCACGTTTGGTCCCATTGGGTAGAACTCACCGTCAACGTTGGCAACGATCGGGATGGCGGGTGACTCGAGACGAAGCCTCTCGAGAAGCTCGATGAGTGGAATTGCTGCTGGAGCCACGATCTCGGTGTGGAAGGCATGGCTAACGGGTAGCGGGATGACTTGGGCTCCTGCGTCACTTAGCCGTCGCCGAGCTTCGGTTACACCCGGTGTCGACCCACCGATAACAGCCTGCCTTCCGCTGTTGTAGTTGGCGACGACGACGTAGTCATCGACTTCCTCGGTGATTGCCACGATGTCGTCGAGAGGAGCGAACACGGCAGCCATCAGCCCGTTGTCGTCAACCTCGACCGCGGCCATTTCTCGACCGCGTCCTGCGACAGCTTCGAGAGCATCCTCGAACGGCAGGGCACCAGCCGCCACAAGCGCACCGTATTCGCCAAGACTGTGACCCATGACCATGTCAGGGTGGATCCCGTAGGCGGCAAGTAGATCGGTCAATGCATCGTCAACCGTCAGAACCGCAGGCTGGGTGATCTCTGTCTGCCGGAGCTCGAGGTCTGCCGCCCCCATTGCGTCTTCGTCGTTTGGGTCCGCAAATATGTAGCTGGTCAGCGGCTTGCCGAGAATCGGCTTCATGATCCGATCAGCTTCGTCGAACGCATCTGCCACGATCGGCTCGGTCTTGCGAAGAGTGTCGAGCATGTTGACGTATTGCGAGCCCTGCCCGGTATAGAGGAATGCCACCATCCCTGGATTACCGACTCCGTGGAAGATGCCCTGGTTGCGGAGGGCGTTCCACATCGTGGGTTTGTCGGCATCGATAGCCTTGATTGCCTTTTCGGCCTTCGTTGCCAACTCGTCGGCGTCGTGGTAGTCGATGGCGATACGCACATCGGAGCGTAGATCCGTTTCGAGTGGTGGGGCCGGTGGCGGTGCGGTGCCGTTGCGGGCCTCCAGCAACGTTGCTTCGAGACGTTCTCGAACCTCTTCAATGGTCGATGCTCCTACGACAAGGGCACCACGCAATGGTGTCTTGAGCTCCACATCGCCGATCTTTGGTGCGGGCTGGGGAGAGGCGAGCGAGTACGACTCGGTCCTTTCGCCTACCTGCAGGCGGCCAGG
>JAAETI010000682.1 GCA_024228555.1 bacterium | reverse complement strand
TCCGCCCTGACTGGCACACAGTATCGCCGTAGGCGTCGGTGTGAATACCGGGACCGCTGGGCGACTGAGGCGACCACTGCCACCAATTCATAAACTGCCAAATGTTGGCTCCGCTGCCCCATGCCTGCCCGACGTGGGTGTTGCGCTGCCCGTTGATGTTGATCCGAGTTACTGCCGCGTCGAGAGTGCCCCCAAACGAAACATAGGTGACCGAGGCAGAGCCCGGGCTGTCATCGATCCGGACACCACCCTGGATCCACTGACTCTGGCGAATGTAGAAGGTGCTCGCCACCGGGCTGCCGGCACAGTGCCCAGCACTGACAGCCCACGTCTCATAGCCACCACCTGGTATCTCCTTGTACCACGGGACGTTGGTGGTACATGGGGCAGACCCCAATGTGACCTCTACGCCACCTGGGTGGAGAGAATGGTAGGTGTATTTCGTGAGAAGATTCGCGATCAGTTCCTCATCCGAAGAGACGAGGGAGTAACGGGACGGGTCAAGCTCGGCGGAGATCTTTGCACGCAGGGCATCAAGATCAGCTTCTGGGTTCGCTATCAGCTCCACTATTCCGGCGCTTCGGATCTGAGCGGGGTCTGGTCTTTGGCTTAGGTGTTGGGTATCCCGGGCGCGTGACAGGGGCTCTGGGAGTCTGACGGTGTCGAAGCCGATCAGATGCCGGAGAGCCCCTGTGAGCATGGATCCTACGCGCATGTGTGAGCTGCTGGTCGGATTGCCTGATGTGAACGTGCTCGCGGTTGATGATGTGGCTGGTCAACCGTTGGAGATCAGGATCGAGACCCGGACACCCCGACCGTGCTGTGAGGACTGCGGGGTTTTGGCGACGGTGAAGGACCGCCCGCACGTGGTGTTGGTGGATCTGCCAGCGTTTGGGCGGCCGACTCGGTTGTGTTGGCGGAAGTTCCGGTGGCGGTGCCCGAACCGGGTTTGCGGGGCCGGGTCTTGGACCGAGCACGCCCCCACCATCGGGTGGCCACGGCTGGCAATGACGGACCGGGCCGGCCGGTGGGTGACGGCCCAGGTCGGCCGGTCGGGTCGAACGATCAACGAGGTGGCGGTCGAGCTTGGCACGGACTGGCACACCATCAACGACACCGTGCATGCTTTCGGGGCTCCTCTGATCGATGACCCCAACCGGATCGGCCAAGTCCACTCGCTCGGCCTTGATGAAACGCTGTTCTTCCGCCGAGGTCGTTGGAAGCGGCAGCGGTGGGCGACCTCGATCGTGGATGTCGGCGACGGCCATTTGTTGGACATGGTCCCTGGCCGCAACGCCGCCGGCCCTTGTGCGTGGCTCGCTCGCCGTGGTCAGGACTGGTTGGACGGCATCGAGTACGCGGCGTTGGATTTGTCGGGTCCGTACCGCAAAGTGTTCGACACCATGGTCCCCGACGCGGTGCAGGTGGCCGATCCGTTTCACGTTCAAAAGCTGGCCAACCAGAAACTGGACGAGGTCCGCCGCCGGGTCCAGAACCAGACCTGCGGGCATCGTGGCCGCAAAGACGACCCGCTGTATCGATGCCGGCGGTTGCTGACCAAGGCCGACGAACGCCTCGACGACGCCGGCCGCACCAAACTCCTCGGGTTGCTCGAGGCCGGCGATCCCCATGGCGAAGTTCGCACGGCATGGCACGCCAACTACCCGGCCCTCGGGGGTGGGGTCAAGGGTGTGTCCGATCGGTTCGTCAGTTTTCGAGGCGTCGGAGGTGGTGTTGGAGGCTGTCGAGGACACGGTCGTGTCGGGCGACTTCGGAGGGCCAGTCACGTTGGTCGGCGTCGTTTCGTAGGGCTTCGATGTCGTTGATCTGGGCGGTGATGGCCGGGGCGAACTTGGGTGTGGTGGTGAAGTTGGGGCAGGTTTCGCAGATGTTGGCGTAGGAGCAGGCTTCGGCGGCGAGATCGCGTGAGCAGTAGCCGTGAGCGACACGGGTTTTGAGCATCTCGGAGTTGAGCCATTCGACACTGTCAGGAACCGCAGCGCGCCCAGGTGTCGAAGAGACCGGGATTCTCCTTCGGAGTTTCCCGACCGCTTGTTCGTAGGCGACGCGCAGTGTTGGCGAGGCGAGGTGGGCGTAGCGCATGGTCATCTCGGGGCTTGAGTGTCCGAGGAGTTGCATCAATGCTTGGAGCGACATGCCGGCGTTGACAAGGCTGGTGGCGTAGGTGTGGCGGAGTTGGTGGGCCACGATCCGCTGCGGTGTGCCGTCGGGCCCGCAGATCCCGGCCGCTGCGACCGCTGTTCGTAGACCGATCTGGATCCGACCGGGGCCGAGGCGTTTGCCGGATTCGGTGAACACGAAGTCGGTTGGCCGGTTGTCGCGTTGATGGGGTTGGGCTCGCTGGTGTTGGCGATGGGTCAGCCAGTCATCGAATGCAGCGAGGGTGACAGCGTCGAGGGGGACCATTCGTTCGGTGTTGAGTTTCCGGACGGGGACTCGGAGCCAGGAACCGGCTGGCCCGTAGTCCATGATGGCGTCGAGTTCGAGATCGAGGAGTTCCCCGATCCGCAGACCGATGCCACGCAAGATTATGAGACCGGTCCGGGCGAATCGGTCCGCCAGACCAGCCACGGCGTCCATCAGCGCCGTGTCGATGTCGGGGGTCAGCGCCCGGGGCAGCATCTTGGGTTGTTTCGGGATGTCGCTGGTGAACACGAGCTGACGGGCCGGGGCCTCGGGCCATCCCCAGGCGGCGATGTCTTCGAGGAACCCCCGCAAGGTGATGACGGCGTGGGCGGTGACGAAAGGCCCGACTGGGCGGTCGCCGTGGTTGCCTCGACATGTCCGGGTCGCTGACCATGTCATGAACGCCTCGACATGATGTCGTTGGAGTTGGCCGATCCCGTCGAGGTCGGGGAACTCGGTCGTGATGAACTCGCCGAACACCGCCAACGCTGAGGTCAGCTTGGCGATGGTCTTGGGGCGGAGCACCGCAGCCCGAGCGTCGAGATATGCGGCGAGGGTTTCGCGGATCTCGAGCGTCGTGACCGCTGCCAGTCGGCCTTGGCGGGTGAGTGGCCCGCCCACTCGGCGTTGCGCTGGCGGGCAGTTGACGAACCCAGCTTCGAACAGGAGCTTGCGGAGCCCGAACATCATGGCGCTGCGATGCCGTTGCATGGCCGGGGTCGGAACCGGCGATGCCTTGATAGCGGCAACGCACCCGTCGAGATCCTCGGCAATCAGTTCCCTAGGTTGGCGGCCGGTCAACGCGATGATGAGTCCCAAGCCCTCACCAATGAACGACAGAGCCTGCTGCTCGCTGGTCCCGATCCGGTCGGCTGCGGCCAGCAATGCTCGGGTGTCGTCGGGATAGATGCCGTTGACCCAGCGGCGCACGCTGTGTCCGAAGTTCTTGGTCAACAACAGGTCCAGATCCGCTTGAACATGGCCTGACACCAACGCGAAACTGAGGAACGGCCAAACGGTCGAGTCGGCTCCGATCTCGTCGAGACGGTCCTTGAGCGGTCGTGTCATCCATACCGACAGATCAGGGTGAACAGCCAGGAACTTCCCGGCGGCCCGGACCCGGCAGCGCTGATACGCGGCGGTTCCACCAAGCATGTGCTGCGCTCGGGCATACACATCAAGCAACCCGGTCACCGGGTCCGCGTTGACGATCGGGGCTTCGACGATCGTAGTCATCGTCCGATCACCGCCCTCGCCGCCGCGAACTCAGCGGCCAGCGCCTCGGGAGCGAGGTGCACATACTTCGCCGTGGTCTCGGGCGAGGCGTGGCCCATCAGACCCCGTAACGCCAACAAGTCGATGCCAGCCCCAGCGAGCTCGGTCGCATAGGTGTGCCGCAACCGGTGAGGGCGAACCCGTGTCGCCCCGGTCCGTTGGCGATGAACCCGGAAGATCCTGCGCAGCCCAGCCTCGGTCATCGCCCCACCCAGGGTCGGGCCCCGCAGCACCACGAAACACTCCGCGGTCGAACAACCCGCCGGTCGTTCGCTCCGGAGATAAGCGGCGACCTCGTCGAAGAAGACCCGATCGATCGGAACGATCCGTTCACAGTCGCCCTTGCCGACCACACGAACCCGGCGCATCCCCATATCGACATCGGCCAACCGCAGCGACCGGACCTCGGCCGATCGGAGACCGCCCAACACCATCCCGAGCACCATCGCCCGGTCCCGATGGGTGTTCAGATCAGCGAGGAACACAGCGACATCGTCAGGATCCAACGACTCCGGCAACCGCCGGGGCTGTTTAACCAGACGGCCACCACCGATCCCCACAGTTCCGTCGGTTGTGTGGCCGAGCATTCCCCGGCGTGGCGCCCGCAGACCATTCGATCGGCGCGCCACCGGCACCGGGTTCTTGGCCATGACTTCGATCGTGACCAAGAACACGAACCAAGACCGCACCGTCGAGATCCGTCGGTTCATCGACGACGCCGCAGGCTCAGCCCCACGCTTTCCTCGCTTGCGCTGCCACTCCAGATAGTCGAAGAAACCGACCGGGTGAATCGTGTCGAACTCGAAGCCCGACTCATCGAGGAACACCGCGAAGTTCGCCAGATCGAACGCATACGCCCGCACAATCGCCGGAGAGAACGCCCGGATCCCCAGATGCTCCAAGAACCGGTTCATCAACCCGGTCGCTTGATCGTCACCAACCAACCGATGACTACCGTCGACCTTTACAACACTCGATCCCATCACGACCTCCAAGCCGAGTCTCCGCTGCTGAGGCCAACCCATCGCGGACCCCCAACAACAACGGCCCTCAGGGCCGGTTATCGGATAGGAGCTTGTCCGCCTGCTGTATTCTCACACCGATCCCGACACCGGATTGGAGTGGGTGACAGCGCTGGGTCATGACCTCCAAGACGAGTCCTGCCCGCCCG
>JAAETI010000681.1 GCA_024228555.1 bacterium | reverse complement strand
GTACGCAACCCGCTGTCCATCCGCGCTGACATCGAACTCAGCGACATAATAATCCGCGCCCACGGTCGCGCTACTTGCGTCGTGGGTCACCAGCGTCGTCGTGCCCGTGCCGAGATCGTGCGAGTCCACGTTCATCACCGTCCCTGAAGACGAAGGAAAACCCGAACTCAGGTCGGAGGCCCGACTTGCAAACGTCACTCTGTTGCCGTTATCACTGACATGGACCGTTTCCGAATACCCCTTCCCAGAGTCGCCATTTCCACCTGTCGTTGTTCCAGCTGTGGAGTGGCTGATCAGCGTTGTGGTACCTGACCCCACCTCATACGCGAAAACGTCGGGGCCGCTCCCGTTCGCATTCACAAAGCCTGATATCAGATTGGTCGCTCGGCTTTCATAGATGATCGTGCTGCCGTCGGTGTCAAGCGCCACGGAGTACGCAGCGCCATCCCCCCCAAGCGCCGCGTTCGAGGCGTCGGTGGTGACGGGGGAGACAACGCCGGTCGCAACATCATACATGTAGACCTGGCGTTGCCCTTGCCCATCAAAGCCAGCAACCAGATCGGTCTTGGCTGAGAGAAAGG
>JAAETI010000680.1 GCA_024228555.1 bacterium | reverse complement strand
GCGCCGCCTGGTCACCTTCGGCCAGGCAACGCAGCGCGTACATCAGGACCGCGGTGACCAGATCGGACTCCTTGGTGCAAACGCTCATGGCGGTGCCCAGAGATCGAGTTGCCGCTCCTCTGCCAGACGGTGTATCCGGCGATAGCTGTCCATCAGGTTCAAAAGATCCATCCAGTCCCTGTCCCCCAACCGTCGCCACAGGCGGTGGCCGGTCTGGCCCGGGTCCAGCGTCCAAACACTGTCGAACAGCTGCGTCAGATCCTGCTGTTCCAGCGTTTGTCGCAGCACCGACTCAGTGGGCAGGTGTGGCACGATGGATGCGGCAGGAGCCACGGTCAGTTCAGCACAGGCGGCCAGCTGCCACCAGACCAGTGAGAGCTGACTCAGCGTCGCCTCGTCCAGTTGATCTGCCAAGGCCGGATCGGGAACGTCGCGCAGCGTGAACCCAAGCCCCTGGCTTGGCAGCGGTACCACCAGGTCGCTCAGTCCATTGCGCTGAGCCAGTCTGGCCGCCAGGGTCCAGGCGCGGGCACGCAGCGATTTCAGGTCGGCGGGGCCGGATACGCCGATGCCCGCTGGCACCTCTTCTGGTGTTGTCGCGTCCGGGTACTCAAGGTTATTCGACGCCGGGGCTATTCCGAGTTCGTTATCGGGGAGCGCTTCTGATGTCGGATCGATATCACAGTCATTGGAATTATCTGAATCAGGTGAACAATCAGCCGATTTCTGATTGCTGGCATCGTCAGGCTCCCGATCGAGGGATCCTGGACTGTCGGGCATAGTGTTCGCTGGAGGCTTATCGAGCCAGTC
>JAAETI010000679.1 GCA_024228555.1 bacterium | reverse complement strand
TGGCAATTGCAACCTCTAGTCGACTCCTACCCCTGCTCGCCGGCGCCGTGGTGCTGATGCTGGCCTTCGTCACCCTGAAATCTTGTACCGGCGAGCAGAACGATGCGCTCGTCATGGAGACCGTGCCTCAGGCACCGGCGCCGGATGCGGACAGTCCGGCTGACACCATCAAGACCTTGACGGCTAACGTCGCCGCCATGACCGCGGAAGTGCAGGCATTGCGTAAAGACAATGACCAGCTGCGCAAGGGAAATCGTGATCTGTTGGCCAACCGTCACCAGATCGAAGAGAACGTCACAACCCGGGTCAAGCGCGAGCTGCTCTCCCGTGAAAAAGACCAGGACGCGCGCAACCGGATCGATTCCGGTGTGCTCTCATCACTGACGGCACGCGTGGATGCGCTTTCACAGTCACTTTCCCGGAGCGACCCTGCCCAGGGCAGTAGTGACATACCGGTGGGATTGGGCCTCGATGGTGTTGGGAAGGGTGCTGTACCAGCAGACAGTCTGATTTGGATCGATCCGCTGGATG
>JAAETI010000678.1 GCA_024228555.1 bacterium | reverse complement strand
GGTTGCCAGAGCGGACGAATGGGGCGGCCTCGAAAGCCGTTGTGGCCTCCGGGTCACCAAGGGTTCGAATCCCTTACCTTCCGCTCAGAACGCTCTGACCAGGGGTAATGGCTCCAACGTGAGTCCAAGTTGTGGGTCAATTAGACCCGTTCACAAACTCAGGCCACCACGGTCGTGCGCTGTATGGCGATGATTACACAGCGAACCAGGAACACTCTCTGGCCTTGCAGAGGGTATCCAGAACTACGAAGCACTAGCCCCAATTCTTCACGGGGCTGGTTGAGGTGTTTGGGGTTCGGGTTCTTGGTGTTCGGGCGGGCAACACACTGGTCGGCGGGGTGGGTCGTGTCGAGCTGGCTGTGCGGTGGTGGGGTGGTGTCTGGCGTGGTGGGGGTGTTGGTTGGGCGTCGGGGCGCGGCGGGTCAAGGGGGTGCTGGTTGTTGTTGGTCTGGGCCGGCAACGCAGGTTCAGCAGGCTCAGTCGATGTGTTGGTAGGCGGCGAGGATCACATCGGCGGTGGGCCAGGTGTCGATGATGCGCACGATGCGTTGGCGGGCTCGGTGTACGAGTCGACCGGGGGTGTGCAGGATCGCCCATCGCAGGGTCTTGGGTCGCGCGTCGGTCCAGGTGCCGGTGAGGCACAGGAGCTGGATCCAGCGCAGTAGGTCCGCAGCGAGGGCGACGGTTATCGTCCATGCCGCGTTGGTGTCGAAGCTGGTGAACGGGAACCGGCACAGCCTGGAGTCTTTCAAGCGGGCGATGTGTTGTTCGACGTGGGCGTGGGCGCGCGGGGTGGCGTCGAGATCGACCGGGTCGCCGGGCTGGTCGGTGTAAAAGCCTTAGTAGCGGAACTCGAATGAGGGGAACAGGCTGCGTTGGGCGCCGGGATGCAACGGTTCGCGGCGCACGATCAGCCGGGTTCCCGACGGCAGCTTGGAGTCCTCGATCAAACAGGTGAGCTCGGCAACCGCAGCTCCGTCGGTGCGGGGTTCGCCGTGGCGGTCCAGCGCCGGGAGCCACACCTGGGTGACGCCTTCGGCGTCGAAGATCGCTTCTGTGACCTGGGCATTGGAGCGTGCGGTGACATAGAACCCGACGTTGCGGGCCCGACACGCGCTGAGGAACCCTTCGGTGAGCCGGCCGAGTCGGCTCGCACCACGACGTCTCGTTCGATCATCGCCACCTCGTCGCCGCAGCGGTGCCCTCGGGCGATCGCGGCAGGGGAGCTGGCCGATGGCTTGGTCCAACACAGCGACGTGATCGGCGACGGTGTTGGAGCCGGCGTTGCCCGGCCGCAACACCCCGGCCAGGGTCTCGCCGGTGGCATCAGCGAAACAAAGCAACGGGTGAGACCCGAAGCCGCCTTTGAACGTGGCCGCGGTCTGTTCCTTGTTCTCAGAGTGGATCTCGACCAGCGAGGCGTCGATGTCCAACAATACTGGATCGGTGCCAGTCGTTGCCCCCGATTGTGACCACACCCGTTCACGCAGCGGGGCCACCCCAGCCGCGACTGCTTGGCGGTCACCAGCGGTGATCTCGCTGAAGGTGCGAGCGACAGTCGTGTGTTGCCGCTGACTTCGCGCGACGGGGTCTGTGTTCTTTCAAGCAGCTTTTGAGAGGGTTGTTGGTCCTTGATGAAGGAGGCTTTCGTCGATGACGACGCCACGGAAACCGAAGCGGATTCTAACCGGGGAGCAGAAGTACGATTTGTGGGTGCGGATGCTGTCGGGTCAGCTCAGCCAGGCTGATGCCGCAGCCGAGGTTGGGGTGGACCGGACAACTGTGACCCGGTTGCGGGCGGTGGCCCGCGATGGAGCTATCGAGGCGTTGTCGGCGTCCAAGCCGGGCAAGCCAAAACAGTCCAGGGCCGAACGAACCCAGATCGCCGAGCTCGAAGCTGAGGCCACTCGTTTGCAGTCCACGATTGTTGAACAAGCGGTCGAGTTGGCGTTGCTGCGGGGAAAAACGTCTTGGGTGCGGCACGAGGTCGCACGGTTTGAGTGTTCTCGCTGGATTGGAGGGTCGGATATGTAGTTGTGTCTGACAGCGAGTTCGAGGTCAGTGTTCATTGCCTGTCTCCGCTCTTGGGGCGCGTCGCTGGTAACGGTGGGGTGTCAAGCACCGGGAGGAAAGCCCGAGGGTCTCTGTTCCATC
>JAAETI010000677.1 GCA_024228555.1 bacterium | reverse complement strand
TGCGGAGAGGGTGGGATTTGAACCCACGGTGGGCGTAAACCCACACCTCCTTAGCAGGCGGGTCCGACCAGGTCGGTGCGGGTCGCAGCCGGTCGGGGAAGCCTAGTTTTCGGAGCCTCGTCGCTGGCTGAGGTCGCCTTCGGTCGCTGAAGGTCGTCACCTATGGCTCCCAGTTCGGCTCCCAGAAACGGGCTGTGAGCGAGTTCTCGTCGGCACGTTATGCGCTGTACGTTTCCTCGCACCCTAGGTAGTCGGGTTGAGTTGCGGTCCTTCCGGGTCTCGTCGGCCGACCAGCGATGGGCGACAGATATCAGTAGTCTTCACCATGTGGAGAGACAGGCTCGGTGGAATCCGACCATCAGATATGCGTTTGGCTTCCTGCTTCTCCTAGTCAGCGCAGCAGCAAGTGACTCGGCATCATTTGCGACAGCCGCGGCCACCGTCGGGCTCTATCTGCTCGCGACTACGACAATAGGGGTCGTGGAGCGCCTCCCCAGTAGGGCCGACGTCGACCAGACTGACCACCCATAACATCACGACGTGAGCGGGCCATAATCCCGGGCCGAGCTGGGCGGACGCATCCGGCCGGTGTACTGGTGCGCTGCATCCGGGCCATCACGATGCCGGTTGTCGAGTGCAGCTCGGGGACGTTTCTGGATGGTGATATCGGGCTGCCCTGAAGTTCGACGCTGTGAACACAGCTACCTGATCTGAGTGGCTTTCTTGGGTTTGGATGTGGTGTGGAGGGGTTTTGGTTGTGTTGTGGGGGTTTGGTTGCTAGGAGGTGGTCATGTCTGTTGTCGGTGTGATGCGGGTGATGGTTAGTAGTACGTCGTTGGATTTGCCGGAGCATCGTGCTGAGGCGATGGATGCTTGTTTGCGGATGGATGCCAAGCCAACACAGAACCAGGCAACACAGCCCCAATCATCCGATTCGTTTCCACCCAAGCGTGGGGACCGGTGAATGGCGTACAAGGAAAGGAAGGACGATGAGTGACGGTCGATTGTCGTACACGGTGCCTGAGGCTGCGGCGCTGCTCGGCATCGGGACGACGCTGGCCAAGGAGCTGATCCGCACTGGTGAGTTGCGGTCGATCAAGATCGGTCGTCGGCGGCTGATTGCTCGGGCGGATCTAGAGATCTTCGTCGAAACGCGCCGGGAGGCTGCCTGATGGCTCGGCGGGCGAATGGCGAGGGGTCGGTCTACCGATCCACGGATGGCTCTGGGTGGATTGCGGCTGTGGAGCTGGCGACGGGTGGAGGTGGCAAGCGGGTGCGGCGTCGTCGTCGTGCTCCAACTAGGGCGAAGGCCCGGGCGCTCTTGCGGGAGATGCAGAAGGAGGTCGCCACTCATGGGCATCTCGGGGATGCCCAGCGCCTCGTAGGTGACACGATCGAGGTGTATTTGAAGATGAGGGCGGATAAGGGTCTGGCGGCGAAGACGTTGGAACTCGAACGGTGGCGAGCTGGGATCGTGGTTCGTGGCGTGGGCAACAAGCGAGTCCGATCATTGACGGTCGCCGACTGCGACGCTTTCCTACGAGCGGCCGCAGCAGGCGAGCTGAGCACGAACGGAGGTGCCGATCGGGGCCGGATCGGGACGACCCAGCTGCGGCGGGTTCGCAGCTTCCTGGTGAGGGCGCTACGGAACGACATGCGGCTCGGATTCGTCGTCAGGAACGTGGCCGAGCTATCAGAGGTGCCGACCTCGGAGGTGGAGATCTGGCCCCGAAGGGCGCTCACCGGCGACGAGCTAGAGCGTCTGCGGAGCGGGGCAGCCGGGTTCGTGGCGGTGCTGGTCGAGCTTCTGGGCCGATATGGGCTCCGGCCGGCCGAAGCCCGAGCGCTGACGTGGTCAGCAGTTGACTGGGAAGGCGGATTGCTGAGCGTCGGACCCAGGTTGAATCGGGACAACGAGAGGATCGGGCCCAAGACTTGGGTGGCGACTCGTTCGCTTCGCCTCAGTGACGACACGCTGGAGATCCTTCGGCAGTGGCGCACCGAACAAGCCGAGCAATGGGCCGAGACCGGGGCGGCGTGGGTCGAGACGGATCTTGTCATCACCACCGTGCTCGGCACGGCCGTGAACTTCTACGTCGTGCCCCAGGCGTTGCAGGCTCTATGCGAGCGGGTCGGCGTTGCTCCAGCCGTGTCGCCCTACGAGCTACGGCACACGGCGATCACCTTCCAGGCCGAGGCCGAACACTCGGCGTGGGCTATCGCCGACTGGGCCGGGACGTCCGAGCGAATGATTGCCGATGTTTACCGGCACAAGCTCATGGAAGCCTCGCCGCTCGGTCCGGCGATCTAGTTTCGCCCCCTTCGCCAGATCGGTTGGAGCAGTTTGTCTGGCAGGATGTCGCGTTGGGTCTAGGCTCAACCGTCGTGTTGCGACGGAAGGACGAGTCTTGACCCCGGAGATTCTTGTAGGCCTTGTTGCGTCGATCTTTGGTGGAGCTTTCGTCGCTACTGCGAATCAGCTTTTTGTGCGACGTCGAACTGCTGCAGAAGTGCGGAAGTTTGAGGCTGAAGCGGCGAAGGTCCAGGCCGAGACAACGAAACTGCTGCTAGAGATCGGATCGTCCGGCAAGCTGGTAGGAGTCGGGAATCAGGATCCTCCACTTGGGTGGACTGTTTGGGGCAACGCCTTGGAGTCCTACGAGATCGGTACAGATCCAGAGGTATTCCGTAGCGGGAAGGCGAGCGGCCGAATCAGATCGATCGGTCCAGCTGATGGCTTCGGGACTCTAATGCAGACCTTTGAGGCCGATCAGTTTGCCGGGAGTCGTCTACGAATGTCGGCGTACGTGCGGATCCGAAATGTCGAGGGCTGGGCAGGCCTATGGATGCGGGTCGACGGTGAGGAAGGGCACACCGCGTTCGACAACATGTTCAATCGTCAGCTATCCGGATCGTCGGACTGGACGTACTATGAGGTGGTTCTTGATGTCGACGTTGACAGCCTGCAGATAGCGTTTGGTCTCCTACTCAACGGAGAGGGCACCGCTTGGATCGACGATGTTGCCTTTGACCTCGTTGGCGACGATGTTGCAGTGACCGATCGATCTGAGATTGTCAGCAGAGCTCAGGCTGCACCTTCCAATCTGAAGTTCGATCAATAGCGCTAGCGAAGGCTGTGGTTGCCGTGGCTCACAGCGTGGCTCCCAGTTGCCCTTTCTCGGTCTCATCAGCTCATCGTTAGGGACGCCGTCCCGAAACGAACAAACCCGCTCTACCACTGAGGTTGAGCGGGTTTCGTGTTGCGGAGAGGGTGGGATTTGAACCCACGGTGGGCGTGAACCCACACCTCCTTAGCAGGGAGGCACAATCGACCGAACTCTGTCACCTCTCCAGATTGGTG
>JAAETI010000676.1 GCA_024228555.1 bacterium | reverse complement strand
GCTCGGCTTCCGTCTCTCGTCTGTCGCTACGGCCCCCGGGCCGGGTGGGTGAACTCAAACTCCCCGCCGCCGTTCTTTGTGATCGCCCACTCGCTGTTGTGCATCAACGTGTGATGGCGTCTGCACAACAGTATGAGGTTGTCAATGTTGGTTGCGCCAAGCGATTCGACCCAGCCGGCGATGTGATGGATATCGCACCACTGCGGGCGACGGTCACACGACGGGAAGCGGCAGTGCCGGTCCCGGACTCGAACCGCTCGGCTTTGCGATGAGGTGGCGAGACGGGTGGAGCGCCCCATGTCGAGGATCTGCGACGGACCCGACATGACGAATCTGGTGAAACGAGCATCGCAACACATCTGGTCGAGCACCGTCCGGGCCACGACGCCGATGCCGTCGACCTCGCATCGGGCGGTGGCAAGATCAGGAGACTCTCCGGCAAGCGTCGCGACGTCGATGACTGCGTTGACATTGGGCGGATTGGCTCCCGGCTTCCCACCGCCCATGTGTCGTCCGATGATGTCGGCGAGTGCATCGGCCCTGCGCTGCGACAAGGTGCGGGGACCATCCGGCGCATCCTCAGGATCGGGCGGGGCCTCATGGTCGAGCACCGTGATGAGCAACGCACCCGCCACCGGGTCAAGGTAGAAGTCGCCGGTGACCCAACCGTCGAAGCCGACGGCGGCATGAAGATGGCGACGGTCCCACTTCTTCGTGAAGGTCTCCTTGCCGAGTTCGTCATCGGCGAGCGAAGCCCAATGTCTCATCACCGTCGAGAATTCGCCAACCGGTAGCTTGCGTGCTTGCTCTACTAACACCGGTGTGTGGTCCGCGAGAAGTGGTTCACGGTCCTTGGAGGTGACGCGGCCGATCGCCTCAACATGCGGTGTCGTGATCTCGCCACAAGCAAGTGCCTGCGAAATCTCATCGTGGTCGCCAACAAGCCGGGCGTTCCGGACCAGCCGCTGCGCATCGCCGTCAGACAGAGGAGTGCGGTACGAAAGCCAGGCCCGGGGGGACAGCGATCCGTCGATTTCCCAGGCCCGGTCACGGTCCCAAGAGTCGGCCAGCCGGAGCACCTCGGCATCGAGCCTCTCTCGGATCTCGAGTAGTTCGACCAGCCGCTCCGACTTGGCGGAACCTGTCCAAGATGAGCGGTCCTCGGCACTGAGATCAGCCACACCGAGACGAATCTGAAGCACTGAGTCGCCCCGATCGAGGGGCCGACTCGCGGGTTCTTGAATATCGAACATAGTGACACCATATCGCTAGCTACTGACAAGAAACGGCGGGATGATCCAGATCTGCCTGCTTCGGTGAACTGGACTGTGGCCATGGCCGCAGCACGCAGAACCTGTGGTGGAGAGGGTGTCTCTGGCGTGTCGCCGGTGTGGTGGCCGTGATTGCCCTCGTCTCCGCATGCTCCGATGATTCCGTCTGGCCGGTGATCATCGACACGGATATGGGCTTTGACGACGTTCGGGCGATCCTTCTGTTTCTCGAATCGGATGACATCGACATCCCCGCGGTCACCGCTATCGGCAACGGGCTGGCCGGGTGCCCACAAGGGGGGAAATGCGCGGGCAATCCTGGATCGGTACGGGCTCGATGACGTACCGGTGGCGGCCGGAAGCGCCGATCCTCCGCAGGGCCCGAACCGGCCCCCACCGCACGGCGTGACGACGATGATGCCCTCGCCGGTTCGGAGCTGGCTGCCAACGCTGCTGTCCCGGAGAACGCCCCAGAACTGACCGCCGGGACCATTCAGGCATCGACCAGCCGGTGCGGGTCCTATTGCTGGGGCCGCTCACGAATCTGGCGAAGGCGCTGGCGATTGAAGCCGCCATCAAACCGGACATCGCCGACTCTGCGTCATCTCCATGACCGAGGCGATCGAGTTGGCTGGTGTTCGTATCGACTTGTAGCGCCCGTTGCTGGCGCAGTGGGACGGCGGATCGGGACGATCGGGGTCAATCGCCACTAGAGGATGCGTCGGCGGAGACGGATCATGAGGGTATAGAACAGGAGGCCTCATGGCATTGCCGACATCATCCGCTGAGGTTTGGAAGTACATCGAGAAGTGGCCGTTTGCGGTGATCAGTTTCGTTACTCCGAAGGGGGAGTCACGGAGCGCCGGGGTCATGTACAAGGTGCGTGACCGCATGTTGTATGTCATCACTGGAAGGGACACCTGGAAGGTCAAGCACATCCGATCGAATCCGAGCGTTTCTGTGACCGTGACGGTGCAGCGACTGCCGATCCGGGTCCGGCAAGTGCCTCCAGCGGTGATCTCCTTCGCCGGCTCGGCCTCTGTGCTCGAGATCGACCATATTCCCGATGATCTCCGCGCAGAACTGATGCGTGGCGTCGAGGAGATACCGAGCACTTGTGCAATCCGAATAGAGCCTCGCGGTCACTTTGTGACCTATGGAATCGGGATCCCGATGATGCAGATGCGGAGTCCGGAGAAGGCACTGGCCCGGGTACCGGTCTAGGTCGGGGCGAGGCTCGCCCGACTACGGTGTCGGCAATTCAGGTTGATGGAGGGACATCGTGTACGGATTGATAGGCCAGATACTGGCGGTGCCCGGGAAGCGCAACGAGCTAGGCACCATCCTCGCCGGTATGGATTCGATGCCGGGTTGTCTCAGCTACATCGTTGCCGGCGACCCGGCTGATCCAGACGCTCTGTGGGTAACTGAGGTGTGGCAGACCCAGCAGGATCACACCGATTCTCTTGAATTGCCCGGTGTGCAGGCCGCAATAGCGTTGGGCCGACCCCTCATCGCCGGCTTTGGCAGTCGGACTGAAACCGAACCCATCGGCGGGATCGGCCTGAGCTGATCGGCTAGCCCGCGACCTTTCGATACTCGGCCGGGCTGACACCTTGCAGCCGCTTGAAGGCCGTGCTCAACGCAAACGGGCTTCCGTAGCCGACCCGGCTTGCTACTGCCCCGATGGTGAGGTTGCCGTGCTGGAGCAAGTCTGCGGCGACGGCGATCCGCCACTCGGTGAGGTATGTCATTGGGGGCACGCCAACCATCTCGCTAAAGCGGCGGGCCAGCGTTGCCCTGGACACACCGACGGCGTCAGCGAGCGATGCCACTGTCCACTGCCGACTCGGATCGTTTTGGAGCATGCGGATCGCCGGGCCGACGACGGGGTCGCTGTAGGCGAGGTACCAGGCGGGCGCATCTGCTTCGGGTCGCGAGAACCACGCCCGCAGCACCGCTATCACCAGCAGGTCAAGCAATCGGTCGAGAACGGCTTCTTGGCCGGGTTCCTCCTTGCCAATCTCCTGGTTGAGCAAGTCGATTACGGGCAGGTCGGCGGTTCCTTCACGGAGAACGACGAGATCAGGGAGGGAGCGCAGCAGCCGATCGCCCACCTCGCTGTGCATCTCATAGGTTCCGGTGAGCATCGTCGTCGATCCGTCGAGGTCGTTACCCCAGGTGCGGACGCCGAGGTCCATACGTTCGGCGAGGTCCTCGCCGTCAAGCGTCGTGCAGATTTGCCCGGGGTGGATGATGATGTTGCGTGGAGTGTCGGGGTGATCGGTAAACGTGTAGGGATTCGGACCGCGCATGACCGCGACATCACCGGCATCCATCTTCTCGGGCTCTCCGCCATCGGGGGTCACCCAGGCTTCGCCTTCCACGATCGAGGCGACTGTCAAGGGCGCCTCGTCTTGGATGCGGAGCGACCACGGTGGTTCCATGACCGAGCGCAGCACAAACGCTCCTCGCGCCCGGGGGCCGTCCAGCAGCCCGACTAGTGAATCCATGGTTGAGACGATAGCACATGGATTCGAGCCCTTGAGCTATGGACCGTCTCAGTTCTGTCGCATAGCGTTCTCATCACGAGGTCCGAAACACGGACCAGAAGGAAGGGAATCGATCATGACCAACACCAAGCCGACCCTCGTAATTGGCGCAACCGGCAAGACAGGGCGTCGTGTTGCAGAGCGCTTGACCAACGCCGGGCTCCCTGTGAAGGCCGCCTCTCGCAATGGCCAAACTCACTTTGAGTGGAACGACCAGAGCACATGGGGACCCGCCCTCGAAGGCGCCGGTGCCGCCTACATCACCTACTTCCCCGACCTGGCATTCCCCGGAGCTGCCGACACTGTCGAGCAATTCGCCAAGCTGGCGGTCTCCATGGGAGTCAAGCGGCTGGTGCTGCTGTCCGGCCGTGGCGAAGAAGGGGCCCGTGACGCGGAGATTCGTGTCGAGAATTCGGGTGCCGACTGGACCTTGGTCCGTGCCGCGTTCTTCAACCAGAACTTCAGCGAGACCTTTGTCGAGTCCGTCCGCCACGGTGTGTTGGCAATGCCGGGTGGCGACACCGTCGAGCCGTTCCTCGATGCCGAGGACATCGCCGACGTTGTCTTTGCGGCCCTGCTCGACGACAAGCACATCGGACAGCTCTACGAGCTGACCGGGCCACGGTTGCTGACTTTGGGCCAGGCCGCTAGCGAACTTGGTGCTGCCATGGGCCGCGACATGCAGTACGTCCCGATCACTCCTGCTCAGTACGCCGCCGATCTCGCAGGCCATGGTCTGCCGGAAGAGGTCGCCATGCCGATTGCCGAGCTCATCAATGAGGTGCTGGACGGTCGCAACTCGTACGTCACCGATGGTGTGGAGCGTGCCCTGGGTCGCAAGCCACGCGACTTCGCCGACTATGCCAGGGCAGCTGCGGCCACCGGTGTATGGGACCTCACGGAGGTGGCCTCGTGAGCGAAGCTCTCACCATCGCCGCACTCGTCGGTGCCGGTCTGAACGCAGGGGTGTTCTTCAGCTTCTCAACATTCACGATGAGTGGTCTCAAGCGACTCGCCCCTGCCGCCGGAGCTGAAGCAATGCAGGAGGTCAACCGGGAGGCTCCCAAGGCACCCCTGATGAGTGTGTTCTTTGGAACCGCCGTCCTCAGCGTTGCTTTGATCTTCAGCCAGGTCGGCAATCTCGATGAGGTTGCAGCTCGCTATCGGGTCGCTGCCGGAGCGCTCTTCCTAGTGGGAGTCATCATGATGACCGGTCTCTATCACGTGCCGCGCAACAACCGGCTCGACCGACTGGACCCTGCCAGCAGCCAGGGCACGCGGTACTGGGAGATCTATCTCCACCAGTGGGTGCGGATGAACCACGTTCGCACGATTGCCCCACTAGCGGCTGCCGTCTTGCTCGCTGTTTCGCTCAGCGTCTAGACGATGTGCCAAGGAAGCCGCCGCCCTCGGGTGCGGCTTCCTCATTGCTCGCTAGTTCTCGATGTCAACATCCGAGGCGCCACTCGAGTCCACCAGCACGCTGGCCGGCTTGCCGTAGACGGACAGATTGGAAGCACCCGATGCCGAGCCACTCACGGTTCCGGTTGCATAGACGTCGACATCGGATGCACCGCTGATGTCGAGCTCCACGTCGAAAGCCTCGAGGTTGCGCAGGTCGACTCGCGACGCCCCCGATGCATCGAGGCGATAAGCGGCCGCGGGCCCGGTCGCTGTGACGCCGGACGCCCCGCTCACCTCGATGCCTACAACCTCCGGCATAGTGATCTGAACGAGTCGATCAGCGCCACCGGTGAGGTTCACGCTGCCCTGCAACTCGACAATCAACGTATCGCCGTCGACTCGGGTTCTGAGATTATCGATCAGATTGTCGTCATAGGTAACGATGACGGAGTGGGTCGCTGTGGGATCCACTGTGAGGTCGACGGTGACGGCGCTGCTGACGTCGATCTCAGAGAACGGGGTTACGTCCCTGACGTCCGTAGTGAGGTTGCCCGATCCTTGCTCGCCTCCGATGAGGCCTATGTCATCGCATGCGGTCACCAGCAGTCCAAGCGCGATGAGCGGTAGGAGCGGTCGGTAGCATTTTCGCATCGGTTCCCCTTGCTCGGGTTACCAACAAACCTACCCTCAACTACTGGATAGATCTGATCCGATCCAGATATCTGCCGATTTCGTGGGGCGTGATCCCCGCCGATTTGATGGTCCCGAAATGCTTGAGACGGGCCAACAGATCGTCCTTGGCGATGTGCCATGCACCAGCATCGGGATAGAAGGTCTTGTTCCCGTCGAAGTACATACGGCGGCCGACATGGCGATAGTCCTGCACCAGCAGCGGGACTCTGGTGACGATGTCGATGTGGTTGATAACGCGATAGGTGTTGGACCCCAGTGCAGCGTTGTAGGTGGTGACGAAGTCCTTGAGGCCCGCTCGCGGCGAGCCATACGTGTACACGTCGCCAACCGTTCCGCCTGCGGCGACGATGCGGGCTGCCGCTAGAGCAGCAAGGCCGGCGCCGAGGCTGTGCCCGGTGATCACCAGTCGCTTGTCATCGGCCAAGGGGACAATCTCTTCCCACACTTCATCGAGAGCCCGCCGGAACCCCGAATGGACCTTTGTCCCGAAGACGCCGGTCACCGGCTTGAACTGCGCGTCACGCATCCAGTCGACATGGTTGGTCGATTCAGTTCCCCGAAACGACAGATAGCGGTTGGTGTCATCCTCGGTGAGAAAGGCCTGGGTGCTGGTACCGGAGAAGTGGCGGTGGTTGGTGAACCCGAGCTCTTCCAGGTTTCGTTCTGCCTGATCAACCGGTCGGTAGGCGATCTGGGAAAGCAGGGCGGTGGTCAAGGCGAGTGCCGCATCAAATGTCATACCTGGTCCCTCCCTCGCTCTAGAAGAGCCACGCCATTGCCAGTCGATACAGATTCTTGGTTCATGATCCAACCTACCCGGATCTCCTTCCGGTGGTGCCGGCAATTATTGTGATGGG
>JAAETI010000675.1 GCA_024228555.1 bacterium | reverse complement strand
TCAGCCTTGCTGGATCTTGATCTCGATGTCGACACCGGCCGGCAGCTCGAGGCGCTGCAGCGAGTCGACGGTCTTGGGTGAGGGCTCGACGATGTCGATGAGCCGCTTGTGGATCCGCATCTCGAAATGCTCGCGCGAGTCCTTGTACTTGTGCGGCGAACGGATGACGGTGTAGCGGTGCTTCTCGGTCGGCAGGGGTACGGGTCCGCGGACCTTCGCCTGCGTGCGGAGCACGGTCTCTACGATCTTCTGCGTCGACTGATCGACGATCTGATGGTCGTAGGCCTTGAGCCGGATTCGAATCTTCTGTGATGCAGCCATGTTCTTCCAGTGGTCAGCTGTTCCGGCGGGTCGGGGTCAGATGATGACCCGCCGGAACAAGATGACGCAAGTTAGTTGATGATCTTGGTGACGCGGCCGGCGCCAACGGTACGACCACCCTCGCGGATAGCAAACCGCAGGCCCTCGTCCATAGCAATCGGATTGATCAACTCAACCGACATATCAGTGTTATCACCAGGCATACACATCTCAG
>JAAETI010000674.1 GCA_024228555.1 bacterium | reverse complement strand
TGTTACTCCCCCCGGTGTTGGATCTGCCGCCACCTCATTGGGAGTCCCTGCAACCAGCAGATCCGGAGGCCAGTGCGACAAGCGCTGAGTTCCCCCATGCCCAAAACACGGGGGTGGTTCCTCGCTTCGGTGCGGGGCTGGCCACACATCAACCAGTTGAAAGAGGGGTAATGCGAATGGCGAAGGACGGGAATGGTGTCGGGGCCGGTGCTGTGATGCACCGTGAACTCGCGGCCTGGCGGCGGGGTCATACCGAACCAGATGATTTCATGACCGTGTCGATGGCCAACTATTTGGCTGCCACGGGGCGGATGTCACCGGTTGATGTTGCTCGGGTTAGCCGGGGCGGGTTGACCGTTTCGGAACAGGATCGGATCTTTTCTGCTGCGTCGTATGGGCGGCCGTTGGGGTCGCTACCGGCGAGTGGCGGGCCGTCGTATCTGGAGCGGGCGGCTGGACTTGGGGGGTGGGCTGTTGGCCGGGTCCCCAACCAGGCGCTCGACAGTGACGGTGTCACCGGGTCGAGTTTGACCAACGACGGGCTGGCGGTATCGAACCTGTCGGGGGTGTCGTGATGGGTTGGCTTGATCGACGCCGGGCCCGGAAGTGGGCTGCATCTTCGGGGTACGGGTCGGACCGATCCGACTACCCGAGACTCTCTGCTGGTGACGCACTGTCACTGTTCCCTGAAGGCTCGGACGCCAACATTGCCTTGGTTCATCACAAAGACCGGGGTCGGGCCCTGCGGACCTATGAACGACGAGCCCAGCGATGACAGCGGCGGAGGTTTGGTCGCTAGATGACGGCAGCGGGCTTGATGACGGCGCCGGCCTCGACGATGGCGGCGTGTCTGATGATGTGGACCGCTGGAACGATGCGGCCCCGCCCC
>JAAETI010000673.1 GCA_024228555.1 bacterium | reverse complement strand
GTTGGCTCCGGTGAGGTTGGCTCCGGTGAGGTTGGCTCCGGTGAGGTTGGCTCCGGTGAGATCGGCTACCCAGAGGTTGGCTCCGGTGAGATCGGCTCTCCTGGGATCGGCGCCCTTGAGATCGGCTACCTTGAGATCGGCTCTCCTGGGATCGGCTCCCCAGAGGTTGGCGCCCTTGAGATTGGCCCCGGTGAGATCGGCTCTTTTCCCTCCGTTGCCTTCCAGCCATTCCTTGTGAGATCTCAGCACGGCGTCTAATTCATCCTGATTCATCGGGTGGCTTTCTTGTCGGCCTGTTCGGTCATGTCGTCGGCGAGTCGGGTGTGGCCGAGCCGTCGTAGATCGGCGGCGACGGCGGCGAGCGTGCGGGCCTGTTCGGCGGTGAGCCGTGGGGCGGTCACGATTCGGCCCGTTCGCTGTATCGCAGATAGTCCCGTTCGGCTCGGGCGCATCCGGCGGTGGTCAGCCAAACATTGGTGTCGACACCATCGATGGTCATGCTCGCGGCAATCCGCACGTCGCCCGAAGTGGCGGAGCGTTCGGCGAGCATGGGGATGATGCCGCCATTCCAGCGACAATAGAAAATGTCACCGGTTTCGACGGTTTCGAGGGCCACGCAGGCGGTGTCTGCTGCGTCGACATCGAGAACGGTGATGGTCATTGTTGGGTCGGTCATGATGTTGGTTCGGCGAGTGCTTGTGTGACGGTGTGGAGGTGGTATCGGAGGTGCCCGCCGGGGGTGCGGTAGTGGGGGATGGTGCCGTCTTCGACTCCGCGTCGGATGGTGGTGGGGTGCATGCCTAGGTGTTCGGCGAGTTCGGTTGTGGTGAGCGCTTGTTCGTCCATAACGCCAGTATGCGCGTGGTTGCGCACGTTTGTCAACGTTTGTGCACATATTTGTCCCCTGCGGGGTTGACACAACCCCCGTTGTCCCCTAGTATGGGGACATAGAGAGAGCGAAAGGGCCAGGACAATGACAACCACCAAAACCACCACCACCAGCTTCTACTCGGTGCTCGCCTTCGGACCGAACACCACCACAGGCAAGGCATACCGCAGCATCGACACCGCCCGCCGTGCAGCCCACCGCACCGCCCGCACAGCGTGCACC
>JAAETI010000672.1 GCA_024228555.1 bacterium | reverse complement strand
GCGGGGTCGCTGTTCGGCAAAACCCAGGGCGAAACGATCAGTCAGCTACTGCGGGCTGGGATCCCTGGGCGGTGTGTCTATGAGGGACTCACCAGCACAGATGGAGGCGGCTGGAAACTCGGTCAGGGCCTCTACGCCCACACCAACCAACTCACCGGGCTGGTACCAGCCGAACCCGTCCATCTCCCCACCCTCACCAACCCCGACAGCAGCGGATCTGATGGAAGGCGAGCAGCATGATGAGCCAGGGTGTACGACCGAACAAGTTGTGGCACTGGGCAGCAATCGCCCTCACCGTCGCCACTGTCATTCACAACCCGGGCGGATCAGCAGAGTTCGCTATCACCACCCTCGACAAGACCGGGTCCGCTATTGGATGGGCTCTCACCAGGGGCGGGTTCGACGGCGAATCCGACTACTTCACCGAACCCGAAACCCAACCCCATCACGACGTCGATCCTTCCGACGGGGCCGGGGATGCTTCGGGCGGTGGTGGGATCGAGTTGGAAGGTACCGCTGATCGGGTCGTTGTTGAGATCGTCGAGCTACACGAACTGGTCGAAGCGACGCTCACCCCCACTGGCGGGGAGGTGTCGTCGTGAGTTTCTTTGAGGACTACGACGGGTTCCAGGCGTGGCAGACCGAGACCGATTCGTGGGTCAACAATTCTGGTGACCGCTGGTACTTCGACATCAACGACCGGGCCCTCAAAGAATCAGCCGAAGGCGTGGTCACTATCTACCCCGATGAGACCACCGG
>JAAETI010000671.1 GCA_024228555.1 bacterium | reverse complement strand
GCGAAGTGCAGCTTCCCAAAGGTGATGGCGGGGTGGCCGCGGGCACGCAGGCGATGCCCGAAACTCGCAGCCTGATCCGGGTGGTATGGGCTCCCGTTGTCGTAGCTCCCGATGAGCGAGCCGTACCGACCGGTGACCAGTGAGGCGCGGGCCGGCATGCATATGGGGTTGTTCGTATAGGCCGCGCCGAAGGTCGTCCCGGCGGCCGCCAGACCGTCGAGAGACGGCGTCGTGACCAAGGAATCCCCCGCATACCCGCAGAAGAAAGGGTTGTGTTGGTCAGAGGTGATGAGGAGAACGTTGGGCACGGTTGTCCGTTGGGTGAGTCCAGTGAGCGGACCCGATACTGCCACAGACCAGAAACGGGATCATGGCAGCGTCCACCTTCTGGCAACCACGAACACGCTAGAGACTCCCCTCCCGGTGGGGGCGACGAGCGGTAGACGAGCGAACGACTAGCTCGATCGGAAGCATGATGCGGCGAGGCGGAGCCCCGTCGATCTGTTCGAGCAGCAACTCTGCGGCAACCTTCCCCTTTTCGACGAGCGGTTGACGCACCGTGGTGAGTGGAGGATCCCAAGTTCTGGCCCTCGGCACGTCGTCGAACCCTACAACGGACAGGTCCCGAGGCACCTCTCGGCCAATGGCCTGGCCGGCCTGACAAGCGCCGATTGCAAGCTGATCGCTGAAACAAAGCAGGCCGCTGAGCGAGGGGTGGGTCCTCAGCAGCTCTATGACCGCCCGACGGCCCATGTCAGGGTCATTGCCGCCTGCCTCCCAAAGCACGAGTCCGTGGGGGTCGAGTCCGGCGTCGGTCATGGCCCAGCGGTAGCCGGCCACCCGCTCGCGGGCGACACGAACCGATATCTCATCCTCCCGGTTCCAATC
>JAAETI010000670.1 GCA_024228555.1 bacterium | reverse complement strand
GCGCAGCCTCAACCCGCGCTCGAGTGCGTCCTTCATGGACACGCTTGCATCCCTCGCTCTCGGCCCCGATCACGTCGTCCTCGATATCGGGGGACGGGAAGGGCGTGACTGTCTCGAGATCGCCAAGCGGTTCGGTGCACGGGGAGTATCGGTTGACCCGGTTGCCGCCAACATCGAACGCGGACGGGAGATCGCTGCCAGCCACGAATACGGCCACCTGGTCGAGCTTCGGCTTGGCTCGATAGAGCAGATTCCTGCGGACGATGGAGTCTTTGACCTGGTGCTGTCTCGCGACATGCTCGGTCATATCGAGGATCTTGGTGTGGCGCTCACCGAGTGTGCCCGTGTCCTTGTGCCGCAAGGCCGGATGGTGATCCACGAGGTGTTTGCGACCCCACTGCTAGAGCCCGATGAGCAGCGACGACTCTGCGAAGACATCGCCACCTACCCAGAGCGACTGTCGGTTGCGGTCTTCGAGGCTGGTGTTGCGGAGGCAGGATTCAGTGTCGAGAGTCTCGACCTGATCGGGTCCGAGTGGTCCGAAGCGGGCCAGGAAGCTGACACTGCGAAGAACTACGTTCTCCAGGTTTCTCGCTTGCGGAGAGCGAAGGATGAGTTGGTCGCTGAACTCGGTGAGGTGCCCTACCGGGTGATGTACGGGAACGCCCTATGGAGCGTCTACCAGATGATCGGCAAGCTCGAGTCACGCGTCTACGTGCTCCGCCGGCAGGCGTAGAACACTTCTCCGTCCTCTCTTCACAAGTTCTACACAATTGCTCGAGATTCTGTACTCAGATTCGTACAGAAAGAGTGCAGTGATGTTTCGTTTTGCGATTGCTGTCTTGGCAGTTGTCCTCATCACGGTGCAGGACACGGGGATTTGGTATGTCCGCTGACGAGGTCGCCAAGGCTTTGAGCGCTTCCGCAAGGGTTCCACCTCCTCCGGCTCACGCCTCGGGTTGACGACAAGCCGAGACCTCGTAGAGCAGCACGGAGGATCGGTAGTCATCCAAAGCGAGCTAGGCGTCGGTACCTCCGTTTTGGTGCGGATGCCCAAGGTCGTCGTGGCCTAGCAACAGTTGTCGGCGTCCGGCGACGCGTATGCTGGGTTGATGAAATCCGACCGAAGTCCCGATATTCCACTACTCATCGCAGCGACGATTGATTGCGCCGACCTCGAAAGGATGACCAGCTTCTGGGGCCAACTGCTTGATGTTGAATTCCAGATCGTCGACCACTTTGGGTTTCTGGCCCATGCCGAGGATCGCAAGGTCACCCTATGGATTCAGCAGGTGTCCGAGGAGAAAGCTGGCAAGAATCGGGTCCATCTGGACTTGGTGGTCGGCGACCTTGCCGCCGCTCTGGACAGGGTTAGGTCATTGGGGGGTGCGGTGGCGGACCGCCACGAGTGGCAGGGACACCTATGGAACACGTGCACCGATCCCGAGGGCAACGTCTTCGACATCATGCAAGGGCAACAGGGCTAGCCGTCGCCGGTGCCGACGATCACCGATCCGCATCGCCGGGGCTGAGCAGACCGCGCTCGTAGCCGGTTGCGACCGCCGCGGCACGGTCATTCACCCCCAGCTTGTCGTAGATGTGCAGGAGGTGCGTTTTGACCGTCGCCTCGCTGATGAACAGTTGAGCTGCCATAGCCTTGTTGGTTGCTCCTCGTGCCACGATGCGCAGGATTTCCAACTCGCGGTCGCTGAGGGTGGTCGGAGAAGGACCTCGTAGACCGCCCATCAATTGCCGTGCCACCGGTGGTGAGAGCACCGAATCGCCTCTTGCGGCCGCCTTTACCGCGCGGCTCAACTCGGTGCGGGGCGTGTCCTTGAGGAGGTAGCCGATCGCCCCCGCTTCGATCGCGTGGACCACGTCGTTTTCAGTATCAAAGGTCGTGAGGATCAGCACCTGGGCACCCAGCTTGCGATCAACGATTTCTTTGGTGGCGCTAGCCCCGTCTTGCTCCGGCATGCGGAGGTCCATCAGTACGACATCAGGGCGAAAAGCCTCGGTCCTAGCAACGGCTTCGCGACCGTTGGCAGCCTCGCCGACCACTTCGAACGCTGGGTCGTTGGCGAACAGGCCCCTCAAGCCATCGCGTACTACCGGGTGGTCATCCGCAATCAGAACCCGAATCGGAGATCCGCTACCGGTCGGCTCAGTCACTTGGTGCTCCCACCAGAGATGTTGGGATTCGTACCGAAATTGCAGTTCCCTCTCCAGGCGCCGACTCGACGCTGAGTTCACCATCCACGCTTGCGACGCGCTGGCGCATCGCGGCGAGGCCGAAGCTCTCGGTGTCGGCAGTGTGTGGCACATCGAATCCTCTGCCGTCATCTCGTACATCGAGTGTCACAAGACTGTCCATGAAGGTCAGTGTCACGACGGCTCGTGATGCCTTGGCGTGCTTCTCAGTGTTGGCTAAGCCTTCCTGGGCAGCCCGCAGCAGGGTGACCTCGATTTCCGGCTGGAGTGGGCGTCGTTCGCCGACTGTGTGAACCTCAACCGGAAGCTCGGCCACCTCGGACCAACGTGTCGCAACCTCGTCGAGGGCTTCGGGGAGCCGGCTGGTAGCAAGGGGTGCAGGCAGGATCGCCTGGACCGACCGGCGCGCTTCCGCAAGGCTCTCTCTGGCGAGTCCTGAGGCGTTGTCTAGGTGACGCCGCGAGTCTTCGTCGTTCCCCGACTGATGGGCCGCCTCGATCTGCGTGATCACCCCCGTGAGTCCCTGCGCAATCGTGTCGTGGATCTCGCGGGCCATACGCTGTCGCTCGTCGAGCATTCCCGCTTCGCGTGCCTGAGCGACCAGCTGAGCATGGAGGCCCGCATTCTCGTCCATGGCCGTCTCGAGTCGCATCAGAGTCTCGCGGCGAGTTTCTGCGATCTCCGAGATCTTGTGGCCACCGTAGAGTCCAGCCGCCACGGTCACGGTTTGGATGGTGACGACCCCGAGGTAGATGGCCCAGGTCGCCGCGGTGCTCTCGGTGATCACAATGTGGGAGTGGAGCACCAATCCTGAGACAGCGATTCCAACAAAGGCAATCGTCCAGGGTCGCATGAGTGACGCATGGAAGAATCCCGTGATGGCATAGATGAGAAAGACCGTCGCACTCGTCATCAGTAGCGCCGCCAACACGACGAAACCGACGAAGTAGATACGCAACGAACGCTGCGGCACAGTTGTCGGTGGACCAAGGCGGGTGAAGGTGAGCCCGGTCCAAGCCGCGGCGACAATTGTGAGCACGACCGAGGTCATCCGCTCCGACATGCTGATTGATCCCAGCTGCGCAAGTGCCACCGACCCCGCAAGCGTTGCGTAGGGGAGCCATACGGAGAAGCTATTGACCCACCGCTCCCACGAAGTGAGGGCGGCCAGCGATTCTTGGTGCTGCGTAGCATCCATGCCTACTCCGACATCCAACGTTTTGGCACTCCCTGTCGCTCAACCCAGAGCCTACCGGCTCGGGCTTCGACCGCTTCTGTCCTCACTCCCAACGGAACATCTTTACCGCGATGAACCCAACCACAACCGCATATACAGCCATTACTGCGAGGTTCATCACATCGGGGGTGGCTCCGAACCACGAGTCGTCGATTGCCTGTACTGCCGATCCCAGAGGCGTCAGGTCGCTTATGGTGCGCAGCCCGTCGGGCATGATGGTTCGCGGTATCCAGACGCCAGCGAAGAACAACATCGGGAAGTACACGGCCATACCGATGGCTTGTCCTGAGGTCGTCGTTCGGGCCAGGGCGCCGATCAGCAGACCTATGGCGAAAACCGAGGCCGCGGCGAGCAGAAACGAGACGACAAACCACAGCGGACTCTCCGGGAAGGGCACGTCGAATGCAACGACCACCGCCAGCACGGCCATCGCGGTCGCCATGACAGCCACAGCGAGATGCACGACCAGTTGGGCGGTGAGCAATCGTGCCGGATGAACGGGGGTCGTTCGAAGCCGGCGCAAGATGCCGAACTGTCGATAGGTCCCGAGGATCGGGGGAAGAGTGACGAGTCCCAGGGTCGCCAAACCCAATACCAAAGCGATCGGCCCGTAGACATCGATATAGCGAGCCCCGTCGAGGTCAGCCGCAGGTTCGTCGAACCCAGGGAAGAGGTACCCCAAAGCCAAGAGAAGGACGGCGGGGAACACCAATCCAAAGAACAGGGCGATTGGGTCTCGCAGGAAGAGCTTGCCTTCAGTCCTGGTGAGATTCATTGTCGCTGACATCAGTTTGCCTCCGATTCTTCCGTGCGGCCGCGGTCGCCGGTGAGGGCGAGGTAGGCATCCTCCAAGTTGTTCTGTTCGATTCGGAGTTCCTCTGCAATAACTCGCCGCTGTGCGAGAAGCGCCGTTACGGCGTGGACAACGTTGCCGGTCCCGCTGACGATGAGCTGAGGACCGCTGTGTTCGACCATGGCGACCTCGGGCAGCGCCGTGAGGTCGGCATCCTCGATCGGCTCGGAGGGCCGGAAGCGCAGCCTGTGTTCCGCACCAATTCGGTCTACCAGGCCTGACGGGGTGTCAATGGCCGCGATGCGGCCCTGGTCTACGACCATGATTCGGTCGCAGAGTCGTTCGGCTTCCTCCATGAAGTGGGTAACGAGAACGACAGATACTCCCGCAGCTCTGATCTGTTCGATGTTCTCCCACACCGATCGGCGTGCCTGCGGGTCGAGCCCGGTGGTGAGTTCATCGAGTATCGCTATCTCCGGCGACCCAACAAGGGCCAACGCAACGGCCAGGCGCTGCTTTTGTCCGCCTGACAGATCCGAATACTTAGTGTCGATCTTTTCTTGCAGACCGAGCCGATCCAACAGGTCTCGCCAATCGGCGGGGCTGTCGTAAAACGACGCATACAGTGCCATGGCCTCACCGACTCTGAGCTTGTCTTGGAGGCGGCTCTCTTGGAGTTGAGCGCCGACACGTTGGGTGATCTCATGTCGATCACGCTGCGGATCGAGACCGAGAACACGGAGTGACCCGGCGTCGGGCCGGCGCAGACCCTCGATCGACTCGACAGTCGTCGTCTTGCCCGCACCGTTGGGTCCGACGATCCCAAATATCTCACCGGCGTCCACGCTGAATGAGATGTCATTGACGACGTTGGTGTCGCCGTATGTCTTGATGAGGTTCTCCACCTCGATGACCGGCATGTCCACTCCTTCCGACCTTGTCTCATCACAATGACCGAAGCCTCGCTGCGATACATCACCTGCCCGGCTAATCCCGAGTCAACCGATCGGTTGATGACCGAAGACGACGTTTGCCCGACTAGACGAACGGTCGCACCGGGCGGATGATGCGAGGGTGACAAATCCGAGGAGGAGACCGTGACCAAGCCCGATACCAACACACCCGAGGGACGAGCCCGCAAGCGTCTCAACGAATTCACCGGACTGATGTGGCACATCGCGACGTTCGTCATCGTCAACGTCTTTCTTTGGGTGATTGCACCGGGTGCAGCAATCTGGGTGACCATCGCCTGGGGAGTCGGTCTGGCCTTCCATGTCGCCGCGTACCTCCTTGACGAGAGTGGTTTCCAGCAGCGTCGGTATCAGCGATTCTTGGCTGAGGAGCAAGAGCGCGACGCTGGATGACGAGGGAAGATCGTCGTCACCGCTTGAGTCGCTTGTCCTGTATGGCTTGAGACGACGAGGAGCACACCGGCGCCAGCTGGCATCTTGGCGGAACGGGGCTGCACCGTTGCGATCACGACCGACACGCCTCTCAACCCGATCAGCCATCTCCGCGATCTTGTGGTCTTTGCGATTCGTGAGGGTCTCGATCCGGAACGTGCCCTCGAAACCGTGACAATCAATCCGGCTCGTGTCCTCGTTGTCGAAGATAGAGTGGGATCCCTCGCACTTGGCAAGGACGCCGATTTCACCGCTATTAGTGACGACCCGTGGAACGCACGTAATAAGGTACAAGCAACGTACATCGACGGTCGCAACGTCTTTGATGCCTCTGGGCCCCATATCCCAGACGGATCCGAGCCGACGCACTCCGGAGCTGAATGCGGACTTGGGCCGCGATACCTGCGAGAATCCACTTCGAACTCAGAGAAAGACACCTGTATGTCCGGAAATGCTGCCTTCTCATACTCCGATACCGCGATCGTTTCGATAGCGCACGAAGAAGCTCCCGAGGTAGTTGCCTCTGCCCAATTCGACGAGCGTCTTGCGGAAACCTATGCGAGAGTCGGCGGGCAAGCCGGGCTCCTCGAGAGCCTCGCCGGGATCAAGGAGCGACGCTGGTGGCCCGAGGGCTATCTGTTCACCGACGCGGCTGCTGCCGCCGGAGCCAAAGCAATCGAGGCCGGCGGGGTCCGGGTGGACGAGATCGGTCTGCTGATCGACACATCGGTATGCCGTGACCGTCTCGAGCCTTCCTCTGCCGTAACAGTGCACAACGCCCTCGATCTTCCAAGCTGGTGTCTCAATTTTGACATGGCCAATGCCTGCCTTGGCTTTATGAATGCGCTGCAGATAGCAGGCAATATGATCGAGTCGGGCCAGATCAACTACGCATTGATCGTTGATGGCGAAGGCAGTCGCCGCCCGCAGGAAGCGACTCTGGAACGTCTTGCCGGTCCTGAGGCAACCATGGCCGACCTATTCGCCGAATTCGCCACCCTGACCCTTGGCTCTGGTGGTGCCGCAGCGGTTGTGGGGCGTCATTCGGACAATCCCGGCAGCCACCGGTTGGTGCGGGGGATCTCGCGGGCAGACACCGCACACCACAACCTGTGTGTTGGTACGTTGGACCGGATGCGCACCGACACAAGAGGTCTGCTCAACGCCGGTCTCGACGTGTCGAAGCTTGCGTGGGGAGATGCCGAAGAATACGGATGGCTCGATGCTGATCGGTACATCATCCACCAGGTCTCCCAGGTCCACACGACGATGTTGTGTGAGCGGCTTGGCATCGATCTGAGCCGGGTTCCGTTGACGTTCCCCATGCTGGGCAACGTTGGTCCAGCCTCGATCCCGATCACCCTGTCCTTGGAGGCAGACAAGCTCCAGGCTGGTGACCGAGTAATGATGCTGGGAATGGGATCCGGCATCAACGCGATGGCTACCGAGCTCATCTGGTGACCACCGGGTCGACAAGTCCGGCCTCTCTTCCGCCGCAGTTGAGCGGGCTAGATCCGTCGTGGTCGCGTCTCGTATCGGCCGTAGATAGCGAAGAGCAGAGTCGCACCTGGCACGTGCTCGACAATGGTGTCGAGAACCCGTCGCTGACCCTGCTGTGTGTCCACGGCAATCCGACCTGGTCCTACCTGTGGCGGAAGGTTCTCCAGGCCGCCCCGCCCGGCATCCGGGTAGTAGCGGTCGATCATCTCGACATGGGTTACTCGGATCGAACCGGCACCGAGCGCCGTCTTGCACAACGGATCTCGGATCTTGGTGCAGTAGCCGATGCTCTGGCGATCACCGGGCCGGTTGTAACGGTCGCTCATGATTGGGGTGGCCCGATCTCGCTCGGCTGGGCAGATCTACACCGTGATCAGCTTGCGGGTGTCGTTCTCATGAACACTGCTGTCCATCAACCAGCAGGATCCCCAGCGCCATCGCTGATCCGGTTCGCACGGAGCAAAGCTGTGCTCAGTCAATTGTGCGTCAGGACCAGTGGCTTCATCAGGGGCACCCTGCGTCTTGCGAAAAAGCGGCTGCCCCGGCCAGTACGTGCCGCCTACCGCGCCCCATACCGGTCAGCGGCACGGCGGCGGGCGATTGGACTTTTCGTCGCCGACATCCCGCTCGAAGAGACACATCCCAGCACACCCGCTTTGGATGCCGTTGTCGCAGCGGTCGGCGAGATGGAGCGAACTCCAGCCCTGCTGCTGTGGGGATCCAAAGACCCGGTGTTTTCCGACCTGTATCTGCGAGATCTCATCGTCCGCCTCCCGGATGCCGCAGTGCATCGTTATGACGATGCTGGTCATTTGGTCTCTGAGGACGCCGACATCGTTGCTCCTCTCTATGAATGGGTGTCTCATCTTGGCACTGGCTCGTTGGAGGATCCCGAGGTGCCGGGGGAGCGACCTGCGCTGTGGGCGGCGCTTGAAGCTCGGCAATCGTCTTCCGATGCGGCAGTGGTTGAAATGGTCGGAGATCAACCCTCCCGCTCGATCACGTTTGCCGAGCTAGCCAAGGATGTAGAGCTGGTCGGCGCCGGCCTGGTCGCCTCGGGTGTGAGCAAGGGTGACCGAGTCTCGCTGCTTGTGCCACCGGGAATCGACCTCACTGTCTGTCTCTATGCATGCTGGCGTATTGGCGCTGTTGCGGTTATTGCGGACGCGGGTCTCGGTGCCAAAGGCATGACAAGAGCATTGAAGAGTGCCAACCCTCGCTACCTGATCGGCGTGTCAAGGGCGATGGCGGCGGCGCGGGCCATGCGTTGGCCTGGTGAGCGGATATCTGTTGATGCGATGCGGTCGGCGAGGAAGCGAGCCCTCGGTGTGTCGGCGACTCTCGATGATGTACGCGACCGCGGGCAGGGGAGGGAACTCCCAGAGTCACCAGCCTCCGATGACATTGCCGCGGTCGTATTCACTTCGGGAGCAACGGGTCCAGCAAAAGGCGTCGTCTACCGGCATCGGCAGGCGCAGGCCCAACGCGACGCTCTGATGAATCTGTACGGAATCGGCAGCGGTGAACGTCTCGTTGCCGCGTTCCCGCCGTTTGCGTTGTACGGGCCGGCAATGGGCATCACCTCCGTGGTGCCAGATATGGAGGTCACCTCGCCCGGGACGTTGCAGGCAACCGCTCTGGCTGGAGCCGTGCTTTCCGTCGAGGCGACGATGGTGTTTGCATCGCCTGCCGCCTTGGTGAACGTGCTGGCGACCAGGGAGAAACTAGCTCCGCGGATGCGAGAGGCGCTACTCGGTATCCGACTGTTGATGTCCGCAGGAGCACCGGTTCCGGCTGCTCTGCTGGGTGCGGTATCGGGTCTCTTTCCCAACGCCAGCCTGCACACACCGTACGGGATGACCGAGGTACTACCTGTCGCCGACATCAGCCTGGCTGAAGTCGAGGCCGTCGGACCAGGAACTGGGGTCTGTGTGGGGAGTCCGGTCGCCGAAGCCGAAGTCGCCATCAGCCCTCTCAACGAAGACGGAGCGGCTACAGGGGAGCTGACGACGGAGCCTCACGCAGTGGGAGAGATCTGCATCCGCGCCGCACACGCCAGGGAGGGCTACGACAAGCTGTGGGCGGTCAATCAAGCGGCGTCACAACCGGCCGGTTGGCACCGCAGCGGGGACGTCGGTCACTTCGGCGATGCCGGGCGCCTCTGGGTGGAAGGGCGACTTCATCACATCATCCGAACCGACCACGGAGTGGTCACTCCTGTCGGTGTGGAGCATGCCGCCGAGACCGTGGAAGGCGTTGCCAAGGCCGCGGTGGTGGCAGTCGGGCCCGTCGGCACCCAACAGGTAGTAGCCGTCCTCGTCACCGACGACGCTCCGCGCACTGCGACACTTGCCGGTGACGAACTGGCCGACCGAATCCGAGCCGCCGTGAATGTACCGATAGCAGCGGTTCTTACTGTGCCATCGCTTCCGGTTGATAAGCGGCACAATTCGAAGATCAACCGAACCAAAATTGGCGCATGGGCGGAGGAGATTCTTGCCGGTGGAAGGGTGGGCAAGCTGTGAGAGTTCTCGTCACCGGAGGCACCAGCCTGGTCGGGTCACACGTTGCCCGGCTCCTCAAGGACCGTGGAGACGATGTGGTGCTGTTCCAGCGTGGGTCTGGTCCCGCCGGGTATGAGCAGCGGCTCGGTGACGTTAGTGATGCTGGAGCGGTTACCGCCGCAGTAGCGGGAATCGATGCTGTGGTCCATATGGCAGCCCGTGTTGGCATCGTCGGCTCGTGGGCAGAATTCGAAGACACCAACGTAAACGGAACCGCCAATCTGATCGCGGCCAGCTGGGCTGAGGGGGTGAGCCGCTTTGTCTACGTGTCTTCACCGTCCGTTGCTCATACCGGCGAATCGCTCGTTGGAGCCGACGCAGGCGTCGCCACCCCGGATGCAGTGCGTGGCCATTACTCCAAGAGCAAGGCGCAAGCTGAGCTGTTGGCATTGGAGGCAAGCGGGCCATCGTTTCCGGTCCTGGCGTTACGGCCGCACCTGATCTGGGGTCCCGGTGACAACCAGTTGGTGGGTCGTATTGTCGAGCGGGCCCGGCAAGGACGACTGGCCACTATCGGAACTGGCATGGCGTTGATCGACACGACCTACGTCTCGAACGCGGCAAGCGCGATTGTGGCTGGGCTGGATCGAGCACCCGAGGTCGAGGGAAGAGCATTGGTGGTATCCAATGGCGAACCACGCCCCGTGGCAGAACTCGTGAGTCGCATCGTGCGGGCAGCGGGGTTGGAGCCGCCACGACTGAAGGTTCCCTATGCAGTCGCGAAAGCCGGCGGCAGAGCCGTGGAGCGAGTCTGGGATCGCACCGAACGGGACGCCGAGCCTCCCATGACCAGCTTCCTTGCGGAGCAACTGGCGACCGCTCATTGGTTTGACCAAAGGGAGACAAGACGTGCTCTCCAGTGGGAACCTGAGGTCTCGCTTGCCGCTGGTTTCGAGAACCTTCAGGAGTGGTTCGCATACCGGAGTGTCTAACGTGACCGGGGAAGGGGAGGTACCAGCATGATCCGAGTAGCCGCAGTCCAGGCTGGGTCCATCGCCTTCGATACGCCAGCCACAATGAGGAAGCTAGAGCAGGCCGTTGCCGAGGCTTCGGCCGCCGGGGCCAACCTCGTCGTCTTCCCTGAGGCGTTTGTCGGCGGCTATCCCAAAGGCCATAGCTTTGGGGCAGTGGTGGGGTCAAGGACAGAGGATGGTCGCGATTGGTTCCGCCGCTATTACGAAGCCGCCATTGATCTTCCTGGTCCAGAGGATCAAGGAATCGGGCAACTGGCTCGGGAGCACGACGTCACGTTGTCCGTTGGGTTGATCGAACGCGACGGAGGAACTCTCTATTGCACAGTCGTGTTCTACGGTCCTGATGGCATGAGGCTCGGCAAACACCGCAAACTGATGCCCACGGCCGCCGAACGTCTGGTGTGGGGGTTCGGCGACGGTTCAACGATGCCCGTCGTCGATTCACCTGCGGGCAAGCTGGGGGCAGCGATCTGCTGGGAGAACTATCTGCCGCTGTACCGCACCACCCTTTATGACAAGGGTGTTCAGGTGTGGTGCGCTCCCACCGTGGATGACAGAGACCGCTGGTCCTCGACAATGCAGCACATTGCGCTTGAAGGTCGGTGTTTCGTTATCTCCGCAAACCAGTACTCGCTCCGCTCGCACTACCCCGACGACTACGACACCGGATACGGCGATGACCCTACGGCCGTGCTCATCGGTGGGGGAAGCTGCATTGTTGACCCGCACGGCACCATCCTGGCTGGGCCGGCCCGTGATGGGGAGACCATTCTGTATGCGGACATCGACCTCTCCGAGATTGTGAGAGGGACATATGACCTCGACGTTGTGGGCCACTATGCACGCCCCGACGTCTTCCAACTGCATGTCAATGAGTCCCGCCAGCTCCCCGTTGTCGCAACGGAGCGGGACGACGTCGAGTGACGGCGCTGCGTTTCCTCGTCGTAGCCGACTCCCACATTCGATTCCCCGACGATGACATCATCACCTATCCGTCGAATGCGCTGATGGTCGACCGCAACCGGCGGGTGGTCGAACTCTGCAACGAGCTCGACGCCGAATTCGTCGTCCACCTTGGCGACATCGTTCACCCGTTGCCGGTCGAGAGTGGACATGAGCCTGCAGTGCAGCTTGCAGTTGGAATCTACGAGGGACTCGAGCCACCGATCTACTTCGTTGCCGGCAACCACGACATAGGCGACAAGCCGAACGCCATGGTTGCTGTGCCTGCTGTCGCTGAAGAGAACTATGCGGTCTTTGAGAAGTACTGGGGACCTGCCTTCCAGTCGTTCGATCGGGCAGATTGCCACTTCGTCGTGCTCGACACTTCGGTGCTGAACTCGGACCTAGCTCGGGAGACAACACAACGACTCTGGCTCGAACAGGACGTGCGCACCGCGGCCGATGAGGGCAAGCGGGTGTTCCTGTTCACCCACTACCCGCCCTTCGTTCGGTCGGCGGGCGAGGGCGAGCACTATGACAACCTTGGCGAGCCTGCCCGAAGCTGGCTGCTGGGTCTTGCCGCCGAGCACGGTGTGGAGGCAATCTTCTCTGGTCATGTTCACAACTTCCTGTACAACCATCATCTCGGCACAGAGCTGTATGTCCTGCCGTCGACCGGCTTTGTCAGACCCGATTACTCCGAGCTGGCTGCGGTTGCGCCCGAAAGCGAGGGGGGAAGGGACGATCCGGCCAAGTTGGGCTTCTTCGTTGTTGATGTGGAGAGCGACGGCCATCAAGTGCGGCCGATCCGTACCAACGGCGCGGTGGACTCCGGGCCGATCCCAGACGTGGTGTCCTCGGTAGCCATACCCGGCTGGCAGTCGCCGCTGGGCGTCACTCTCCGCCACGGATGGATGTCGCCGGTCGATTTTCCAACCGCGGGGCTGGATGAGTTCCGGCGCAAGACCGTTCGCAACGACGCCATTCTTCTTGACCTCTGGGAAGCGCGGATCAACAAGGTGCGGATTCCTGTCGAGGATGTGGCCAATCAGGCCCGATTGGCTCATCTCCACGGGCGAGGGTTCCGGTTCACGGCGCGCTCGGCTGGTGTGCCTGATCAGCGAACGATCGCGGCGGTCATGAGAGCTAGAGATACGATCGAACGTTGGGAACTGGCCTTGTGGCCGCACCAAATGGAAGCGGCTCTCGGTGCCCTGGACGGTGTTGCCGGTCTGATCCTTGCGGTTAGTCCGGTGGTGCCGATTGGAGGCGGCGATGCTGCGGTCCATCACTTCGTCACCAGCGGGTTTGCGACCAATGCTCATGACGAGGTAGCTCGGATGCTGGCTGTGGATGTCGAGCACAGGGTACAAGAGATCGGATTCCGGATTGGGCCTGATGAGGTTATTGAGACGGCGGCAGCGGCGGGGCAGCAACTTGCCGCGGCTTCGGGTCGTCGGGCCCTAATCAACGTTGAACTTCCCCGAGGTGGGGAGAACACATGCTTTGATGACGATGCGGTCATCGCTGATCGCACCGAAGAAGCGGTGCGGGGCGCTTTGGGGCGGCCGGAGGTGGCGCTCTTCTTGGACGGGTTTGTGGATCACGATCGTGGCTATTACCCGAGAAATGGCTTGGTCGATCGTCGCTACAACCCGCGGCCGGCACTGCAACGGTTGGTTGAGGTTGCTTCGAGCTAGCAGCCAATCAATGAGAATCCCTCTAGACGCGACTTGCGTCTGTCTGTAATCTGGTTTGTAGCGCAAACTGGTTTGCGATTCAACACGGAGGCGGATTATGAGTGACAGGTTCGATGTAGCCGGTATCGAGGAGCGAGCTCGAACCGCAGGCTATCGCGACGGTCTCATTGAGCTATTTGCGGCGGCGGTTCTGCTCTCGCTTGCCGTGCTGTGGGTTGCCTCGCCAGCGCTTGTCGGGATCGGATCGGCCTTCATTGTCCTGTACGGGTGGAAGGTGGTGGAACGAGTCAAGCAACGCGTCACCTACCCACGTATTGGGTACTTCCAGGAGCGTCCGGAGGCGCCCGATTCGACTGCTCGCGGCATGTTGACCTTTATTGGGCTCAGTTTTGGGTTGATGGTTCTCGCTGTGTTGTTCTCAGGCGGCCTCGGTGATGCGGCTTCGTGGCGAAGAGCCGCCCCGCTCATGTCGGGAGTCACCTTGGCGGGAGCGTTCTGGTACATGGGTGATCGTTCCGGGTTCGCTCGACACAAGGTGCTTGCGGTCTACTCGGCGGTGACGGGCTTGTTGCTCTGGGTGTTTGGTTCCGGGGAGTCGTACGAAGCAGTCGTGTGGCATCTCCTCGGGGTGGCTGCGCCGTTAGCCGCCGCGGGCACGTGGGGTCTTGTCCGCTTCCTGCATACCCATCCGGTGCAGGAGACCTCCGCCGATGGATGACCGTCGTCCGCCTATCGCTCCCAATCGACTGGTGCATGAGCCGGGCCGCCTTGCCGTGCTAGTGGTCCTCAGCGCCGTGGAAGAGGCGGACTTTCTCTTCCTCACGGAACAGACCGGACTGACGAAGGGCAACTTGTCGTCGCACACCGCAAAGCTCGAGGCGGCTGCATACGTGCAGATCGAGAAGGCCTTTGTGGGCAAGGTCCCGCGGACGATCTACCGGCTGACGGACGAGGGCACCGCCGCTCTGCAGGAGTACCGCGACCACATGGCAGGGGTGCTGGGCTCGATCGGATAGACCGGCACGTACACTCATCTGATGGAGTACCGAACCATTGCCGACCCTGCCGAGTTCAAACGGCGAACCCGTTCGTTGCTGGCTGACGAGGCCCGGCACAATCTGATTCGCGGCATTCTGTGGACTCTGCTCGATGACCGGGATGTGGACGAGGACTACAGCCTGTTTGTGGTCGATGAAGATGGCGAGTCGGTGGCCGCAGCTTTGATGACCGACCCCTACAGCCTGATTCTCGCCGATGCGGCCGCCGAGGCAGCGCTGACGGAATTGGTTGCCGGGCTGATCTCCGACTCGGTGCCGGTGCCAGGCGCTATCGGGAATCGACCAACCGTGGACGTGTTTGTTGAGGCGTGGCACAAAGCGACCGGCGAGACTGTAACGCTCGGCATGGAACAGGGTATCTTCAGTTTGGAGCGTCTGGTGCCCGCTCGTCGTGTGGCTGGAGCAGCGCATCCCGCTGGGCCCGCCGATGCTGAACTCGTCTTTCAATGGATGAACGAATTCATCGACGAAGCTCTTCCGGACGAGCCAAGAGATGACGCAAGCCTGCGGAGGTCCATCGATCGCCGATTGGCTGGCGATGGTCCCGGTGGTGTCTGGGTTTGGGATGTAGAAGGGCGAGTCACGGCGATGACAAGCCATGGCAGTCCCACGGGGTCTGGCATTCGCATCGGAGGGGTCTATACCCCTCCTGCCGAGCGAGGGAACGGATTCGCATCTGCACTGGTTGCCGCCCAATCCGGATGGCTCCTCAACAACGGCTACGACTTCTGCTTCCTGTTCACGGATCTTGCCAACCCCACATCAAACGCGATCTACGAGCGCATCGGCTATCGGCAGGTGGCGGAAGGAGCCAGCTACACCTTCGACTCGGCTAGTCCAAGTACTTGACCCACAGATTCCTCTGGAATCTCTTCTCAAATCCGATGGCCTTGTAGAACTCCTGGTCGGACCCAACCCAGGCCATTTTGGCCCCGTCCGCCCGGACACGACGCAACGCCTCGAAAACCACAGCTCGGCCCAGGC
Organism: bacterium; assembly: GCA_024228555.1. Classification (GTDB taxonomy): domain Bacteria; phylum Actinomycetota; class Acidimicrobiia; order Spongiisociales; family UBA5794; genus JAAETI01. Next base: position 1,855 of record JAAETI010000670.1, on the reverse strand, counting down.
CGCGTCGCCTGTAGTCGGGATCAGTGGCCACGGGCTCGACGTAGCCGTACCTATTGATGGTTTCGTGCCACATGCCAGCATATGAAACGTATTCGCCGTTCGGAGCAACAGCCACGATCGTGAGATCCTTACGGAAGTTGGGTGCACCTTGCGCAACCCCGGGTTGCTCTGCCTCCTCCTCGGCCATGGTCCCTTCGTGATTGAACCCACGCCACAAGCAAAGATTGATCTTCCGGTGGTCGTTGTCATCGGCGAGGCTGTGGATGCGGAATCCATCAGGCACCGACACCGCGGGAACAGCTTGGTCGAGCGGGTATTCGGAATAGCCCTCGTGGTGTCCGGTCAACGGTTGGTACCCGCGAGAGGTCGCTTCATCCTCGAGGCTTTGGTCGCCGCCGGCTATGAATACGCCGATGACGTCGCGCTGCAGCATCGTCGACGGCCCCCCGAAGACGCGGTCGGCATGGTCGAACATGGCGGGAAGGATGTCGCCGTATTCCGGGCGTCGTTGGAAGTAGACGAATGCGAGGTTGTCCTCGGGATGGGCAACACCGACGATCTGCCCACCGTCTTCGAACACTGCGATTCGTTCTAGAGGGACGGTATCAATGAACGGATGGGCGTGCATGTACTCCCAACGCGGCTGGAGCCAGCTCACCGGTACCTCGTCGTGCTGATACACGTCGACAAAGAATCGATTGACAGCTTCGTAGTCGCTCGCCAAGACGTATGGTCGAACTGTGATGGTTGATCGCACAACTGCTCTGCGGGTCGCCGGCAACGAACTCCTGGAGTCACTATTGTGACACGTCAGCATGGGCTCAGACTTGTCCCGGGTGGTGCGAACTACGGTGTGGGGAAGCACAACGAATGGGGTGTCATGTTTGTACCAGCCGGGGATCGCTACGAAACCATGTCATATGCGAGGACGGGTCGCAGCGGTCTCGACCTGCCGCGTATCTCCTTGGGCCTGTGGCAGAACTTCGGTGGTGCCGAGCCGTTTGAGAACTCGCGCGAGATGGTCCTGAAATCGTTCGATCGGGGTGTCACTCACTTCGATCTGGCCAACAACTACGGTCCACCTTACGGGTCGGCCGAGATTACTTTTGGCCATCTGATTGCCTCCGATCTGGCTCCTTATCGCGACGAGCTGATCGTGTCCACCAAGGCCGGGTACGACATGTGGCCCGGTCCCTATGGCCAGGGGGGAGGAGGGCGCAAGTACATGCTGGCGAGCCTGGATCAAAGCTTGGCCCGGATGCAGTTGGACTACGTGGATATCTTCTACTCCCACCGCTACGACCCGACAACACCACTCGAGGAAACAATGGGAGCCCTGGACACCGCAGTCCGGAGCGGCAGAGCGCTCTACGTGGGGATCTCGTCGTATGGGCCGGAGAAGACCAAAGAAGCGGTTGCCATTCTGCGTGATCTGGGCACGCCCTGTCTCATCCACCAGCCCTCCTATTCGATGTTGAATCGATGGATCGAGGACGGCCTGCTTGATGTTCTCGATGAAGAAGGCATCGGTTGCATTGTGTTCTCGCCCCTTGCTCAGGGACTGCTGACTAGCAAATACCTAGCCGGAGTGCCCGAGACCTCTCGAGCCGCCGAGGAGGAGTCGTTCAGCTTGGCGTTTCTCACCGAACAGAACCTGGCGAACGTGCGAGGTCTGAACACCATTGCCGAGCGGCGGGGGCAGACGCTTGCCCAGATGGCTTTGGCCTGGGTCTTGCGTGATCAGCGGGTGACTTCAGCGGTGGTAGGGGCAAGCCGTTGGTCGCAGATCGAAGACAGTCTGGGAGCGCTCGACAATATCGCTTTCTCGGCAGATGAGTTGACTGCGATCGATGGC
>JAAETI010000669.1 GCA_024228555.1 bacterium | reverse complement strand
CATCGCCCCGACCAGCTACAGCCACATCAACCTGTATGGACGCTACGACTTCACCACACCAACACCACCACCCACCGGGACCTTCCGACCACTCACCGCAGCCTGAAGCGCAACATCTTGTCCAAAAAACGAGCAGACCCCTGATTGGGATCGGCCTGGCGGGGGTTTCGTCTCCCGCCGACGCACACGGGTCCAGCTAGCAGATCAATCATCCGCCACTTTGGAAATGGTCTCTGAGAGACGGTCCGCTGATCAGGTCGATTTCCAGGGCAACCATCAACCAAACGAGCAGAACAGCCACCACAACAAGCGCAACGACAACCCGCACCACAGCTCGGCGATTGAGAACGTTGTCCACTGCTGTAGTCCCTCTTAGAAGACCTGGTCCACCCATTGTGACACATCCGGTCGGTCACTCAGCACCAACTGGTAACCGTGCGTATGGCGGGTGTGTGGAGCAGAAAACGCCACACCATTTCACCTTCACAGCGACAGCATGAACATCACTATGTGATTCATGGCTATCACATGTCGGGGCTTCACTTTTTTGGTAGTTCTGCCGACATACGACATATGAAGCAACCCCAGTCCGCTGGCTTGACGGTGCTCGTTGTTGAGCCGGTCGAAACCAATCAGCGGCTATTTGAGGTCGTCTTGCGATCTGTGGCGAACCGCCGTCTCGTCGTTAGCGACCCTGCCGCCGCGCGAGCCGTCTTGAAACGTGAAACGGTCGACCTCGTGATCCTTGAACCGCAGGGGACGACGCCGCTGGACTGGGCGCTCCTCGAGGAACTCGCTGCCGTCGACATCCCGACCATCGTGGTGACCACACGAGCTGACAACGAGACTCTCCACCAAGCCCGGCTCCGGGGTGCGAATGCAGTTCTAACAAAGCCCTTCCAGCCAAGCCGGCTCCGAGAGGTCATACGAGTCGTACTACCGGCCCCGAAGCGTGCCCTGCTTGGTTCAGTTGCGAGTGGTATTGGTCGGATCAGAGGCTTGACCCCTAAAGTGCTCCGCAGACGAGCTATAGAAGGGGTTCTCAATGCATCGTCGTCTGCTCAGGCTGATCATGGTCGCCGCTGGTCTGCTGTCCACCGCGGCAGCATTCGCCAGCTACTCGATCGGCTAAGACCCAAACCAACAGCTGACTCGTCCCCAACCGATCCAGTGGTGTTTGGGCAGGGGCGAGTTCAGCGCGCCGCCGTCCTATGGGTCATAGTCGCGATCGCGTCGTTCGGTATCTCGCTTTCGTTTGCGACAGCTGTTCCGTTTCTGACCTGGCTTGTCTTTGCTGGTGTGGCCGCTGGGCTGACGAGCTGGGCTGCGCTACGTTCTGATCGGTCCGCCTATGACGCCGCTCTCCCGGTCAAGGTCGCGCTCGGTGTGGCCGTAGGTCCGCTCGCTGCCCCCCTTGCTCTCTGCGCCCAGGGTGTACTTGTTGGTCTCGCCAAAGGTGCCTCCACCAAGGCCAAGTTCAATACCACACTCATCAATATCGGGATCTTCGTCCTCGAAGGCTTCACACTCGGTGTGGCCCTCCGCTTCGTCCTCCCGCACAACCGGCCCATCGTCGACAGCGGGTGGCTGATCGTGACGGTCGGATTGGTTACCGCTATCGGGCTCACGTTGGCGGTCAATCACGCCACCGTCCGAGCAACGCTTCGGTACCTAGCCGGTCAGGATCTGCCTCTACAGAATGACTGGGGTCAACACCTCAAAGACGTTGCAGGCGGCACACTGCTCGCGTTGGTGGTGATGGGATCAACCGACGTTGGGTGGCTAGCCGCGGTGACGGTCATCGCCACGGGCGGGGTGATCACCTGGCGGTGGCGCGAGGTACGGGCTGCCCAACACACCGCCTACCTCCAGCTCCAGGCCCAGGTGCTCAACCACGAGCGCCAGCATGCCGCGCTGGCCGACCATACCCAACAAGTCGTGGCACTCGTCGAGCAGCTCGTTGCCGACCGACCCGAGCGTGAACGCATGCCAGCGATCGCTGGCGCTTGGTGTCACACCCTTGCCACCGGCGGTTGGCCCGACCGCTGCTCCGGAGCCACCAAACCGGAGCTGTGGGACCAGGTGCGACACCTCCCCCGAGGCTGGCAGCTGGACCGGGTATTGGAGTCCGCTGGAAGGCCCCGGCACATCCCATTGGCCAACATGGAGGACCTCGACGCAGCGACGTTGGTGGGAATCTCCTGCGCCGTCGACGCCCTCCGGCTTGAGGACGGCCAACTTCAGACCACCCAGGACATCACCGACGCCTGGGGCCACCCCAAAAACGCGGTCGACTCGGTGTACGACCTCCGCCACGCCTGATCGCCACCCAGTAAACGGTGGGTGAGCAGGGACACCAGGGACCAAACGTCGGGTCGAGAGCGACGCGGATTGTCCATTCCCCTCGATGGCCAGCCGGTTCGGGTCAGCGGGGTAACGGTGGGATTTGACACACTAATTGTTCTACTAACACGAATCAGGTGTTGCGGAGTGGGTGGCGGTCGGGGATGTCGGTGGTGTCAAAGTTGTAGGTGCCGTAGAAGTTGATGTGTTGCCAGCGAGCTGGGCTGATGTGGGGCAGTGTGTCGTGGTGGATGATGCGTCCGGCGGCTCGTTCACCGCTGATATGCTGCATGACTCGCACGCAGAGGCGAGGTTTGTCACATACGTGTGCTATAGTGTGTTGCATTCCTCGCAGTAGGTGCAAGATATGCAACAACGTACACGGCTCAATGTGGCCTCAAGGCTTCGACACCTTACCGAAGCCCAAAACGGCTACTTCACACGCGCCCAGGCCCACGACGCCGGCGTTGCCGACTTCGAGCTCGAACGAGCCGTCGACTACGACCAGGCCGTTCGGCTCGACACCGGCGTCTATCGGCTGGTCGGTGCTCCCGTGGACCTCCACGAACAGCTGCGCGTGGCCTGGCTTCGCCTCACGCCAGCCGCTTCACCCCTCGACCGCATCCACCGGCCGACTGTCTGGGTAGCCCATCACTCGGCCGCGATCGTGCACGGCTACGGCGACTTCATCGCCGACCGTCCCGAGTTCATTGCTACCCGCCGCATCCAACCCCGCTTCGACGTCAAGATCGCAGTTCGGCGCCACGGTCTCGACCGCACCGATTGGGTTGTCCGCGCCGGTTTCGCAGTGACCTCGCCGGTGCGCACCTTCGGCGACCTCGTCGCCCGGCATTCCGACGGTGGACATCTAGGCCGATATGCCCACGACGCTATGGCCGCCGGCGCCGCTACAGCGGACGAGCTGCAGGCAGTCGCCGGGAGGCTCGAGCTGCGGGCACTACTAGCAATGGCGGAGAAGTAGTCCAATGGGATCCGGAAGCCAGAAACCTCACGAGGCGTTCGTTATCCGCCCCGCTCCACCAAAGGGTCCGGGCCTGAGCTACCAAAGCGCAGAGGCATTCGACGCCGCTATCAAAGACCGCATCGCCGCCGCGGCCGCCGAGTCGCATCACTCGATCGCACAGCTCCGCCGCCAGTTCGCATACGATCGGCTTCTGGCCCGCCTATTCACCACCCAGCCCGATGCTTGGGTCCTCAAAGGCGGGACCGGCCTCCTCGCCCGACTTCCCGACCAAGCCCGACACAGCCAGGACATCGACCTCTACTTCCAAGGACAAGCCGCCCTGGCCGCGACCGAACTGATCACCGCAGCAGAACACGACCTGAAAGACTATTTCACGTTCGGGGTCGAGCAGACGGCCTCCCTCACCGGCGCTAACCCCGGTTACCGGTTCAAGGTCGTCGCCTACCTAGGCGCCAAACCGTTCGCCCAGTTCGGGGTCGACACCGTGGTGGCTACCAACATGACCGGCGACCCCGAACCAATACCACACCTGACACCCGTCACCGTTGAAGGTCTCCCCACCGCCTCGTACCGGGCCTACCCAGTCGCCGACCACATCGCGGACAAGCACGCCGCAATGCTCGACACCTACAGCAATGGACAACCCTCAAGCCGCTACCGCGACCTCGTCGACCTAGTGGTCATTGCCACCACACAGCGACCCACCGCCAAGGATCTCCACACCGCCCTCACAAGCGAGTACAGCCATCGCGGACTAGCGACACCCACCGAAGTCACTCTGCCCTCCCCAGCGTGGGAGGCCGGCTACGCCGCCGTAGCGGCCCAAGCGCCCGACCTCGGCTACCCCACAGCCGACATGGCCCTCGACGTCGTCACGAAACTACTCAATCCCATCCTTGCCGGTAAGACGACCGGCACATGGAACCCCAACACCCTTGACTGGGAATAGGACGAGACCGGCATCCAAACCGCCCGATTTCGTCCATTTGATACGCCGGGAGTGTCAGAAATCGGGACTGTAACTTTTCTTGTGTAAATGGCGTGGCGGGTTGTCATTTGACGTGTTGGGCGATGCGGTCGCCGTAGTGCATGGTAAGTGTGTTGAGGATGTGTTTCCATCCGTTGATTTGGCCGGTCAGGTTCGATCGGTTCT
>JAAETI010000668.1 GCA_024228555.1 bacterium | reverse complement strand
ACAGGCACCTCCCACGCTGCTCCGCTCCACGTCACGAAAGCGTTCCGCGGATCAGCGCGGGGCCATCCTATGGACTACCTGGACAACCCCAAACGCCGTGTCTCGAGGTGGCGTTGCGGGGCGCTTTAGCGCCCGAAACATGGGGAGACCCCGGCCCCTGGCGCCGAGGGCGCGAACCCTTGCCGGCGCGAGGGGCAGTAGCCCCTAGAGCGGCCGTGGGAGCGGCCGTGGGAGCGGCCCAACAAAAGGGAGCCAGCCTCGGGCCTCTTGTCTCCATGACGGTCTCTTGTCGGCCAAAGGACTAAACCGCTCTCGCGGTAATTTGTGGCGGCGGGCGAGGACTGTGCGGTAACGGGCTGGGTCTGTCCTGTGTTGAGATTTGGGGTTTCGAACCTCACTCAGAACAGGAGCAGACCCATGACTGACAGACCCATCAGCCCGTTACGCCGACGCATGATCGAGGACATGACGGTCCGCGGTTTCGCGCCGAAGACCCAGACAGATTACATCCGAGCGGTGAGGGATTTCACGGCCTTTTTCGGTCGCTCGCCGGATCGGGCGAGCGCGGAGGATCTGCGGCGCTATCAGCTGCACATGCGATCCATCGGGGCCGCGGCCACGAGCATGAATGCGGCGGTCTCGGCCTTGCGCTTCTTCTTCACGGTGACGCTGGGCCGGGGCGATGCGCAGGTCGGCATGACGACGGTTCGCCAGCCGCACAGGCTGCCGGTGGTCCTGAGCCCCGAGGAGGTCAGGCGTCTTCTCGATGCGGCCCGGGGGCCCAAGTACCAGGCGGCGCTCGGCGTGGCCTATGGCGCGGGCCTGCGTGCCTCGGAGATTGTCTCGCTCAAGGTCGGTGACATCGATAGCGATAGCGAGCGCATGGCGATCCGAGTGGAACAGGGAAAGGGGCGCAAGGACCGCTATGCCATGCTGTCGCCGGCTCTGCTCGATCTCCTGCGCGCTTGGTGGTGTGCCGCCCGGAACCGCGGCGTGGCCCTGCCCGGGGGCTGGCTGTTTCCCGGCCAGAACCCGGTCAACCCGCTGACCACCCGCCAGCTCAATCGCGCCTTCCACGGCGCCAGGGAGGCCGCTGGGATCGACAAGCGCGTCTGTCTGCATACGCTCAGGCACTGTTTTGCTACCCATCTCCTGGAGCAAGGCGTGGACATCCGTGTGATCCAAGTGCTCTT
>JAAETI010000667.1 GCA_024228555.1 bacterium | reverse complement strand
GTTTGTGGGTGCGGGCGGCCTGGGTGCACGAGTTAGGCCATGCGGGTGGGGATCTTCTTCGCAATGAGCCAGCGGGTCATGACGATCCCGCTACGCGGGAGCGAGGCTTACCTCCCAGGGCAGGTCGGGCTCAGGCGGTGGGACTTCGTACCTCCAGTACACATCACTGGCCCCACCGCTAGCTGCACCGGTCTCGTTTGGGTAGCCGAATCGCTCGACCATTTCGTGCATGGTGCGCATGTGCAAGTCGAACTCCGAAGCTCCGCGGTCAGATTGCTGGAGTTCGATCGCCGCCAGAATCGCGACCATATCCGGGGTCCGCTGCCGGTCAAGCGGCAGTAGCTCGCGCACGATTGCCGGCCGCACAGAGAGCCTGTGCTCGATCGCGGTTAGCCGCTCAAGTATGGTCTGGATCTTGTCGGGGACGTCCGCCGAACCCACTGGGACTCGGTGGTTCGTGGGGATCTCGGCGAGGCTGTTGCCGCCAACGAGCTGAGACTCGTGGCTCTCGAGCAAGGTCTCCATGCGTAAGAGAGCACTCTCAATCCTGGTGTCCTTCCGGCAAGCGTGCTCAAAATCGGTATTTTAGACCTGTAAGGTCATCCTTGTTCGACTCACCGAGCGGAGATAACCATGCAAACACAAAAACGACCCCATTGGCGCGAAGATTTCACCGTCGCAGAGCACGCATTCAAGGAATGGAGGACAGCGCGCAAAAAGGGCGCACGGATTCCCCATGACTTGTGGCAGTTAGCGCTCGACCTGGCCAAGCGGCATAGCGTGGCCAAGGTGGCTGTCACCCTTGGGCTGGGCTACTACAGCATCAAACGCAGACTCACTGGGCAGACGC
>JAAETI010000666.1 GCA_024228555.1 bacterium | reverse complement strand
TGCGCTGAAATGCGCTTACGGGTTCATCCCGTTTCCAGGGTGTCAAGTGTTGCAGGCAGAGAATCGTCTTGCAACGCCTGCTGCGACCTCTCGCAACATCTGACCCCAAAACGACGAAAGCCACCCCCCGCTTTGGGGAGTGGCTCAGGTCGCCTAGGGGGCCGAGAGGGGACTCGAACCCCTCATCAACGATCAACCAGATCAGCCCATGTGACCCCCGATCCTCAGCGGAATCTTCAACGCTGGTCTGCCAGCCTCTCGGCTGCGCCAGTCAATGGCCGGTACTCGGACCGGGGGTCGATCAGTGACACTGTCGGCAACCCGACTGGCCCGATTGGCATCTGGCTCAGGTGGCCGGCACCCTCTCGGGGCCGTCGACCGTTCTCCGGTCGCTGCTTGCTTCAGGTCTTACTACCCCGCTTGTCGTTCTTCCCTTCCGTCGGCTCCGATTCTGAAACTGTCCACCTCAGCGATTCCACTCGCTGAAGCTTCGAGCGCAGCCATCTCGGCCGGCTTCCGGTTGACTGATCACCCCCCAGTGGGGCTACCACTGAGCGCAGAGTGATCACGTTATGGGTAGGGCATCTCCTGCCCTGACTGCCGATACTTGGCCTCCGCTCAACCCTCAGCGGGTCTCTTGCGGTGGTCGTTCACAACCCCGATCATCCTCCGCCAATCGTTTCTCATGGGGGAGCTGGTCGGGTCGCCGACAGTGTCACTGATCATCACACCCCCAGTTGAGGCTCCCGGTTGCCCCGCATTGCACGTCCGTGTCCGGTGGCTACATCCACCCCACGCTTTGCTTTGGCATCGTTGCCGCCGCTGCTCGGGTGCTTCAGGCACCCCCGTTTGGTTATGTGCCAGTTGGGGGCTTTCATTCCGGTATCCGTCGGGGCTGCCCTAGTCTCGGGAGCCTCAACAGGAGGTGTGATCATCTGGCTCGCATCATCGAGCCAGATTCCAGAAGCACTGGGGAGAGACGGTCCGGATGGCCGGGCCGACAGCCGCTAGTCTGCGAAGGGAGGACGGTGGGTACCTCAGACCCTCCGCTAGCTCACTACTCGGATCGCCGCTTCCGGGCGCTCTCACACCGTCAATAGGTGCGGGCCGGTTGCGCTCTGTTTCGTACTCGCATGTTGGGGTCTGCCTCAACTCTCCTAGAACCCACCAAGTTGCATCTTCAGTGGCTTCTGGATTGATCTCTGTTCGGGCTAGCTGTCTCGGGACTTGAGGATCTGCCTGTCCGGTCCGTACTGGGCCGGCGAGCCGATCGGGTCGCACCCGAGCTTGGTCCTGATCTCCCGCTCTGGGCGGGGGCTCAGCG
>JAAETI010000665.1 GCA_024228555.1 bacterium | reverse complement strand
CGTTGAGGCGGCGGCGGCTTGGTGTCAGTGGGAGGACACCCACATGTCATTGTCGCCGGGGGCTGAGCCCCGGCTCTCTGCCGCCGATCCCCAATTCCAGCTTCGCTTCGCCCGCCTCGTCACCCACTACTGGAGCAATGCCGCCTTCCTCTCACCGGTACAACTGCTTGCTGGGATGTCCTCGTTGGCCACGATTCCCGGACACCTCCTCCACGGACGCCATGACATCTCCAGCACCCTGGACGTAGCCTGGCGCCTTCATCGGGAATGGCCCGCGTCGACCCTGACAGTGATGGAAGATGCCGGGCATGGCGGCGCCGAGATCGTGGATCTGATCCAATCCGGGCTGGATGATCTTGCCCAGTCAGCCGACCCTTGGGGAGAGAGGCGGTGAAGGGTCAACCCTCAGCGAGGGCTCGAAGGGCCTTCTTGTCGACCTTGCCAATGGGCAGCATAGGAAGCTCGTCCAATATGTGGATTCGCTTCGGGACCTTGTAGTTCGCTAGCCGCTTGGCCGCGAATGTCCGAAGTGAAGCGGGGTCGAGATCGGCATCGCCCATCACGTAGGCCACCCCCACCTCCTGGAACGTCGGGTCGGGAAGGCTGACGACTGCGGCCATCGAGACGCCATTGTGTTCCTCCAACGCCAGCTCGACCTCTCGGGG
>JAAETI010000664.1 GCA_024228555.1 bacterium | reverse complement strand
TCGAGGTCCTTGGCGCGTCCGGAGCCAACGGCGAGGCGGGCGAGGGCGGTGGTGAGACGGTAGAGAACTCGAGACACAGCTGACCAGCATCGGTCGCGTTTCCCCTGGTCAACACACGCGGCCGGATATTCGGCCCCCACAGGCGTAGCACGATGATCTCGAGGTCCTTGGAGCGCCCGGAACGAACAACGAGCTGAGCAAGGGAGATCAGAAGACGGTAGAGAATACGAATCACGGCGAACCAGGATGGCGGGCATTCGCCCTGGTCAACACCCACGCACGACTTTCTGAGCCCCACACCCCAAACCTAATCAGGCAAGCAATTCGCCGCCTTCGAGTTCTCACCCGACCACCCGATCACTGCCGTTCAGGCCCTCGGGCCAGATGGTGCTGCTTTGGCGCCCGCGAACTCATTGAGCCTGGCTAGGAATTCAGAGGTCGATCCCGCGGTCATCGGTCGGGTAATGGGCGTAGAAGCTGTCGAGATGCTCAAGGTCTTTGGCACGGCCCGACGCGTGTTTGAGCCGCTCCCAGGTGGCTGGAGAGATGACCAAGGCAGTCTTGTCGGCGATCCGTACCTCAATGGCATCGGTGACGAGGTCG
>JAAETI010000663.1 GCA_024228555.1 bacterium | reverse complement strand
TGTTGCCGCAGACCCTCGGGCACAGGCGAAGTTCTTCTTACTCATGAGCGAGCTACACTACCGCCACATCATCGGCGTGGAGCGACTCCACATCGGCCGAGTGACGCTCGCGAGACCACTTCGACCTGTGCACGACGAGGTGGCCGCGTCCTTGCAGCCTTGCGTGACGCCTGGCACTACCGACATTCAGGCACCGCTTGAAGCACAAGGCCGTGGCTTTACACACGGCCATGGCAAGGGCCACAGCATCATCGGACCCACCATGGCGTGGCTCCGACGGGCCGTGACCCAGGGCCTCACGCCGGCGGTCTATTGCATCAGGCGTGCCTTGCTCGAAACCGCGGTGACGGTGCAATATGACGCAGCCAGGCTGAGCGGCCGCCAATTGGGCATCGATCTGCGTGCCGAGCCGTTCACCGCCCGACAACAGCGACAGAGCCGCATGGACGGCGGCGAGGAAGAGGATCGGACTCTCCGTGAGTGCGTCGACGTTGCAGCACCCGTGGAACCAGTCCACGTCGAGCGGGAGCGATCTCTGGCAGCTGCCTTATCGCGACAACCACTCACTGGCACCGCGGCATACCGTGATCTGTCGCTCACCGGTGCCTTTCAGTCCATCTTTCCAGCTTATCGACAGAGATCCAGCTTCGGCCTTCTCGCCGCTTGGCAGAGCCAGCCCACTTTGGACATCATCGCCGGTGCTGCTGACACAGCGAGCTCCAAAACCTCCCTGCCGCGGCGCCTCAAGGATCTCTTCACCCTGGATGAGCACGGACAGGTCGTGGAAATCCTCAACGCCGACGGTACGATCAGCTCCGAGACGGATCGCGAAGCCGATGCCACGCAGTGGGCAGCTCACTTCGCAGACGACGTGTTCAACAACCATTGTGTCAATCACGAGCACGACTGCACCGAGACCTGCATCAAGTATGCCAAGAAGAGGCTCGAGGCCAAGCAGTCTCTACGCTCCCACAAGGTACCCAGCTGTCGCTTTGGCTTCTTCCGTGTGAAGAGCATCGGCGGCAAGATGCGGCGGCGTCGTGGCAAACCTCTCGTGGACACAGCGCACATCGCGGACACCGACGAGCGCAACCAGGAGTTCCGCTGCCAAGTC
>JAAETI010000662.1 GCA_024228555.1 bacterium | reverse complement strand
CTCCCGTGTCGTTCGCGGCTCGGGAAAGCGAACCGCAAGGTGAGCCAATGGGAGTGCGGGCTTGAGAAGTCGGAAGAAGCGAATGTCGCCTTGTAACGGGGCGGATACGGGTTCGAACGTCACCCGGCACGAAAGTGAGCCCACGTCCGACAGGTCTATCTTGGCAAGAGAGTTTGGAGAACCAAAGGCAAGGGGGAAAGCAAATGACGACAGCGGCGGTGCCGTATGTTGGTGCGCCCCCGGCATTGGCGAAACAATGGGAAGCGCTCGATTGGGCTTCTCTCCATCGTCAAGTTCAGCGGCTCCAGGTGCGTATTGCGAAGGCGGTAAAAGAGAAGCGCTACGGCAAGGCGCGAGCCCTGCAATGGCTTCTCACGCACTCCTTTGCCGCAAAGGCACTGGCGGTGCGAAGAGTGACGAGTAATCGGGGGAAGAACTCCCCTGGTGTTGATCGTGTGACGTGGCGAACACCGCGTCAGAAGATGTTGGCGATTGGGTCGTTACAACGGCGGGGTTATCGTGCCCAGCCACTGCGCAGGATTTACATACCAAAGAGCCGAGGAGGGCAACGCCCTCTCGGGATTCCAACGATGAACGACCGGGCCATGCAGGCGTTATACCTCTTGGCCCTGAATCCCGCGGCAGAGGCCACGGCGGATATCCACTCCTATGGGTTCCGTCTCGGTCGCTCTACGGCCGACGCTCTCGGGCAGTGCTTCGTCACGCTGGCGAAACAAGACTCGCCAGTGTGGGTGCTCGAAGGCGACATTGAATCCTGCTTCGACCGGATCAGTCACGCTTGGTTGCTGGAGCATGTGTTGATCGATCGCTCCATTCTCCAAACCTGGCTGAAGTCGGGCTACTTCGAAGGGGCTCGGTTCTTCGCAACCGAGCAGGGAACCCCGCAAGGCGGGATCATCTCCCCCGTGCTTGCCAACCTCGCGTTGGATGGGCTCGAGGAGGTGGTCAAGGGAGCAGCTCCATACCGCTCCAAAGTGAACACGGTTCGCTTTGCCGATGACTTTATCATCACCGGCCAATCCCGAGAGCTACTGGAAGAGAATGTCCTTCCTGCGGTCTCGGCCTTCCTTGCAAGTCGTGGTCTTCGTCTGTCGGCATCGAAGACGCAGATCACGCAGATCCATATGGGGTTCGACTTTCTCGGCGCCAATGTACGCAAGTACAAGGGCAAACTCTTGATCAAGCCGTCGAAGCGCAACGTCGTCGGTTTTGTTCGGAGTATACGGGAGTTCGTTCGGAGGGCACGCTCGATCACCACGTTGGAGTTCATCCGTGCCTTGAATCGCAAGCTGCGAGGCTGGGCGCATGCATTCCGACATCTGGTATCGAGCCGCATCTTCTCCATGATCGACGCCGCCATCTTCCAGAGTCTCTTGCGATGGATCCGCAGACGGCACCCGCGCAAGAACTGGCGATGGCTTCGGAGGAAGTACTTCCGAAGTGATCGAGGTAGGCAGTGGGTGTTTACTGCCAAGGCTCGCAGTGCTGACGGGATCGGCACAAATGTCGATCTCTTCCGGGCGAGCAGCCTACGCATCCGCAGGCACATCAAGATCCGGGCCGAGGCGACACACTTCGACCCTGACTTCGCGAACTACTTCGAGAAGCGAAGGCTTCAGAAGAGTCCGCAGGCCAGGAATCGCTGCGTCGTTCAGCCCGGTTTCTAGAATCGAGGATGCGACAGATGGCGACCCAACACGTACACTTCACTGCTGGATCAGTCGAAGGACTGGTCTTTGAATAGGCTTGAGCCGTATGAAGGGAAACCTTCACGTACGGTTCTTAGGGGGGCCCTGGCCGGCAACGGCTGGGGGCCTACCCGGTTCCGGCTAGCAATGTCTCCGCGGGTGAAGTTCGAGGCTTACTTCTCACTTGACACCGAGTGGGCCGCCGCGATGCGGCCCATTTAATCGTTCGGGTTGG
>JAAETI010000661.1 GCA_024228555.1 bacterium | reverse complement strand
GCGGTGTATGTGTTGTTCCTGAACTCTGATGGCACAGTCAAAGCCGAGCAAAAGATATCGGACACTGCTGGAGGCCTGACAACCGCTCTGGACGATACGGATTACTTCGGGATTTCGGTATCGGGGATTGGCGACGTTGATAGTGACGGTGTCGGCGATCTCACTGTCGGTGCCCGTCTCGATGATGATGGTGGCGCCGATCGGGGTGCTGTGTATGTGTTGTTCCTGAACTCTGATGGCACGGTCAAGGCCGAGCAGAAGATCTCCAGCACCGACGGCGGTTTGACCGGCTCCCTCGACGACAGCGACCTGTTCGGTACCTCAGTGACCGGGTTGGGCGATCTCGACGGCGATGGAGCCATCAACTTGGCCATCGGGACGCCCTCCGACGACGATGGTGGTACTAGTCGGGGTGCGGTGTATGGGCTCGACTTGACGGTGCGGTGTAGTGGGTCTGGCTGCGATGGTCTGTGGGATCTAGAGGGGGATGTCAAGACCGGCCTCGATGGTGATGGCATTGCAGACATTGCTGTTGGCGCTTATGGCGATGACGATGGCGGCACCAGCCGTGGTGCGGTGTATGTGTTGTTCCTGAACTCTGATGGCACAGTCAAAGCCGAGCAAAAGATATCGGACACTGCTGGAGGCCTGACAACCGCTCTGGACGATACGGATTACTTCGGGATTTCGGTATCGGGGATTGGCGACGTTGAT
>JAAETI010000660.1 GCA_024228555.1 bacterium | reverse complement strand
GTGTCGGGCCGACACTCCGGTTGAGATCGAGTACCTGCGCAACGGCGGGATCCTGCACATGGTCCTGCGCCGGATGGCAGCAAGCTAGGCCTTGGCCACCACCGAGATCCGTACGAAGCGGCTGGTGCTAACCCCGCTACGTGTAGCCGATGCGGCGGAACTGGTAGAGGTCCTCGCCGATGCTGCGCTCAATGAGTTCATCGGTGGTGCGCCTCCGACTCTCTTTGGCTTGACTGCGCTGTATCGATCGCAGGTTGCCGGCCCTTCCGGCGGTGACGAGATCTGGCACAACTGGATTGTGCGATTGCTCGACGGAGATTCGGGTGTCGGGTTTGTTCAGGCAACGGTCGAAGGGGACAGTGCGGATCTGGCATGGGTGGTTGGTGCTCCCTGGCAAGGTCGTGGCTATGCGAGCGAAGCCGCCATGGCGATGCGCGTTTGGCTGTCTGACACAGGGACACAACGGTTCGAGGCACACATCCACCCCGAGCATGCGGCGTCACAGCGGATTGCTCTAGCGATTGGCTTGGTAGCTACTGGCGAGATCGACGATGACGACGAGGAAGTCTGGACGTTGGCGGAGTCTTCGGGCTAGGGCGGTTGGCCGCTGGTTGTGTAGGTGTGGCCGAGGCGGCTGGTCCATTGGTAGTCACCATTGTCGAGCGGGATGTAGGTCCACCCCATTCCGTGGCGGATGGTGACGTGATCGTATCGGCAGGCCGGTGCGAGAAAATCGACCTCTGTCGGTCCTTGCTCTGAGCATGGGATGCGATGGTCGATATCGCACCCGATAGTCGGCATGCGACAGCCGGGGAAGATGCAGGTCCTGTCCCGTGCCTGCACTTGACGTGTTTGCGAAGCGGTCGGTCGCCGTCTCGTTGTCCCGGTCCCCATTGGCCGCCCGGTGTCGGGATCGATGACAGTCCACCGCCACTCGGCATCGGGTTGCATTTTGGCCACCTGGCGGGCGACATCTGCGATGACCGACCCATATCCGGCCAGTTCTCCGGGGTTGTCGGCGAGTTCAGCGAGGGTCGTGAGGTCTGTCTGGAGGTCGACGATGGCAGATCCACCCCCCGTCGCCTGCCCAGTGCCCTGGAGCAGATCGAGCAACACGTCGGCGCGGCGTTGGTCCATGGTGCGCGCCTCGCCTGGTCCGCTGAGGCTGCGGGCGAGTTCGTTGATGCGCTTCAAACCTGCGGCGAGACGGTGGGGCGGCAGGTTGATGCCAAGGAGGTTGGATGTGCCGGACTCGGTTGGTTCGACCTGGATACGACGGTCGTCGACTGCGTTTTCGTAGCGGGCCTTGGCTTCCTGTGGGTTGATATAGAGGCAGAGCTTGCGGACCTTGGCGCCGAGTTGGCCGGTGGTCAGTTGCCCTGCGTCCGCGATCACGTGGTCGACTACGTCCCGAGCTTCGGCGTCGGAGAGGTGAACTGTCCCATTGACGATCACTCGCGCTCGGCGCACGTCGATGGAGCCCAACACAAGTGCTTCCCACACAAGGGGAGCCCTTCGCCTCATCTCGAGGGCAAACGACAACTCCACGTCGGCCATACGGCGGGTCAGCCGCAGGGCGGCGCGGATCTCGGCGGCGGCGGCCTCTTCGGCGAAGTCGGCCTCGTCGGGGTCTTCTGTCATGACATCGACCACCGCCGTCATCGTTCCGTAGCTGCGGGCGCTGTAGTGAGAGGCCATCCGCTGTTCGGCCCGGAGGACCCGGATCCTGTCGTATCCGCTGCAGGTTTCGATATCGATATCGTCGAGCATCGCCGCCAGCACATAGCCGGGAGGCACTCTCTCTAGGTTTTCGGGAACCCAATCGAGGTCATTGTCGAACATACGTTCGATGATACCTGGCAGCGGTGACACGTTTTGGGAAGGCCAGAGGCGCTGAAGGCGTTCGAACGTGACCGGGACTTGGCTGCTGACGGGGTTGGTTCACCTCTGGCTGAGTGCTTCGAGAGTCGCTGTGATCAGTGCTTCTGCGTGGAGTGCTGCACCCGTCGGTGTGCTCCGCCATATTGGGGCGCCGGGATCGGCGTCGGATGGTCCGGTCAGTCCTGCTGCTGTGGGGTCGAGATCGTGCGTTTCGCCGTTGAAGATGTCTTGAAGCGACACGAAGTGGGCTCCATTCGCCTCAGCAGCTTGCGATGCCTGTTCCCTCCAAGATTCGAACCATGCGATGCATTCGGCCTCGATCCCTCCCTCTTGCTGAGCGGGTAGCTTTGCGTTGTACAAGTCGAGTGCGATGATCACAGTCGACTGGTTCTCGCGGAGCGTCCAGAGCTCTGAGTAGATGTCATCGACGGTTTGCCGATACTCCGCCCAGTAGCTGTCGGTGAGATCGGTCGTAGGTGGTTCCCCCGCAAGCGGCGTCCACCAGCACGCGAGGAAGTCATCCTCAATGTGATCGTCGGCGCTGGCGTCCGGACCACCCGGGCGTGCCAACAACACGATTACCTCAGCCGGCGGCACAGATTCTTCGAGAGAGGGCCAGCGATCGCCGCTCAGCTGCTGGACGAGAGTTGTCGCATAAGCGTGGTCGGCCCCAAATGGCTCGTCGAGCCTCACTTCAACGCTCAAGGCGTCAGCTAGATGATCCGCATACAGCTCTCCCGGAAGCCGTGTGAGGAGTTCCTCGGCCCCAATAAAAAGTACATCCCACGGATCGCCCTCGCCGGGCAACTCGGTGACCGAGACATCCTCGGTGGCTACCGGTGGCACAGTGGTCGTGGTCGTGGTCGTCGTCGTGACAACCAGCGTGGTCGTGGTGGAATCTGTCGCATCCTGCGTTGTGTCCGCACCGTCGACATCGGAATCGCTGCACGCCGGCAACAGCAACACAATCAGGGCCATGGGGACCAACCAACGTCCACCAAACTTCTGCATCATCGAGGCTCCTCGTCGCAAGCAAGAACTGTCCCGCAGATCGTGCCAGAACCAATCTGAGCTATACAGAGGCGTTCGGCCCCAATCCCTACTGAGGGAAATCGACGACGATCGCTCCACCTGCAGGCATATTGGACGCGATTTCGCTACGCAGCTACCTCAACCGTGAACCTGACCGCGGGAAGGTTCAAACAGCATCGCTGAGGCTCTCCGTACGTGACTACGCAGCACTCTGATTGGTTTGGTCGTTGGTTCTAGTTTGCTGTCGTCATAG
>JAAETI010000659.1 GCA_024228555.1 bacterium | reverse complement strand
AGGAAGGGGCCACCATAGTCCCGTCCGAACACAATCTTTTTTCGTTGTATCAGGAGGCCGGCCGGATCTTAGACAGCGCCGGACGGGTGGACGAGGCAATCGAGCTCCTCAAGGAAGGGGCCACCAAAGTCCAGCCCGAATACAATCTTTACGCGTTGTATCACGAGGCCGGCCGGATCTTAGACAGCGCCGGACGGGTGGACGAGGCAATCGAACTATTACAGGACGGCACCGCAAAGCTGCCAGCTGCAAGCCATCGAGCCGCCCTTGAGAGCATGATTGCTTCCATGTCTCGTGTCGGGGACGGTGCCGAGGTGCCGATCGGCGAGGGATAACGGCACTTTCCGGACGATCGGAAATCTTCGGCTGTCAGCCGGATCATCAGCTTGGAAGGCGAGTCGGAGGTCGGCTGGGAGAGCGGGTGTCGGTGCGATGCAGCTGGTCACCTGGTCCTTGCCAGTTGCGCTCGCTGACGGGTGCTGCCTCGATTTGCCGATCGCTTGGGGCATGATAGGGGCACGAGGCCGTCCTACTTGGCTGCGGTGCTGGCCTTGGCGCTCTGCGTTGTCTCGTTGCGATCGCCTGACCCGTTCGGGTACGCCGGTTTGGCGTGGCTTGTGGCTGTTGGGTGGCAGACTGTTGGTGTGGGGTTTCGGGCGTTTGTGTCGTCGACGTTTGTGGATTTGCAGGGTCACCGTGGGGTGGTGGTGTCGGCGTTGCGGAGGGCGGGGTTTGATGTCGATCCGATGGAGGATTGGACTGCGGCTTCGGATGAGCCGATGGTGTTTTCGCAGGCTCGGGTTGAAGGCTGTGATTTGTGTGTGTTGCTTGTTGGGCTCCGGCGGGGTCATGTGCCTGATGGTTCGGAGTTGAGTATCACCCAGCTGGAATATCAGTCGGCATTGGATGCTGGTGTGGATGTGTTGGTGTTCATGCTGGGTGAGGACGAGCCGTGGTCTCGCCCGTTTGATGAGTTGGACTCCGATCCTGGTGTGCGTGTGTGGCGTGGTGAGTTGATGGAGAGTCATGGGGTGGGTTGGTTCAGCACGGCACCGGAGAGTGTCGATATCGCACCAGCGCTGTCCCGGTGGCTGGTCGAGCGCCGCCGGTTGGGATCAGAAGAGCCTGATTCGGGTGATCGCATGGTGCCGCTTGGGTTGACGAACCTTCGGAGTCGGGGTCGGCGACCGTTTGTTGGGCGAGAGGTCGCGATCGGTGAGCTGGATGGGCTGTTGGGTGATGTTGGGGTGGATCGGGTGGTGTTGGTTCATGGCCCGCCTGGGGTTGGTAAGAGTGAGTTGGCCCAGGAATACGGGCGGTTGCATCGGGATCGGTATCGGGGGGGCCGGTTCTTCATTGATTTCTCGGGTGGTGGCGGTCCGGTGGATATCGCCCGGCTCGGGGCCAATCAGCTCGGCCTCGGCTTCGGTGACGGGTTGGGGGTGGCTGATCAGTGCGAGCGGACCCTGGTCGCTTTGTGGGGTCAGCCGACGCTGCTGGTCTACGACAATCCACCCACCGTCGACGAGATCGAACCGTGGCTCCCACCCCAGGGGACACCGTGCCATGTTCTCGTCACCTCGACCAACAGCCAACTTCTCACCCCGGCCACACCAGCGGTTCGGCTTGATCCGCTGGATGATGAGACGGCTCGACAGCTGATTGCTGAGGCCGCAACCGTCGCTATTGCTCAGAGCACGGCCGGTGATCGGCTTGTGGTTCGAGCTGGTGGTCTGCCGGTCCACCTCTTGCCGGCCAGTGATGCCATGGCCTACGCCCTAGGTCGGGGCCGATCACTTGACGAGATCGGCCAAGAACTCGGTGATGATACGACGAGCAGTTTCGGACTGGCCTATGAGAGCCTTGATCGTTCAGCCCAGCTTGCGTTGCACGCCATGGCGTTGTTGGCTACCGATCGGGTGGAACGTCAAGAGCTGGAGTCAATACTGAAAGGAGCGTTCGGGTGGTCCCGGCCCGGTCTCAACGTGGCGTTGGACGTTTGCGCTGATCGGCACCTCATCACTGGTGTCGACCAGCTTCGGATGCACCAACTCTTGGCGGCCTACGTCACTACGGTCGCCGACTCTGGGCTCGCTCCCACCGAGACCGAAGTGCTCAAGGTTGCGGTGTGGGATGGGCTGGTCGCCGCAGCTGAGGCCGTGGTCGACGCGCCGGGTGATCATTTGGTGTCGGCGCGCTTTCTGAGCTACCAGAGTGAGTTCGACAACTGGGCCGACCTGGTCGACTACGAGCCACTATCAACCATTGGGCGGGCATTGGTTGAACTCGGCCGGTTTGACGAGGCTCGCCCCTGGTACGAACGAGCCGTCACCGAGAAAGAGCAGGGCGATATCCACGGCCGCATCGACCACGCCAGCCTCGGCACCAGCCTCCACCTCATCGGGTTCTGCTACTCGTCGGTTGGGCAGTACGACGAGGCTCGCCCCTGGTACGAACGAGCCGT
>JAAETI010000658.1 GCA_024228555.1 bacterium | reverse complement strand
GTTTCGGGCGCGTACGTTGGAAATACCGGGCCCTCGCTAAGGGCGCTCTTTGCCTCCGCAAGCGTGGCAAAGCCCGGTTCACCGCCGATTGGGTAGGCCCGCACCCGCACGACGTTCGGCCGAACCGCTTTCCCGCTCACGTCTAATACCAAGGGTCATTAAGCCTGACCGGTATGCGCCCATTTTCTCATTCCGATTGATTTGATCTGGCTGGGTTGCTCGGTGATTTGCAGCCATGCGTCGCAGCAGGCATCGAGGATTGCATCGTAGCTATCGAAGACGCGGTTTGAGAGCCATGTCTGGCGCATGTGCTGCCATAGGTTCTCGACTGGGTTGAGTTCGGGCGCCCGTGAGGGCAGGAAGACCAGCGAGATGTTCTTCGGAACGTTGAGCTGTCCGGTGGTGTGCCAGCCGGCCCGATCGAGCAGCAGCACGGCATGGGCGCCGCGTCGGACGGTGCGACTGATCTCGTCGAGATGGTATTGCATGGCCTGGGTGTTCGCCGATGGCAGGACCAGTGCCGCGCCGGTGCCGCGTGCCGGGCAGATGGCACCGAACAGATAGACAGATTGGTAGCGCTGGTCCTTTGGCTGCCGTGGCCGGCTGCCCCGCCTTGCCCATTGCCGGACGATGCCGTTCTTCTGGCCGAGGCGCATCTCGTCCTGAAACCAGATCTCGACCGGCGTGCCACGCGGCAGATGGCCTACTGTCGAGGCGAGGGTGTTGGCAAAGTTTTTTTAAACGCCGTCATCACCCGTTCGTCCTGGCCGGTATGTTGCGGACGGGCGCTCATGTGAGAGAAGCCCAGTTCATGCAGAAGTCTCGAGACCGAGCGCTCGTGATAGGTGACGCCGAAGCGCTGCCAGATCACCTCCCGCAGGTCCACGCGGCGCCAGCGAACCACGCCGTCCGTCTTGGGATCGGGACCGGTCTCGATCAGGCCCGCGAGTTCGGCACGCTGCTCAGCCGTCAGTTTGCACCTCGCGCCGGGTGCCTTGCGGTCGATCAGACCGTCTACCCCGTCGGCGTTGAAGCGGTGAACCCAATCTCGCAGCGTCTGGCGGTCCATGCCGCCAATCCGTGCCGCTTCCTCCCGGCAGCGACCTTCCGCTACTGCCGCCAGCGCCAGAAGCCGGCGGCTCTGACCTGCATCCCGGCTTAGTGATGCTGCACGGCGAAAGTCCGCCGCGTCCAGCTCACCAATCAGTTCGATCGCCCTTGCCATCCCTTGCCCTCCGAATCAGAAGGACAACTGAATCACGATCCGATCAGCGACGGAATCCCTCACGAGTCTCGATCAACGACCCTTGGTAT
>JAAETI010000657.1 GCA_024228555.1 bacterium | reverse complement strand
TACCACAACAACACCGAAGCCTACCTGTGCGAGTCCGTGCTTGTACAGAACACTCTGCTCGAACCTCGCAACTACCGACGAGGGTACGCAGCTAGGGTCGTCTCACCGGAGAGTCCGGAGAAGGGGCGGTCACGAAGGAGCCAGGCAGAGTGACTTCGGGAGACGGCATTTCGGCCTGCATGGTGTGCCAGTTACCGCCCTTGAATGAAGCACTGAGGATCGGACCCTGCCGATCCCCCCGGCGCCGGCGACGCGGTTATCGGCGTGGGACCATGTGGGTGATGCGTGTCGCCGCCTGGAGACAACGGCGTTGAGTCAAACCGGTGAGGTTCCAAGTCGTCCGATGTCGGTAAGCCGGACCTATAAGCCGCAGGTGAAAGGGTTCTGGTGATGCGACGGTGAGGAGAAGGTCGTCTTAGCCGCCTCCTCTTTAGGGATCACAGCAAATCCGGAGTAGCTGGAAGCCCGCAGCGGGCCTCAGTGAAAGGAGAAACCGTAGAAGACGGGGAAACGGAGCAGACCACACGGGGAGAGTTAGCCTCTCTAGCTGAAGCCACCAAATGGCCCGCCCGCGCTCTTGCCGGGCAACCCGGGGAGTCGCTAAGACACAGCCCCAAATGGGTCCGCAGCCTGATCTCCGTGGTTACGAGACGTGAAAGACACACCATGACCAAGAAACGGAAAGTGCACTCATTGACCGGCAGGATTACCCTCGGGTTGATGATCCAGGCCTTTCAGGCGGTGAAGCGAAATCGGGGCGCAGCGGGAATCGACAAGGTCAGCGTCGACATGTTCGACGTCAACCGCGACGAGAACCTCGTGGCTCTGATGAGGGACCTGAAGACCGGTAGCTTCCGGCCGAGGCCCCTTCGCCGGGTCTACATACCCAAAGACCCGAAGGCGAAGAAGTTTCGCCCATTGGGCATACCAGTGGTCCGAGATCGCGTCGCCCAGGAAGTGCTCCGCAGACTCCTGGCGCCGATCTTCGAACCGAAGTTTCACCAGGCGTCCTTCGGGTTTATCCCGAAGCGCAACTGCCACCAGGCCATCGAGCGGGTGCTGGCGTACCACGCGGAAGGATATCGGGTCGTGCTCGACGCCGACATCGCTGCGTTCTTCGACAACATCCCGTTCAAGGTCATCATGGCAGCCCTTGCAGAGGAAGTCGCGGATGGCAACATCTTGCGCTTGGTCGAGAAATTTCTCGCTGCTGGAGTGATGGAGAACGGCGTGTTCAAGCCGACGACGGTGGGGGTCCCGCAAGGCGGCGTCTTCTCACCTCTGCTGGCCAACGTCGTGCTCAATCATCTCGACTGGACGCTGGAGGAAGCCGGCTATCGCTTTGCGCGATACGCCGACGACTTCGTCATCGTCTGTCAGACAAAACAGCAGGCGCAAGAGGCTCTGACGCTCGTGCGACGCGTGCTCGAAAACGACCTCGGGCTGGCACTCAGCCCACAAAAGACGATGATCACGACCTACGGGGAAGGCTACGAATTCCTCGGGTTCCTCCTCTCGTCAAGGTCTCGCCGCATGCGCAGCAAGTCAGTGGAGAGATTCAAAACCAAAGTGCGGGAACTCACCATCCGTAAGCACAACCTCGACCGGGACGCCATCATGAAGCTCAACCGAGTCCTCAGGGGCACGGCACAGTACTTCGCGGCCAGCTTCGCCACCTGTCGTTGGGACTTCCAGAAGCTCGACTCCTGGATCCGCATGCGCCTACGCTGCATGAAGCTCAAGCGCAAGAACTACAACGACAACCGCAAGCTGCGAGTCGCACACTTTCGCCGTAAACTCGGCCTGCTCACGCTGGAGGAATTCTGCACCATCCGGGACCCACATGGCAACGCGCGTCGCGTGACTCCTCGCTTCGGGGCAACTTCTCACGGGGTCGCCCGGTGAGAGACCCTCACGCCGGTAAATATGGGGAACTGACCCCATCGCGACAACGGGGGGGCGGAGGTGCATACCTCCGTCCTACCCTCTCGCACATTCTGCACACGGCCGGCCGAGCCAGACCGTGTGCAGCCCTTTCAGGGCTGGGGATTGGCGGACGGCCTGACCCAGGGCTGCGCTGCGCTTGCCCTGGGCTTTGTTGTGCGACCCCTTCGGGGTCAAGAAACCCGGACAAAACTTCGGGGACGCTGGACTAGCGCCCCAGAATCCGCGCCTACAGCGCGGGGCCAGTTCTCTGCTACAGCGAGAGTGGTCTGAGCCCGTCGCGTGCTGATGGCCTGATGGCTTGCGCGGCGAGTGCCGATCGGCCGAGCCGAGGCCGGAAAAACGGCGTGGAGCACGCATGTCCCAGGCTTTTCGTCTGGCTCTTGAACATGGAACACGTATGTCCCAGGCTGTCCGTCGCGCTCTTAACATCATATGACGTAGTTGCATCGGCACACGTCGCGCTCGAAGACGTTAAAGACGCGACGAACGACGTAGGACATGCCTTCTCCACGCCAAAACACGGGACAAAGGCTGTGCAGATGGCGTTGTCTGAGGGAAAAGATCGGCCATCTACACGGCACAGGGCGCTCCGCGCGGATTACGACGGGCCGTCGGACGAGCTCGCGACGTCGGGTCACGGACCTTCAGGCCGGCTCGTTGCTCGAGGTCTACTCGAATCATTTCGAGTAGGCTCATGTCCCGCTAGTGTCAGGGCTCAAGCGGCCGGCACGGCACGTCGAAGTCGACATGGAAATGTTCGTCGTGGCGTACCCATGAGCGCT
>JAAETI010000656.1 GCA_024228555.1 bacterium | reverse complement strand
CCTGGCGAAGTCATTGACGAGTGGCGGCAAGCATCTTCTTGAGCGACTGTCGCTCTCCGTCTGTCACGTTCGGATCGAGGAGCCGATGGTTCGTGGCCTGATGGAGTGCCCTTTGGACGGCTCGTCTACCTCGGAACAACGAGAAGCACGACACGAAGAGCCGCTGGCCAAGTCGCTCAACGAGATCGGTGGACTCGAACGTCGATACCAGCACATAGGTCATCGCCGCATCGAAGGCGGGCTCACCGCGTGCTGCGTTCGTCCAATCGATCACGACAGGACCCTCTCGTCCCATGAGAACGTTCATCGGGTGGAGGTCCAAATGGACAACCGCCGTGCCTGTCATCACACCGTCGTGGGTCGGAAACCAAGAAGGCGCTTGGAGCTCGTTGATCTCTTGCTGGAGGCGAGCGAGCAACTTGGCGTGCTTCACCAGCATCCAGGGACGTTGCCCTAGATCGTCGATCATGGTGGGGCCGTCGATCAGGTCCATGACGATCTCGCGACCTCGGGCGGTGTGAACCTTGGGAACCGGAACACCGTGATCGCGCAGCCACGTCATTGTTCGCCCCTCGAGCTTGCAATCGTGGTCGCTGCGGTAGCGACGAAGGACCGTGCCGTCACCTTGGTTGTAGACGTCTGCTGCTCTCCCGCTGCCGAAGAGGGGCCGCTCGCCGCCATGATCACGCTGGTGTTTACCATCGGACATACCGCATGGTCTCACGTGTCTATGCGGGTCGGGCGACCACAAACTTCACGACCGCTGACCGACCAGCGGCGCAGTTCCGGCGGATAGGGACGGTCGGCGGCGGGGTATTGAGCCGCGGATAGGGGTCACCCAGGTGCGGTCGGGCGTCCGTTTCACGGGCGTGGCTGCGGGTGCCGGACGGAGGTGAGATCGCCGGAGCTGATGGCCCCGGCGAGCTCCGCTCGAAGGGCGCGGGCGTCGCGTAGCCGGCTGGTGATGTGGTCCCATTGGGTGCTGTCGGGCCCGGTGACCCGACAAACCCACCCTCGACGCAGAAGTGACCGGATGGCGAGGACCACGCCGGCAATCAGAAAGGCGATAACCAACTCGACGATGAAGGCGAGCACACCGACCAGGACCACGATGCCCAGGATTGGGGCCACCACGATGAGACAGGAGTCAGTTCGTGTGGCCAGCTGGTCGGGGTGGAGCCCATCGGAGGTGTCTGGTTCGGGAAGTCCGGCGGGCTGGCTGGATCGGCGTTGATCGGATCGGCGGGCCTT
>JAAETI010000655.1 GCA_024228555.1 bacterium | reverse complement strand
AGCTTGTTGAGCGTGTCAGCTGGGGTCTACCTCGATGAAGTCGACCTGACTCCAGGTGCCCTCGCGTTGTTCGAGGAGAGGAGCGCCTTCGACTGCCAGGGGGTATCTCGTGCCTTGGGTGGCAAACTTGGTCGTCTCTGGGAACCAGTCGGGCCCAGTACTGGTTGTTAGCAAGAGGTCGAGGAGAGTCTGACGATCGACGGCCCCGCGTTCGATAGCGTCCACGATCCACCAAGCGGCCAGAACCGAACTGGTCTCGTTCGGGAAGTTCGACCAGTGCTCGTCCTCGAGGGCCTGTCGAGGAGTGGGTTCGATACGTTCCTTGACGATGGCGGGCTGCTGGAAAGCAAGCCAACCGTCCCACGCCTGCTCCGATGGTTCTGCGAAGGTACAAGGCGCCGGCGTCAACCGGAGCGAAGGCGTCGGCTCCGGCGACTCTGCTACGGCTAGAACGGCCTGGCGACACGATTCGCCGTACGTCATCAAAAGGAGTACATCCGGCTCGACAGCCAAGAGCTCAGCGATCTCACTGGCGACCTCGGGACGGTGGATGCCGTGGAAGACCGTGACCAACTCGACCTCTGAACCCATCGAATCCTCGAACTCGGCAAGCAACTTGCGGCCAGCCGGATGCTCAAGAACCAAAGCACCAACCATCTTCGGTTCAGCGTTGGACTGCCCCAATGGCGCAGCCCACAATGCCATCTCACTTTCTGCGGTCAAGGCCGGCATCGCCAGATCCATCGGTCCGGCCGGTAGCTGGGAGTACCGGCGAGATAGGACAGGCAGACAATCAGGCACGCTGGAGGCCAAACCCAAAGGGATCTGACTCGTCGAGAAATCGGCCAACAGAGTGATATCGGACGGGATCTCCTCGCCTATCTGCACTACCTCGACTCACAACCCGACCACGAAGAGGGCACCACCTCTCGACGCTCGATCGTCGCTGTGGTAGACGTCGGCTCGCCATCGCCTAGTAGCGATGACGAGGTCGCAGCTATCGACGTGATCACCGATGGCTCAGCCGTTGTCGACTCGCTAGTGCAAGCGATGACCATCAGCAACAGGACCAGCAACCCCACGACTCTCACCACTTCACCATTGTCACATGACCCTGCCCAGATCGACCGGTGGCACCACACCGAAACGAGCCGCCCGAGT
>JAAETI010000654.1 GCA_024228555.1 bacterium | reverse complement strand
GGCGGGTGGGAACTGAAGGTCCTACAGGAAGCAGGGACGGCGTTGGACTGGCCCGTGCTCCTTCGTGGTCACCCGTTCGAGTGGGAGCAGGGGGAAGCGGTCACAGTTGAACGGCGGGCCTCTGGCCTGTTCACGGCCGCTCAGGTGACGCTCAGCCCTGCCGGCGTGGTCTTCGACGGCACCGACAATTGCTGCCCCGAGTGTGGCCGGCTACTGGGTACGGGCCACAAACTGGACTGCGGTCAACGAGCCAGCCATAACGAGCCGAATGCCGAGGAGGCTGGACAGTGAGTCACGATGGAGCCAGGCACGTCGTCTCTGTCACCGGCATCGACGATTCTGGCGCTGTGCTCGGCATCGAATGCCGCCAGTCGCACCTGTGTGCCGACACCGACGGGGTCTGCCTTGTCCTGCCCTGGTGGGAAGAGATCGGGTCGGAATTGATAGGGAGCGAAGGCTGGACCTACGACCGGCCACCGCCCTGGACATTCATCGCCAAGTGGTCCGACGACGGCCCGACACTGGTTCGCCATAACGAGCCGAATGCCGAGGAGGCAACATGAACCGCTATCTGATCGACACCAGAACCGACCATGCGATCCTGGCCTACGCCGATGGTTCAGAGTGCAAAGACTGGGAGATCAACGGCGAACCCGACGAGCCCGAGTATCTGACCCTGACCGCTCACGGGGTGGAGCTGTTCAGGGTCACGATCGAAGTCGACGGGTCGATCCTGGTCGACGTCCACCCTGAGACACCCATGGTCCCAGTCGTGGATAGCGAGCCTTCGAAGGAGAAGCCATGAGTGAGGAACGACGCCACCAGATCGTCAACCAGCATCGAGCGGTCGCCGCACTAGCACGGTCGCTGGCAGAGTTGATGGAAGACAAGGCCTGGGCGATCAACACCGGCCTACTCGACACGCTCGCAGACACACACGACCAAGATTCGCTAGCGCTGATGAACACGCTAGGTGATGTCCTCAACGACATGGACGCCGTCGACGAGGACCTAGAGGAGTTCGTGGGTGTCGTGTTCGCATCCGCCCGTCATAACGAGCCTTCGACCGACATAACGACAGGAGACCAATGACCATCACTCCCAGCAAGAACGACGACCCCGTTGACATGATGCTCGCCCTTGTCGGCGAGATGGAACGACCAGGCGCAGGCATCGAGGCTCAAGAGGCGGCAGGGCAGGTCCAACTTGTCAACTCCGATGTCCTCCCCACAGAGGCGCTCTACGGCGCACGGGAAGCGTTGGAAGCGGCAGGAGTCAGATTTGGGGAGCCGGACCCAGACGACCCGCTATTTGCCCCCGTCGAATTGCCGTCGGGGTGGCGCAAGGAGAGGTCCGACCACTCGATGTGGTCGCATCTGATCGATGGCCAGGGTCGGCGACGGGCCGAGATTTTCTACAAGGCGGCCTTCTACGACCGACGGGCGCACATCATGGCCACGCAGAGGTTCACGGTCCGGTTCGACTACGACCACCAAGATGCTACGGGCGAGGCTGTGTCCCGCGTCTATGACGGCCAGACGGTCACATGGGAAACCGAGGCCAACCCTTGGGATGTTGAACCCGAACAGGATTACGACCGCCAGCGATGTGCTGACAAGGTGGCCAGCGATTGGTTGGATCGGCGCTGGCCTGATTGGCAGGACAAGACAGCGTATTGGTCCAATGCATAACGAGCCTGATCCAGAGGAGAACCTATGACTCGACAGATAATCGCCAACGACCGCCCTAGCGACCTCACTGAGTGGCGCAAGACAGCCACCACCTTCCTGGAATGGGTGGCCGAACCTTTCCAGGTCACGACCATGGAAGGCTCATCGTACGTAATTGACGAGACAGCAGAGCACTGGCGTGATGGCTACTGGGTGTCGTGGCCGACCGATGGCACCGATCCGTACCCGATCGCACCCGCCTTCGTGGACGAGAACTACGAACTCGTTCATAACGAGCCTGGTGCATCATGAGTCGATCTATCCACACAGGGTCCATTGATTCAGATTGGATGACCCCAGACCGGTTCACCCCGTACTGCGACTGCGGATGGGAGGGTGCAGAGTATGACCGAGATCAGGCCCTAACCGAACTCCACAACCACCAAACCCGAGCCCGAGCCATGGATAACGAGCCGAACCCATGATCGAGATCGAACCACAGCCAACCAGCCCGACGGGATTGGTTGTCGAGGGGGGCCTGGCCAAATGCCTGGCTGTGAGGTGCGCGGGTGCGAACCCTGCTGGCCCCCCGCCATTCGTAGATAACGAGCCTTCCGATGGATGACATCCCACCCGACACCCCGGCTCCAACGGTCGAGTACGAGACGTGCATGCAGTGCGACGGCTCGCTCTATCGAGGGGTATCAGTCGACGGCAAGCGGCGAGGCACATGGCACCACCACAACCGCCGGATGCAACATGAACCAGAGGTGTACGAGACCCGTGAGGAAGAGTTGATCGTTGACATGGAGATTGATGACTCGGCCGAGATCGCAGCCCGGTCCATGGATAACGAGCCTTCGGATGGGGGCGAGTCATGAGTATCAGTGGAGACGTAGAACTCCTGCGAGGAGTGCTCGACAGTAGCGACGGCGAGTGGGACTGGAACGGGCCCCTGCCCGGTGCGCTGGGTCGGCTGCTAGACGAGATCGACCGACTCAGTGATAACGAGCCTGAAGCAGGGCCGAGCGATGGCTGAGCGGGTTATCTACCTCGATGACGACGAAGCCCATCTCCTTCTGGAATCGCTTGCCGGGCTCATGGCACGATCTGGAGTTCCAAGTGAAGTCACCGCCACGTACCACCTGGCTCAGCGGATCGAAGGGTTCGAGGTGGGCGGCCGGCCAGGTTCGAAGCGAATCAGTCATAG
>JAAETI010000653.1 GCA_024228555.1 bacterium | reverse complement strand
CTATGACTGCATCGACGCCCTCGCCAACGGGATCTCATTCTCCAATTCAGCGTTCTGCCTCTTGGACCTGGCGCCCTTCGTTCTCGACGACCTCGTCATCTTCGCTGCCCGCAACGCAGACGACATCACGGTCGCCCTCACCCGCTTCCAAGACGAGTTCATCGAGATCAGCGACATCCGAGCCCTTGACAACTTCTGCTCGTTCACCGGCAACACGCCCGTTCTCATGGCCAACGGCACAACCAAACCCATCTCGGAAATCAACATCGGGGACATGGTCCTCGCTGAGGACCCCGAAACCGGTGAACAAGGCCCAAGACGAGTGCTGTCGGTCTCCTCACACCAAGACCAAGTCCTCAGCCTCGACGTCGGCGGTTCAGTCATATCAACCACCGAGGATCACCCATTCTGGAACGCCACCGACCAACAATGGCAACGAGCCGACGCCCTCGACCCCGGCGAGCTGCTGCAAACCGCTGCTGGTGACCTAGTGGAAGTCGGACAACTCGACCAGACCTCGCTGGCCACCACCACGGCATACAACCTCACCGTCCACGACATCCACACCTACTACGTCGTAGCCGGCACCAGCAGCATCCTCGTCCACAACAACTGCTTCCAGTGGACCTTCGACGGTCCTGACCATGTTGTTTCACCAGCAGGACTAAGGTACGGGCCAGATCCAAATCCTCAGATTGGTCACCGCACAACGCACGTGTTGCGCCACATCAGAGCAGACGGGCCCGACCATACTGTGTTCAACGTGAACACGAGCGACTCCCTCTACAGCCTTCTGGACGAAGCATGGGCTCTACGGGGTACTACCTCCCCGAACGGGGGGTCTCCTAATGATTTGTACATCGTAGACATGTCCCCTCGGGTGGTCGGTACCAACGGAGAGCAGTACATCTACATCGTCGTCGAGCCAGGTACATCCGATGTGGTAACGTCGTTCCCGTCGTCGACTGGCCCGTAGCGTCTCTACAGTGGCGAAGTGATGTTCGATGACCGCGATGAGGCGCTACAACTCCTTCGTTCAGTTGATATTCTGGGCGGCTCCATCACGCCTGACGAGTTCGATCGGGTGGGTGCCGCTGCACGGTTCGCTCAGTTGGCCAAGAAGTTGGAGACCGATTTCGGCTGCAAGAGCAAGTGGACACCTGACACTCAAGAAATGGCTCTCCACAACCTCTTCGGAATAGCGGGTGACGTAGTCGACGCGCAGGACGACGTTTGGATCATGGTTAGCAACTACTCCCCACTGGCGATGTACCATGTCGGGCGAGTCAACCCGGGCGCCGCCGCTGATGTCAGAGATCAACTCCGCCCAGAAACTCGGAGCAAGATCGAGGGTGCCCTAACTGACTGCGGCTACACAGTCGTACCGAACGCCGTGTTGTGGGAGCCCTACGATGGGCTGCAAGAGGGCCTTCGACGGGCCAAGTTCAGTTGGTTCACTCGCTTCTTTGACTACCACTGACGGCTGGACCGCCATGAGCTCACCTCGGGCTGAGTTCGTATGACTTGGCCCAGCGAGTGAGCTTGACACACGGGGTGCTCAAATGATTCGCGACGCTGTACGGAGATCTGGGACCCCGGCTCACGAGGGCCGCTGCTGAGGCTGGTCCAGCCCATCTGCTACTGTTTGTCGGTGATGGCAGCCAAGCAGACTCGATGGGCTGAATTGCGAGCCAAGGGCCGTTGGGTCGAGTTGTGGGCTGATATCAGAGCAACGGGAACGGTCGACGATCTGCTCGCCCTCGACCGAGATCTCTCTCCCGAGGAGCGCTCGGCTGACAATGCGGCACGACAGGCCCTCGTCGACTCGCCGGCCATCAGAGCCCGGCTCGATACGATCGCTGATCGTCGCCTTGATCGTGTGCTCGATCGCATCGAGCAAGTCGAAGGTCCGCACCAGCGAGAGCTGGCGGAAGCTGGCCGAATGCTCGCCTTGGCCGACGGTCGAGCGGGTCGTCAAGACCAGCCCGCCTGACTGAGTGGCCTATCCGGTCGAAACGTCGGAGCGGTACTGGGCCGACATTGATGGGGCGTTCCCGGCCGAGCGAGGCCCTGAGGGCGAGCCCGCTCGTTCGGACTATGAGACCCTCGAGCATCCGCGGATTGTCGCCATCTTCGCCGAAGGCTTCGAACAGCTCCCACAGTTCATTGTGGGCAGGGCTGACTATCGCGAACACAACTACCTGGGTGTCCTGGTACCCATCATCGTCGTCCGGGCCCAACTGCGAACTGACGGGGTGGTCGAGCTACTCGAGGCCATCATCGAAGGCGACTGGTCCGAGTTCTCCTGAGGTGTGAATCGTTGGTTTGCTGTCGACTTGGGCCCGCAGGTGTTGACCCAGTGCTCGGGTTGTTGAACGCTGCTGCATCGTTGGGGTCGAGGGTCATGGCTTGGTCGTAGTCGGGGTCATCTGATCAAATGCGCCAAAACGGAAGGCCTGTCGTGGCGGAAGCTACGGTATGGGGCCATCTGGCTGGGTCTTTTCGGGGGTCGGGGAACAACGGAACCGGATCCGGCGGTAAGCGACGTTCGTTGGCTGACTCGTGATCGGGGTAGGCGTAGCCATCAAATGGACGACATCGGGCGGTTTCGGCGGTCGATCGGGCCGCGCACGGTCTCGACCAGGCCGTCCCCCGTCGCGACCGCATAACCGACAGCCCGTGAGCGGAGCAACAGATCCGGGAAGGATCTTGAACGCAGCACGTGGTCGCTGGTGCGGGACAGCCCGGACCAAGCCGCGTGATTATCGCGTGGCGTGGCCACGAGAGAACGCCGGTT
>JAAETI010000652.1 GCA_024228555.1 bacterium | reverse complement strand
TCCCGCCGGTGGCCGTCGCCTTGGTAGTCCGACCGAGTTGGACTGGTACTGCTCCATCGCCACCCTCAGACCCGGTCCACCATTGGGTCGAGCTGGTCCTGGCCCCTCGACCCTGTTTGCGGTCCAGCCAGAGGGCAAGGCGACGTAGCTTCGTCCCGGCCAGCGCCGCGAACAACTTCGACCCGATGGTCGAGTTGTCCCTGGTGTAGGGGCAGACGCGGATGCAGACCGAGCAGTCACTGTTGATCTTGGCCCAATAGCCGAAGCAGGCTTCGCCGTCGACGGTCCACTTGGTGACCCCTTCGATGTTGGAGACATTGTGGCGATGCTCCGAGGGGCCATCGCCGGGGATAGCAGTTGAAGGACACGCCGTGGTGCACGCCCGGCAGATATCGCACATCTCCTCGACCCCGAACCGGATCGGGGTATCGATGGCCAGCGGCAGGTCGGTGAAGATCTTGCCAAACCGCACGTTTGGCCCGTGCTCGGGGGTGACGACCAGCCCGTGGCGCCCGTATTCACCAAGCCCGGCCTTGATGGCATAGGGAATGGCCAGGGCTGTGTCATTCAGGGTAGGAACGGCCCGGTAGCCCAGGTTGCGGATGTACTGGGAAATACAGAGCAGCACGATCACGTCCTGGGAGTAGCCGAGCCCGGTGGCCGCTCCCGCCAGTGCCGAGGGGGCGGTCGCAATCAGGGACGGGTCCATGGCCTGGCCGATGACCACCACCCGATCCAGGTCGGGATGGAGTGGATTCGGCTTGGCCCCATCAGCGGCCCGAGAATAGCGCTCGGAGTACAACCAGCGGCCGTCAGCCTCGGCAACGCCCACGAGATCGGCCCCCAGGACGAGGGACACCTGCTTCAGCTCGCTGGCCGCTTGTTCCGGTGTGCCAACATCAGCTCGATCGTCGGATGCATCACGCAGGACCGACAGGGGATCGAGGAACCCTTCACGCCGGTCTTCAGCCTCCTTGAGCTCGGCGAAGATGTCGGCCCCATGCCAGGCCGCGTTGCGCAAGGCGTAGTCCTTGCGGCGGAAACCACGGGCCTTCTTCCAATCCTCCAACGGCTTGCGATGCGATTCGAAGAAGCGCTCGGTCTTCGGTGAGCGGACCTCGGGGTCCCACCAGGATCGGTTGAATACATCGTTCAC
>JAAETI010000651.1 GCA_024228555.1 bacterium | reverse complement strand
TTGTCGAGCACGCTCGTGGTGGGGTTGCGCCTAGCCTTGGCCGTCAGGCAAGTTCCGTGTGGTGCGTCCGATGGGAGCGCTGTATGAGATTCCAGGCTGCATCATTGCTCGTTTCTGCTCTGTTCGTGGCTGGGTGTGGGGGAGCGGAAGTCGTCGTGACGGAGCCAGAGCGGGCGGGATCGCCGATGTCAGCCGATGATCTCTCTGTACTGAAGGGCGAGATGCGTGCGATCTGGGAGGTGGAGTGCGTGGAGAGCGCCGGGGGTGACATCACGGTTGAGTTCGGGAGTCGCAGTGACTTCGAGAACTACAGCTGGATCGCTGGACCTCCAGAAGCTTTCAGCCTCAGCGATGAGGCAGGCTCGGCACCGACTGGACCATCGCACTCCGCGGTGCTGGAAATCGACCCTGCCCTAGTCACAACCTTTGAAGGACCCACGCTAGAGGCCAAAGCTACTTTCAGGGCTGCCTACTTCACTGGCGCTGAGTTGGTCGCCCCAGGACCCGAGGTTGTCGAGGTCTTCGCTAGTGTGAACAAAGAGAAGATACGTACGGCCTTCTTGTTCAACGCTGAGGGCGCTCTGATGGAGTGGGTGCCATGGGCGTGTCCCTGGACCCAGTCGTTCCGCCAACCGTTCCTTGACCTGATGGCCCGCAGCATCGAGGAAGGCCGCTTTGCGAGCGAACGAGACGTGATCTTGTCGGAGATCGCTCAACCAGACCTTGCCATCCAGGCGGACGAAATGCTCCAGCAACAGGCCTCGGGTCCGGAGCCCGTTCCGTGGGTTGACCTTGACCCCCTGCGCCGCAGTCTGTTCGGCGCTCCACCGGACGAGATGGCCAAGTACGACTCTGCGCTCGTGATTCTCACTGTCCCCGAGGGCTGGTTCGCCGGCGGGGACGACTGCAGTCCCAGCGTCCTCGGAGGCTCATGTCAGACCATTTGTGTTCGGGTCCTGCTCGGCTGGGCTGGCTGCATCCCCCTGGACGGCAGCGCGGGCGAAACCTACCTGCCTCTACTGCTTCAAGCAGACGACCAGGTCGAGTTTTGGCTAGGCGACCCGGCAGGCAATTTCGACGCCATGCAAGGTCCAGTAGCCGTCCTGACTGATCAGATCGCGCCCGATGCTGAGATACGGGTCGCTCCAGCACCAGACGTCACTCTTGAAAGCCTGCTCGGAGCAGCCGCTACCGGAGAACGAGTTACGGACTTCTTCGTCACCCAGCAGTTGGTGGTCCCGAACCGCTCGTAACCGGCGTT
>JAAETI010000650.1 GCA_024228555.1 bacterium | reverse complement strand
TGGTCGTGATAGCGCAATACAGCGCGGCCCCGGAGGAGCCACAGCGCACCATCGTCTTCTCGCGACTCGGGTGGTATCTGCGCACAGCCGCCAACGTCTGGCTGACCCCCAACTGTCACGCCGAGCTCACCTCTCGACTCGGCGCGATCTCGCAAATGACCCTCGGCTCGTGCGACGCCATGTACTTCACGCCCGCGCGCCGCGTGTGGGCTGCGATCGGCGACGAGTTGCATCTGTGGCATTGGAAGATTCTGGTTGCGCGCCTGTCCCCTCGGGAGGCGGCGATCCGCAAGCAGGCCATGCTCGGTTGGTCAGCCTACCCGGTTGCGTCATTTAGCTCGTGTCACGCCTACGTCTCTCCAACCTGGGCCCGGCGCGGCGTCGCTCTCGAGCGCATGCTCGGGAGAAGGCTTGTCGTCGCCGAGGCCACCGAACCGAGCGCCCTGATGGACCCGACCTATGACGGCATCGATCTCATGTGCGACGCGAGCTGGGTCGGAGATCTGGCGCAGGCCGTCTCGGCGGTCACCTGCCTGCCGCTGGAGATGGACGACGGCCTGTAGCGTGCCAATGGGCGGGCAGCCGGCGTCAGCACTGACGCATGAGACTCTGGCCCCGCATGTAGTCTGAGCCTGGGCAGCCAGTGGAGAAAAGTTTTTCGCAAAAGGGGGTAGACAAATCCTTCGCCATCTGGCAGAGTCGGGTTGGAGGAGACTTCCCAAGGGAGCGTCGAGCCGATGCCCGAAACCCCTCACCACTCGGTGGTCCTGTTACAGAGCGGCCGAATCTTCCAGCCGAAGGAGCTGGAGCAGATCTGCCAGACGGTGGAGTGTTTTCCCAGCTTGACGCGCACGGAGCTTGCGCGGACGCTGTGTGAGCATCTGAAGTGGCGCACGGCAACGGGCCAGGCGAAGCTGGATGCTTGCCAGAAGCTGTTGGAGAAGCTGGAGAAGCAGGGCCGAGTCCGGCTGCCGGCGAAGCGGGCGTACCGGACGTCGCCGAGAAGCGAAGTCCGCCGGGTCTTCAGCTGCGAGACGGAGCCTGAGGCTCCCTTGGAGGCTCGGCTCGGGGAGTTGGGCAAGGTGAGCTTGGAGGTGGTGCACGGCCGTGCGCGGACGCGTCTGTGGAACGAGTACGTGGATCGCTACCACTACTTGGGTTTTCGCCGTCCGTTTGGCTGCACGGCGCGCTACTTCGTGAGGTCTGAGCAGGGTCTTGTGGGCTGCGTACTGTTGGCCGGTGCGGCACACTCTGTGGCCTGTCGAGATCGCTGGATCGGTTGGGGTGTGGGCCAGCGTCTGCGCCAGCTGCCGTATGTGGTCAACAACACGCGTTTTCTGATCTTCCCGTGGATTCGGGTCCCGCACCTGGCGAGCCACGTGCTGGGCAAAGTGGCGCGTCGGGTGCGTAGCGACTGGCAGCACCTGTGGGGCTACCAGCCGGTTCTGCTGGAGACCTTCGTCGATCCGCAGCGTTACCGCGGCACCTGCTACCGAGCGGCGGGTTGGGTCGAACTGGGGCTGAGCAGCGGCGAAGGCCGAAGGCGCCCAGGCCGGCGCTACACCAGCACGCCGAAGCGTGTCTTGGCTCGGCCTCTGGTGCGGGACTTCCGTGCCCAGCTGTGTGAGCAGCATAGGGCACCAAGGCAAGACGATGGGTAAGCCCTCACGACGGCCAGCACGGGAAGCGCGCAAGGCGCGCACCGAGGCTCAGAAGAAGCTGCGCGAGCAGCAGCGGGCCGCGGGCCTCAACGCCCGGCCGACGGCCACGCTCGCCAACTGCAAGAGCCCGTTGCGCACCCCGGAAGAAGAGCAGCAGGCGCGCCAGGAAGCCACAGGGAGTTACTTCCAGATCCTACGCTTGCAGCT
Source organism: bacterium (assembly GCA_024228555.1). GTDB lineage: Bacteria > Actinomycetota > Acidimicrobiia > Spongiisociales > UBA5794 > JAAETI01. Next base: position 1,209 of record JAAETI010000650.1, on the reverse strand, counting down.
GCCGTTGCTTCTGCGCCGCCTGTCGCGTATTCCCGATCCTCGAGTGCCGAAGAAGACTCGCCACAAGCTGACGATGGTGTTGATCTACGGCATGCTGAGCTTCGTCTTCCAGATGACCTCGCGGCGTGAGGCCAACCGCAAGATGACGATGCCGACGTTCCAGGCCAACCTGAAGCTGCTGATCCCTGATTTCGAAGAGATCCCTCACCACGACACGCTCTACCGTCTGCTCAGGCGCATGGATCCCGGCGATCTGGAGTCAGCTCACCTGGAGTTGGTCAAGCGCCTGATCCGCAACAAGAAATTCGGTCGCCACCTGATCAAGGGTCGCTATCCGATCGCCATCGACGGCACCCAGAAGTGGATGCGCGAGTGGCCCTTCAGCGACGAGGCGCTGGAGCGCCGGGTGGGTGTGGGAGAGCAGAAGAAGTCGCAATTCTACGTCTATGTGCTGGAGGCCTGTCTGGCGTTTGCCAACGGCATGGTAATTCCGCTGATGAGCGAGTTCCTGGTTCATCGCGACGGCGAGGGCGACGCGCAGGACTGCGAGCAGAAGGCCTTCGATCGCTTGGCAGGGCGGCTCAAGCAGCGTTTCCCTCGGTTGCGGATCCTGCTGCTGCTCGATGGCCTGTTTCCGAATGGTCCGCGGATGGCGCTGTGCCGCCGCTACCGCTGGCAATTCATGATCGTCCTGCAGAACGACTGCCTGCCCAGCGTCTGGGAAGAGTATGAAGGCCTGCGCCGGCTGCAACCGGATGACAACCGTTGGCACCACCCGTGGGGCAACCGGCGCCAGCGGTTTATGTGGGTCAACGAGATCGAGCATACCTACGGTCGCCACCAGCGACGGCGGCTGATTCTCCACGTGGTGGTCTGCGAGGAGACCTGGCAGGATGTGGATCGCGACGGCGAGACCGTTGAGCGTCACTCGCGCCATGCCTGGGTCTCCAGCGAACCCTTGACGGTCCACAACCTACATCAGCGCTGTAACCTGGCGGCGCGCCACCGCTGGGGCATCGAGGCCAACATCCTGGTCGAGAAGCACCAGGGCTACCACTACGAACACTGCTTCGCCTATGACTTCAACGCCATGAGGGGCTACCACTACCTCATGCACCTGGGCCATCTATTCAACATCCTGGCTCGATACAGCCAGCGCCTCCAAGAGCCGATACGCACCCACGGAGTCCGTGGCTTCTTCGAGTTCCT
>JAAETI010000649.1 GCA_024228555.1 bacterium | reverse complement strand
CAAAGAACGGACCATTCTGCGTTTGGAGGTCCGAATCAGGCGCCAGGAGACGCCATCGTATTCGAGCACGCCGTAGCTGTTGGCGACGTAGAGCAGACCCTCCGGACTTTGCACGATGGCCCAGTTCTGCGCATCCGCACCGTAGTCCTGCGGCGCGAAGCTCTGCACGTAGAAGCGTCCCACTTCGTCGAAAGCCGTGACGGACTGAGCCTGGGCGTTACAGGGCAATAGCGCCAGAATCACCAGCAGGCCAAGGAGCCGCCAGCCCGTCACGAGCACGCGATTCCTTCCCGGCCGGAATGAGCTCATCGGTTGCTGATCCCTCGCGGCAGGACGATCCGCCGGACCCGCGTCAGCTCGGTTGTCCGCATCGCTGCGAATCCTACCAAACCAGGCGGTCGAAGCTCCCGGCCTCAAAAGCTCAGTGGATCTGGCTCCTTGGTCGAGGCAGGGTCAAGCAAAACGCCGATCCGCTGCCCTTCCCGTCCGACTCGACCCAGACTTTGCCGTCGTGGACCTCGATGATGTGCTTGACCGCGTCAGCTGGCGAGGCCCTCCAATCGATCCTCTTCGCCCAGATCGCGCTCAATCTCGAATCGCTCGAAGATCGGTTGGAACAAGCGACCGTTCAGCGATCGACCATGCTCAGCTGGACCCGGCGGTTGAGCGCCTTGCCGGCCGCCGTCTCGTTGGGCGCGGCCGGCCGGCTCTCGCCGAAGCCTT
>JAAETI010000648.1 GCA_024228555.1 bacterium | reverse complement strand
TCGAGATACCAGACCGGCTTGGACCGCTGCCATCAGGCACCTCCGAAGGCTGTCGACCAGGCTCCGGGAGCTACACGCCGGCTGGTCCACGGAGCGGCTTGGGGAAGTGGAGGCACTAGCGGAACGCGAATCGGCGCTCTTGCGTGAGGATGCGCTAGCTGCGCTGGGCGTGCTGGTAACGCGGCTCCGCTAGGAGCAAGATCCGACCAGGCCATAACTCATCCACGACGGAGAGCAGCTGCTGCTCTTCAGGCAGCGTGATGCCCGCTTGGTGGCCGCCTGCCGCTCTCTTCAAGAAGGGCGCAGCTCCGTACTACGAATCCCGGAATCCGCCCCGGAGACTCAATGGATGGATAGGACGAAGTACGCCAGTGTGGACAGTCCGGTCCCCGAGATGCCGCTCTGGAACAGGCCATCTATGACGATTGAGCGTCTGAGCCTACTTTCGTAATGAGTAGGGAGTTGCCTCTGGCGGTTGAATGCCCGAGCAGCCCAACTGACAGCCATACCGAGCGAACAGCGTTAGCGCCCACCAGCATCAGCCAGCACTCCGACCTGCGTCAGGAGCATCCCACGACACCGGACAGCACTGCTGTCATCCCTTTGAAGGCGGGGGAGCCCACCAGGCGCTCAGACACCTCCACCAGGCACGATACAGGCTAGGACACTCTGTGTAGGCGTGCTGGGAGCCAAACTGGGAGCCATTCAGCTGCTAGTTTGCTACGTCATTTCCCTGCACAACAGTCGTGCCTGCGTAGTGCGTGCGGTCCTCAGACAGCCAGTCCGAGGAGGTCGAGCTCCCTGAGCGAAGTGAGTGTGAGTCCGGGGACCTCTTCGCTAGCGAAGATCTCAACTATGGATCCGTCGCCCATCGTCGCTTCACCGGCCCATCCGTGGCCGCCAACCGTCACACAGCTGAAGTCGGTAGTCTCACCGTCGACTGCAATGGATCGTTCCGTGGGGAGGATGTCGATCTGTAGCCGGAGGGGAAGCTCGATTGAACCCCCGGTCGATTCCACGACACCTGGCAGCAGCCTTCCTATGCGCAACCGCAGGCGGTGATCTGGAGGTATCCGGTTTCTGCTCGACAACGTGTTGACTTCGACAAAGGCTCCGTCAATATCGTGCAGCACGCCGAGGTCAGTCGTCGCCGACGAGCCATCGGCCCCGTAGCTGCCAGCCCACCGTCTCGCCGGTGAAGGCTGCACGATGCCGTAGACCTCGAAGTCGGCACGACGAACAGCATCGCTCCATCTCATGCCAAGAGTCTTGCACAACCGCAGCGCCTGCAGCACCCGGTTACCGGCAGGTATGTAGGTGATCGGAGATCACCGTCGCCGCCCCATCTGGGTCGGCCGTACATATCAAGCGAACCCGCGTACCTGAGATGCGAAGAAACGTGCCACGCGCAACGCGCCGACAGTGGAGCCTGGCGAGAGCCCTTCGTCGGCCCCGATCCTAATCAGAGCCGAGCACTGCGACGGGCGAGGCTGCCAAGGAGCGTTGCCGATCACAGCAATCGTGTCGATCCCGGGCAGTCAGTTCCTGTCTTGGAAGAGGCAGAAGGGATGGCCTGATGGATCGAGCATCACTCGGACGTCCTTCTGCGGCTGGTGATCGGCGACCGTAGCCCCAGAACCGATTGCCCATTCGATCCCGGCTTCGAGGTCGTCGACGCCGATGTCGATGTGAATCATCATTTGCTGCTCGCCTTTGACAGGGGGCCAGGTGGGCGCAACGTAGTTCCTTTCCCACTGGATTTCGATCTTCTGCGATCCATCCGGCGAGCCCAGCTTGGCCCAACTGTCGTCTTTCGGGTAACCAGGCCGGGGGCCTTCGAGCTCGACGATTTCCCACCCGAGCAGCGCTTTGTAGAAGCGGGCCAGGGCCAAGGGATCGGCGGTATCAAGGACTGGCCCCGCCAGTCGCATCTTCGGCCTTGCCACGTGGACAGTCTGCCACGCATGGCACAGCAGTTCCGGCAGGATTCCGAGTGGCTGAGACGATCATGAATGCGACTACGGACGGTGCGATGAGCGCTACCGGCTCGACGATGAGCCAGGCCGCTACCCTCGGTGGCCGCATCGAGAGCGCGCCCGGGATTTCTCAGCAATCGGGTAGTGCCGTTGAGCGTGTCGAGCGAGAGGCTCGCTAGGTCGCGGGAGCTTCGCCCCGATAGAAAGCGAGAGCGTGTCGGTCGAGGTCTTCGACGAGTGCCTTTAGTTCATCCAGTGAGGTTGGAACGGTCTGAGCGAAGGCTGCAGCTTGTTCAGCAGGCTCGGTGTCGATCGCCAGGACCACCAGACTTGTTCGTTCATCGAGTTCGATTACGTCGACAGTCTCACGGTGGAAGCTCAACATCTCGGACAACGCCCGGTGCTGAAATCGCCGTCGCTCTCGATCGTTGACCAGAATCTCGTGTACAAGCGGCTCAGCAGTGCTCAGGAAGGTCACTTCACGAGAGCTTGTCTCGGGGTCGTAGGAGCAGCTCTTAACTGACGCATCCCAGAGCGCGAGGTATCCGGGCGATCGACCGACGAAGATGAATACATCATCTGCCGGAGCGTCAATGACGATGTGATGACGCTCCGAACCGGTGGCCATTGCTAGACCATAGCCATCACTCGGCAACCGGCGTCCTCGCGTGGGTCGGGTGAACATTGTCGAGCACGCTCGTGGTGGGGTTGCGCCTAGCCTTGGCCGTCAGGCAAGTTCCGTGTGGTGCGTCCGATGGGAGCGCTGTATGAGATTCCAGGCTGCATCATTGCTCGTTTCTGCTCTGTTCGTGGCTGGGTGTGGGG
>JAAETI010000647.1 GCA_024228555.1 bacterium | reverse complement strand
CTCGATCCTGTTGTTCGCGTATTGCTCGGTGTCGTGAAGTGCTTCGGGGATCAGCTCATCGACGACGCGCAGCAGGGGTGCGGCCAGATCGGTGGTGACCTCGGTGGGTCGCCCGTGGCCGGTCAACGCGGTTTCGAAAAAGTGCCTGGCGGCGGTGATGTTGCGCCGTTTCGACACGTAGACGTCGATGACCTGGCCGTGCTGGTCTACTGCTCGGTACACGTAGCGCCAGACCCCGGCGACTTTGACGTAGGTCTCGTCGACGAACCAGCGGTCACCGACCGCGTGGCGGCAGGGTCTGGCGGCGTCGATGAGGAGCGGGGTGAAGCGTTGCACCCACCGGTAGACGGTGACGTGGTCGACGTCGATGCCTCGTTCGGCGAGTAGTTCCTCAACATTTCGGTATGAGAGCCCGTAGCGGAGGTACCAGCGCACAGCCAGCAGGATCACCTCGGGAGGGAACCGGTAGCCGGCAAACGACTCGGACTCGGCGGGGGAGTGGTGGTTCACCCGAACACGCTCGCTGCTAGGACCCCGATCCGTCAACGCAACGGTGCCACTGGGACCTACTCCCCACCATCACCCCCAAACCCCGCTGAAATCCGAAGTCCCCCCAAACCCCGCTGAAATCCGAAGTCCCACTTTAGCTCTGAGTTGCGCGCATCAAGCCGCCACGGTTCCGATACGGCCAGCAGGTCGTACCGTCCCAGACCTAGGACGGTAGGCCTCTCGCGTATGGTTATGCGGTCGCGACGGGGGACGGCCTGGTCGAGACCGTGCGCGGCCCGATTGACCGCCGAAACCGCCCGATGTCGTCCATTTGATGGCTACGCCTACCCCGATCACGAGTCGGCCAACGAACGTCGCTTACCGCCGCATCCGGTTCCGTTGTTCCCCGATCCCCTTGACCGTCTGCTCGACGAGTCATGAACCGAACAGGAAGCACACTTCTACCTCTGCCGACGCCACGAGCGACCCCTATGGTGGCTATCCGCCGTAATCCGGTCGTCCCCGTCCGAGTTCCTTGTGCCCACCAATCTCCTAAGCCAGAGCCACGCTCCAAACACGAGAACCAGAAACCCGAGAACGAACACCACGAATCCCCACGTGGGCGAGACTGTTGTAGTGCGGTCTATGCGTTCGCCCCGAAAGACCTCTAGCCCCAGTAGCTTCAGTGACACATGCGCATCCCCCACACCACTCAGCAGATTACCGGTGGCTAGTAGGCAGAATACGTACAGCCCCAGAGTTCCAATGACGGCGATCAGGGTCGCACTTCGAAGCGTTGGAGACCTCATCTTTGATCCTGTCTGTGGTGGGGGGTGATCTTCGCTCCATTCGAGCCGCGATCCGAGTATATGCAAGTGGCGCCGAGGGATCAAACCGCTCTACAATGCTCTGCACCGGCCATCATTTCCGGACCGACCAAGAGCCATGGGCAGCTACCAACTGCGGATCTTGTGTCCCATCATGCGATGGTGGCAAGTCAATTAGGGGACGCCGCAGGTCAAGTTCGGGATTCCTGGAGCTGCGCCCGGGTCATACTCTCCGGGATCGACCGACCAGTCTTGCGGTGTGATCCTTGCTACCATTTAGCGCCTCTATCTGACCCGGTTATCCGAGCGCTTTGGGCGAGCAGCCGGTCAGACATCGTCAGAACTATCGCCGCGAACGCTACCGCGTCCACAGCGGCAAAAGCGAACACTATCTCAACCAGCCTGTCGGTTCCCAGTATCGCGACCGCCGCTTGGACCATGATGGAGAAGCCGATAAACGACGCAAAGAGCTCAAGGCCAAGTTGTCGTATGTCAGGTCGGGTCATAAACGACGCTATTGCGATCAGTAGTATGTGCCCAGTAACGGTCAAGTACGTTGCCACGACCGCACCGAACAGATCCGATCGACCGGAGATTTGTAACGCGGCCAGCAGTGGTGCAAGGCAAGCAAATCCAACGCCGTAACTCCACATCATCAACTCGATGAGCATGTTGTTGATACGTTGTCCCGCCAACCATCTGAAGCGGAGATCCCTCAAGTTGTGAATAGCAACTGATCCAGCAGGGGTCGATGCCAGCAGAGAAAGCGGCAGAATGGCTGATTCGGGATCTAGTCCGGTGAAGTCCAGATAGACCAGCGCGACCAACATGGATACGCTGGCTCCTAGCAGCGGGGATACGATATCCTTCGACCGCAATAATGGCACCAAACTGGGTATTGGGTTGTGGACAGCCATCGGTATGGGTCTATTGGTCTCTCTGGCCGTGCGTGATGGCGGTTCGCAACTACGCACATCCCCAAACACAACTAGGACGAGCAGCCAACAGAGGCACCATGTCAGGACTGCAATCAGCAACCGCCAAACGATATTGACCCCGGTGTCAAATCCAGCGTACCTCACGAGACTACTTGATGATCCAAGATACGAGGCTGCGCCCAAATAGGCCACAAAGAGGCTCGTGAGGACAAGATGCCTCAGGTGTCGGCGTCGGTTGGTGAGATATACGGTACCGAGGCCTATCAGCGTGGCGTAGGCCGGAACCAACAGTGTGATACTCATTGTGACATCAAGCCGCTGACTGGGAAGCTGCCACGCAGCAATACACGAGAATCCTGCTATAGCTAGGAGGAGTGATGGGAGTTGACTCTTGTATGACATCCACGCTACTAGGGCTGGACTCGCGCCCGATAGGGCATAGAAATCGTTCGTTTCATACGAAGGACGCGATGCAACCGTAGCGGTCAGCAATGTGATTGACATCACTGCGACTCCGATCAGGGTTTCATCAGTGAGAACGGGGTTGACAAAGTATAGTGGTAGGATCGTCGCCCATAGAGACGCCACCACAAACGAAGACAGATTACCTGTAACCACATTCCGCAGATGTGTCCGTATCCATGCGATAGTCATGCTAGGGATCCTCCATCGAGTCTGAGATGTGTGTCATCCCACTCAAGGAAGCTTCCGTGATGAGAGGCTACGATGACTATCGAGCCGTGCTCGTTTCGATGACTGTTCACAATATCTCTAGTTACAATTCGACTATTTCGGTCGAGTCCATTGTGAGGCTCATCAAGAAGGATAAGAGACGGCATCCGGGCGAGCCATGTTGCAATCTGAATCTTACGATAGTTCCCGTGACTCAGCCTATTCACGGCCTTGTTGAAGTCGGGCACGCCAAGGGATCCGGCGATATTGACGGCGACATCGCTGGCTTTGCGAGGTCCAGATGCCGCCTGCTTCTTATTGACGCGATCTAGGAACCGCCAAATCTCATTGGGTGTAAGATTGTCTGGAAGATCTGTCCTTGAGTCCTCAACCAATGCAATGGAGTGTGCCGCGTTCCTGTCACGAACATCGATATGATTGAGCGTTGATTGACCCTGACTCGGGCGTATAAGGCCAGCCAGTATGCGTAGTAGGGTGGTCTTGCCCGAGCCATTGGGACCGGTAAGAAGGGCAGCCTGCCCCGCTTCAAGTTCAAAACCTAGTGGGCCGAGTCGGAACGACCCGAGCGAGAGAGCCACGTCTGAAACTGTAAGCGTTGACGGTGGTATGGCTGAGTTATCGTGGTATTGCCATTTGCTATGCGTATAGTCTGTAGCCGGCGGAGGTGTTGCGGGTAGTAGACTCATCTGAGTTCACTTGGTCCTTCTGTTCATAGATTGGTGTGTTGTCACGGACGAAGAGACGGCTATGGCTGAGTGAGACTCATTCGGTGAGGCTGCGAGCGGTCCCGGGGTTTCTTTGGGTGTATTGCCGTTGTCGGCGTATCGCCCGAGCAATTGAGCGCCCGTCGCCCCCTGGTGGCAATAGCCCGCATAGATGCGACATTGAGAGGAGCATTAGGATGCCGATTAGTGGTACATGCAGTAGATCCAGAAACTCCACGTAGGTCTTGAGCAAGTAGATTGATGTGGCGATGGCGAACGCACCCGTGGCAGCTAGCAGCGGTCCTCCTAAAGCGATCATGATGTCTCTCCAACAGTGGCTACTGTGGCGAAATGTTATCGATAGTGATATGCCGCGCTGCAGAACGATTGGACACCTTCCCAGAGAGCGGGCTACCTTTGCGTGTCCAAACTCATGCAATACGATCATAAATACATGACAGAAGCCGAGTAGCAGCGGTACTATGGCGATTGCGAGCCACTTTGCTTGTGACACACTGGTCGGAGCCAACATCGGAAGGATCGAGAACGGCACGGTACTGAGTGTAAGTAGAAATAGAAGTGGTAGTTGCGATAGAAGTGTGAGTTTGAGTATGGATGCAAACCGAGCACTATCGCGCCGTACTCCCAAGGGCCCGAAGACAAACCACCGGCGCAGATCGGAGGACACTACTAAGATCACTGCTATCGGGTATCGTAATACGTCAGGGATTGAAGGTAACAGCCCTTCTGTGGTGCGTAGAAGTCCGAGTTTGTCAAAGTCGCCAACCAACCTCCGAGCATCATACGACGCGCACGCGCTACTGGGCGCGCCGGATGTCAGGAGGATTCGAGCCAATGCCGAATCGTCAGAACCCTCATAGGCGCAAAGTGCCTGAGCAACCAGGACAGATTCCGGGCTTAGCGAGTAGCATGCCCCCGATAGCTTGTCGACCAGTTGAGTGCCGTTCAGCTGTATTTCGGAGTGGAATTTCAGTGTGGTCATATCGAGTCCCTATTGAGGATTGGATCCTTCCGATGCCACCGGCGAGGCGTCGGAAGGATCAACCGATGGATCAGCTCTTACAGACTGCCTTTACTGAGCCCCACCATCTGGTATCGCATTCGGCGACATTGTTCCAGCCACAAGTCGCCTTACAGAAGCCCCACGCGGAGCCCCAAATGGCGATCACGACACCGATGGCGGCTACGGCCGCCGGAAGGTCATTGATCTCCTCCCGATTGTTGTGATGAGGTGTGACCGTTGGAGCTTGGTATCCAGCTCGTGATGCAACTGAATCGGTCCCGGTTGAGGTTGTCATCATGTATCTCCTGTTGTTTCTGGTAGGGCCCTAGGTGCCAGCTGTTGTCGGTATGGGCCAATTCCGCGACCTGGCTGTTCCTTATGTAGTGACCATGACGACCATTCATGAGGTGAACATGAAACGAACATGAGAATGTTGGATCTCCGCGTTTTAGCGGGGTGTGATGGTGTTGAGTAGGTCCCAGTTGGGGTTGCCGGTGTAGAGGAGGGCTCGGATGCGGAGGTGTTTGAGGTGGTGGATGCCGTAGCCGGCTCGTTTCACGCGTTTGATCCGGTTGT
>JAAETI010000646.1 GCA_024228555.1 bacterium | reverse complement strand
GCGACTTACCCAATTGGGTATTGGTCGCGGACAGATTGCGGTACGAGTTATATGCCGCAATATTCTGATTAATACGCACTGTGGTACCTCCTTGTAGGACGTGCGTTACACAAACCGTCAACATCCATGTCAACGCTTACAAACTCAGTCGACCAAAGACCAACTGATGTAAGGGGAGATCTGGGATTCTGCATGGCAGATCTCAGGCGGAGATCCGTGCCCACATCTCGTCGGAGGAAACAACCGCATCGCGGAAGGCAAAAGCGAGTTGGGCGTCATCGATACCGGGGATTCGGGCGTTCTCCCAGTCGCCTTTCTCGTAGGCGATCACCCCGGCAAGCGTGCGACCCATCACACCCTCATGGAGTGCGACGGCATCGTGAACCTCTCCCGACAGTGGCAAAGCCTCCAGGGCATGGTCCAGAGGAACGTCCAACAGTGCGTCGAGAACGCTGAACAGACCCACGGTGTAGTAGGCGTCACCGTCGTGGCGGTTCGTCATTTCCGCCACCAGCTCACACATGCGAGCCCGAACCAGTGCCGTGATAGTCAATTCCTTTGGTTTCCGGGCTATCTGCGCAAGGTTGATCAGGCTCACCCAACTCCCGATCTGCCGGGTTCCGAGCAGGACAATGGCGTCCTTTATCGACTCGATGTGACGTGGGAGCGAGTAGTAGGCCGAGTTCACAATGCGCAACAGCTTGTAGCTCAATGCAACATCACGCCGAATGATGTCTGCGAGTTCTTCTATGGCAACTTCGGGATTCTGCATCAGGGAGATCAGTTCGAGTGTCTCGATCTGATTTGGCGGCACCGCGGTTCGTTTCAGAACCTCGGGGCGGCTCAGGAAGTAACCCTGGAAATAGTCGAAACCCAGGCGGCGACAGCGGCGTAGTTCGCCGTATGTCTCTACCTTCTCGGCGACCAACTGCACCCCGTAGGTCCCCAACCAGCCGACCTCAGCCACAAGACGATTGGGGTCAAACGCTTGGATGTCGATCTTGACGATGTCGGCGAGTGGAAGCAGTGGTCGCAGCTTGCTGAATGAGATCCAGTCGTCGAGCGCAATGGTGTAACCCTGGCTGCGCAGCCGGCGCAATGCAGTGATCAGTCGATCGTCCACGGTCGTATGCTCCAGGACCTCAACGACTACACGTTCGGGGGGCAACAGGGTTGGTATTCCTTCGAGGATGAGGTCTCTGGTGAGATTGATAAGGGCCCGCTTGCCACCCAGGATGTCCTCGAGATCGACTCCGGTAAAGGTATCGATGATGACACTTGATGTTGCCTGGTTTTCGTCGTCGATGATGGCTCGATTGGGAACCGGGCCACCCCGAAACAAGATCTCGTATCCGACAACGTCAAGCCTCTTGTCGAACAGGGGCTGTCGAGCCATAAAGGTATTGGCCGAGTCAACCCGCAACGCCCGCTGGGCGGCGAGAAGTCCGCTGCGTCTCTTGGTCCGCTCGCGGCGAAGGCTGGACTTGGCGCGGGCAGCCGCATTTGTTCGTGTCACCAAGACCCCGTCGGCCACATGAGCTGCGACTTCAGCCTTTGCCACAAACTGCTCATTTCTGGCTGGGCATGGGCCCGGACAACGGTTCCTGCGTGCGTCGCCGCGCATAATGCGCGGCCAGCTACGCAAGAACACAAGGAAAGAGCGGCGACCAGATGGCCGCCGCTCTCTCGATAAGGGATCGTCGTATCTACTGAAGCAGCGACAAGACGCTTGATGGGACCTGATTGGCCTGGGCAAGCATTGCGGTGCCTGCTTGGACCATGATCTGATGACGTGT
>JAAETI010000645.1 GCA_024228555.1 bacterium | reverse complement strand
TGACTGGGCAAGGACCATGGCTTCAGTGCGGGTCGTTTCCAGTAGTGCACTGGCAAGATCGTCAGGCATGTCAAAGACAGCGGTCACCCGGGCTGCGGTCGCCGCGATGGCAGCATCCGGCTCCACGGCACCACTGAGTGTCGAAACCACACGGACCACCGGATACTTGGCCGTCCCTTGCTCTGGGATACCCTCGTCCGTGACCGCCTCTCGAAGTGCCGCAGGGAATCCCCACTCGTCAAAGAGCCAGCCGGCGACAGTGGTGTGGGTCCAGCCGAGTACTTCCTTCTCGAGATCCTTCAATTCTCCCTTGCCTGCCTTCCAGTCTGCGAGGACACCGGAGTAGCGGGGCTGGCTGGAGGCAAGGAGCGGAATGGCGATTCCTTCGAGAAGCGATGCCGAGAAGTTCTCGCTGCGACGAGAGCGGTCGAAGTGATTGGACAGGGCAGCCGCTGCGGATGCTCTCCATGCTGACGTGTGCCAGAACTCGGTGAGGTCAAAACCGCGGGCCGGCTTCGAAGCGACCACGCGGCTTGCGGCGAGGGAGATCAGCATCGATTCCAGCTGGTTCTTGCCAAACATCGTGACAGCTTGCGTGACCCCCACAATCGGGTTGCGTGGTGCGTAGGCCGCTGAGTTCACGATTGAGAGAAGACGGGCCGACAATCCAGGGTCACGGCCAACGGTCTCGGCTACTTCGCGGAGATCACAATCGGGTGAGCTGACCTGTTCGATCGCGGCTGCCACCATGCCGGGGATCGTCGGCGGCTGCATACCCCCGAGGGCCCGGCGCAGCTCTGGTGAGCCGCTCTCGGCCTTTTGTCGTTTCAGTTTGAGCATTGGGTCACCTTTATTCTGCGCGTCTTCCCATCTTTGTGGCGAAGATGCTGAGCACGCCGCCAAGCATGATGTAGCCGATGAGAACTTGAATCATTGCCACGACCTGTCCGGAAACGGACGCAGGTAGAGCATCTCCGTAGCCCAGCGTGGTCATTGTCACAATGCTGTAGTAGAGGGGGGATAACCAGGTTTCGTAGTCGCCATAGTCAACCTCGACAAAGCTGTAGAGGACCGCAAAGAGCGCAGCGATAACCCCTGTCCACAGGACCCACCGGGCGAAGCTGCGGCCACAGTCCGACGTGATAGACCACAGGCGGTAGATAGCGGCATTGAGTTGGCTCTTGTGGCGGAACTCGTAGAGATAGTTCTGATCCATGATGGAGCGCCGCACCATGTAGGCGCCTGCGAAATCCGCATCGAGCATGTCGACACCGATCCAGTCTGCAGTCGAATAGCCAGCTACCGCCTTGACTCGGGAACGGGAGAGATCGGTGTCGCGGAAGATGGCGTGATCGACATCGGCTCCTGTCAGATCAACGCCTTCCATCTCGGCTCTCGAGAAATCGGCACCGACGAGTGTTGCCTCCCGAAGCCGGGCGCCTTTCAGGTTGGCGGTTCTCAGGTCGGCACCGCTGAGATTGGCATGCGACAGCGTGGCGTCGTCCAGTGTGGCATTGAACAATATGGCGTTGGTGAGGTCGGATCGTCCGAACATCGCGCTGAATGCATGGGCATTGGTCAGGTCGGCGCCAGTGAGGTCGGCGCCCAAGAGCTGTGTCTCGTCCAGCACTGCCTCGACGAGGATTGCGTCCCGGAGAATGGCACCGTTGAGCTTGCATTCGCTGAGGTCGGCTCCGGCGAGATCTGCCCCCGTCAGGTTGCGGCCCGAAAGGTCTGCCCCTTCCAAATTGGTGTTGCCGAGATAGACGCCTACGAGATCTCCGTCGAGGTCGATGCCCTCGAGCTCAGGAGGGAATGCAGGCGCGGCGACGGGTGAGCCCTGAGGGTTGTCGATAGATTCGGATTCGGTTGAGCTCATGTGCTGTCGTACTTCCGCCGTTTCTGAGAGCGGTCTCCCGCTCGTTGAGCCTGTCGGCCGGGCGTGTACGGAATTCAGGATCGAATGTGACGTCGCCGATCTGCGTTTGCCGGGCAGGGACTGTCTCGCTCCTGGATCTCTCGCCAAAGGATTTGGCCTAGAGCCTGCTGTTCGTTGGCCTTTCTTGAATACGGGTGATTGGGGACCACACCTTCGGATCTTCAGAATCTGGTACGACTCCCGCAATAGCCCAATCCCGGCAAACCCTTGAACTAAGCCCCGGCAGCGTTTACATTGGCCTCACCGCAGCTCTCCGAGAGCCGGCATGCGGTTGGCCGCGTGCGATTTGCTCATGCCTGTAGGAGTTCCTATAGTTGCGGTCCGGCCCATGTCCGGGCTGGGATTTTCTTGTGGCAAAAAAAGATGACGTAATTGAGGTAATAGGCACCGTCGTCGAGCCCCTCCCGAACGCAATGTTCAGGGTTAAGCTCGATAACGGACACGAGGTGTTGTGCCACATCTCAGGGAAGATGCGGATGCACTACATCCGAATCCTTCCCGGAGACAAGGTGCGCATTGAGATGTCTCCCTATGACCTCGAGCGCGGAAGAATTATTTACAGGTACCGATGAAAGTATCAGCGTCCGTAAAAAAGATGTGTGAGAAGTGCCGGGTTATCCGCCGGCACGGACGTGTGTGGGTGGTTTGTTCCAACCCGCGCCATAAGCAGCGTCAGGGGTAATTGATTTATGGCTCGTATTGCGGGAACTGACCTTCCTAGAGATAAGCGTGTAGAGATTGGTCTCACCTACATATTTGGTGTGGGCAATACAACCGCGCATGCAATCCTCGACGACCTCGATATTGATCGTGGGACTCAGGTAAGGGATCTCACCGACAGTGAGGTCGTCAGCATTCGGCAGTACATCGATGCCAACCTGACTGTCGAAGGTGATCTGCGACGCGAGGTCGCGCAGAACATCAAGCGCAAGATTGAGATTGGGTCGTACCAAGGCTTTCGGCATCGCCGGGGTCTTCCGGTACGCGGGCAGCGCACCCACACAAATGCGCGTACTCGCAAGGGCAAAGCAGTTGCCATCGCGGGTAAGAAAAAGGTCACCAAGTAGCGGTCGCGGAGAGGTATTAAGTGGCGAAGCCCCAGCAGCGCAGCCGGCGCAAGGTCAAGCGGAACATTTCGCATGGTCAGGCGCATATCAAGGCGAGCTTCAACAACACAATCATCACACTCACCGATCAGGAAGGCCGGGTCCTGGGTTGGACTTCCGGCGGCTCTGTTGGGTTCAAGGGTTCACGCAAGTCAACCCCGTATGCGGCCCAGGTCGCAGCCGAGCAGGCAGCTCGCAAAGCTGGTGAGATGGGGATGCGCAAGCTCGATGTCATCGTCGCCGGCTCCGGGTCGGGTCGTGAGACCGCCATCCGCACCATGCAGAACATGGGCATCGAAGTGACAGGCATCAAGGACGTCACCCCGATCCCGCATAACGGCTGCCGTCCCAAGAAGCGGAAGGGTCGTTAGAGATGGCTCGTTACACAGGTCCTCGTACCAAAGTAAGCCGCCGCTCTCGTCAACTTCTTGATGAGAACAAGGCCAAGTATTTCGACCGCCGTCCCTACCCACCGGGTGAGCACGGTCGTGGTCGCATTCGTGAGTCGCAGTACCTCGTCCAGCTTCGTGAGAAGCAGAAGCTGCGTCACATGTACGGTGTGCTCGAAAAGCAGTTCCGCCGCTATTACAAAGAGGCGAACCGTCGCAGTGAGATCACTGGCACGGCCCTGCTCCAGATTCTCGAGTCCCGGCTCGACAACGTCGTTTACCGCTCCGGCTTGGCACGGACTCGTCCCCAAGCCCGGCAGCTCGTAAACCATGGCCATTTCCTCGTGAATGGTAAGAAGGTCGACATCCCCTCGTACCAGGTGCGGGTTGGAGATGTTGTATCTATCAAGGAACGCAGCAAGGACACCTTCTCGGTGCAGCATGCGATCGACACCATCGACCGGTCGGCGCCCGAGTGGCTCGACGTTGATGTTGAGAAGCGGGCGGCAACCGTCACGCTGATTCCCAGCCGCGAACAGATCGATACAGAGATCAAAGAACAGCTAATCGTCGAGCTTTACTCGAAGTAGCCCTAGCCCGAGTCGGAGGAGCAGAGCGTGCTCATCGTCCAGCGTCCCCATATTGAAGAAGAGCAGGTAGGCGACAACCGGTCACGGTTTGTCGTAGAGCCGCTCGAACCCGGTTTCGGTCATACGCTGGGTAACACCCTGCGTCGTGCCCTGCTGGCCCGCATCCCAGGTGCAGCGATTACGTCTGTGCGGATTGAGGGTGTCCACCACGAATTCTCCACCATCGACGGTGTTGTAGAAGACGTGGTTGACTTCATCCTGAATCTGAAGCGGGTTGTGCTGCGCATCGAGGCCGAAGGCCCGCAGACCCTATACCTGTCTGCCAAGGGTGCCGGCGAAGTCAAAGCTGGTGATCTGAAGGTTCCCGCTGGCGTAGAGGTCGTCAACACCGACCTCCATCTCGCAACACTCTCAGCTTCCGGTCAGCTCGAGGTCGAAATGACCGCAGAGCGTGGAGTCGGGTACCGCAGCGCCGAGCGCAACTCCAAGAGCGACACGATCGGTGTTATCCCGATTGACTCGATCTTCTCGCCGGTGCGCAAGGTTGCCTTCCGTGTCGATGACACTCAGGTCGGCATGGTTACTAACTTCGACAAGCTGATTGTCGATGTCGAGACCAACGCCTCGCTCACACCGAGCGAAGCCGTTTCCTCGGCAGGCAAGACTCTCCGTGAGCTTCTTGGTCTGTTCGCCGACATGGACGAGGGCGAAGGTCTCGAGCTCGGTGATGTCGTTACCGCAGAGTCAACGTCACCCGACCTCGATCTTCCGATCGAAGCCCTGGATCTGTCAGAGCGTCCTCGAAACTGCTTGCGTCGTGCCCAGATCCAGACCGTTGGCGAGCTGGTCGAGAAGAACGAAGAAGAGCTGCTCAATATCACCAACTTTGGTCAGAAGAGCCTCGAAGAGGTTTCTGCCAAGCTTGATGAGCTCGGTTTGTCGCTGGCCCAGTCCGGTGAGTCCTCGGAGACTATCTGATGCCAAAGCCGAAGAAGGGACCACGTCTCGGCGGGAGCCCATCGCACCAGCGCAAGATTCTCGCCAATATGGCTGCCTCGTTGATCGAGGAAGAGCGGGTAACCACCACGGCCGCTCGTGCCAAGATGCTCCGGCCCTACGTTGAGAAGATGGTTACCAAGGCTCGTCGTGGCGATCTGCACGCCCGTCGTCTGGTTCTGCGCAAGATCCAGAACAATGATGTCGTAACCAAGCTGTTTGACGATGTCGGTCCGCGCTATGCGGATCGTGATGGTGGGTACACCCGGATCGTCAAGCTCGGTCCCCGTCGTGGTGATGGTGCCGAAATGGCCATCATCGAATTCGTCTA
>JAAETI010000644.1 GCA_024228555.1 bacterium | reverse complement strand
GGCACGATATTCGAGGGCACCCGCAAGCCGCTACGAATGTGGTTTCTGGCGATGTGGTTCGTCACCAGCCAGAAGAACGGGGTCAGTGCGCTCGGGCTCCAGAGGGAATTGGGGCTTGGCAGCTATGAGACAGCCTGGACTTGGCTGCACAAGCTGCGCCGCGCGATGGTTCGGCCGGGTCGGGACCTGCTCTCCGGTGCCGTCGAGGTTGACGAAACCTATGTTGGCGGCCCGGAAGAGGGCACTCGAGGCCGAGAAACCGAGAACAAGGCCATCGTCGCGATAGCAGCCGAGAAGAATGGCCGAGGGGTTGGCCGCATCCGCCTCCAGCGCATCAAGGATGTCTCTACGGACAGCCTCCTTCCCTTCGTCCGGAGTACCGTGGAGCCTGGGGCCATAGTTCACACCGATGGATGGAGCGGCTATGCCGGACTGGCGGCGGCTGGATACCAGCATCAGGTCACCGTCATCAGTGCCGGTTCCGACCGGGCTCACGAAGTTATGCCGCGTGTCCACCTCGTCGCCGCGCTGCTCAAGCGATGGCTGATCGGCACTCACCAAGGGGGCGTCCAGCATCGGCATCTCGACTACTACCTCGACGAATTCACCTTCCGCTTCAACCGCCGCCGCTCAAAGGCTCGGGGGCTGCTCTTCCATCGCCTTGCCCAGCAAGCCGTCGCCGTCAAGCCCGCGCCCTACCACGCCATCGTCAACCCCACGAATACCAACGGATCCGCGCCGCCGGGGGAATGAAGGGGATACCCATTT
>JAAETI010000643.1 GCA_024228555.1 bacterium | reverse complement strand
GGTCTGCGGAATAAGCCATAACGGCAGCAACTACGATTCCGCACTGACCCGCTATAACAGTGACGGCACCCTGGACACCAGCTTCGGCGGTGGCGATGGCATCGTCACCACGGCCATCGGTTCAAGTCAGGATTATGGCCAGAGTGTTACCGTGCAATCGGATGGCAAGATCCTGATCGGTGGGTATAGCTTCAACGGCAGCAGCTACGAATTCACACTGACTCGCTACAATGCCGATGGCATGCTCGATACCGGTTTCGGCGGCGGTGACGGCATCGCCACCACGGACATCGGTTCCGGTAATGATTATGGCCGAAGCGTCACCGTGCAATCCGATGGCAAGATCCTGGTCGGCGGGTACAGCCACAACGGCAGCAATAACGATTTCGCCCTGGTTCGCTACAACAGTGACGGCACGCTCGATACCGATTTTGACCCGGTTACCACTTTGGACGGTACCCCCACCTTCATTGAAGGCGGTGCGGCGGTCGTGCTCGATATGGATGTCGATGTCAGCGATAGCGATCTCGATGCGCTCAATGGCGGTGTGGGTAACTACGATGGCGCCAGCCTGACGCTGGTGCGCAACGGCGGTGCCAGCACCGAGGATGTGTTCAGTAATTCCGGTTTGCTCGGCACCCTGAGTGAAGGTGGAGCGCTGATCTACAACGGCACTACTATAGGCACGGTCACCACCAACAGCGCCGGTACACTTGTGCTGACCTTTAACACCAACGCCACCAGCGCGCTGGTCGATTCTACCCTGCAATCCATTGCCTATTCCAATAGCTCAGACACACCACCGGCCACTGCCCAGATCGACTGGAGCTTTGATGACGGAGACGGCAGTGATCCGAAGCAGGCAACCGGCAGTACCACGGTTACCATTACCGCCACCAACGACACGCCAACGCTCGCAGCCAGTGCGGCGAACGACAGCTTAACGGAAAACATCGACACCACTTCGGCCGCGGTCTTCAGCACGGTCACCATCGATCCGATTGAGACGGGCGATGATATTGCCTCGGCCCAACTGACGATCGCTGGTGGCATCGAGAACAGCGATACCTTAACGATCAACGGCACCGCCATCACCGGCCTCGGCAGTGACAGTAGTGGCGCGATCACCGGCGGCCACAGCTACAGCTATACGCAAGCCACCGGCGTGGTGACCGTCACCTTTGCCGGTAGCACCAATGCGGCAGCGGCCGAGCTAGTGCTGGAGAACATCACCTACGGCATCGACGCGTCCGATCAGGACCCGTCAACGACCGCCCGCACAGTGACATTGAACACGGTAACCGACAACGGCGGTGGTGCGGATACCAACACCGACATCAGCGAGACGGCCACGATCAGTGTCGGGGCGGTGAACGACGCCATTGCGATCAACGTGGACGGCAACACAGTCCTGTTCACCGAGGGTGCAGGTGCGACAACGAGCCTGTTCAACGCGGCGATCGATACGATAGAGACGACCGATACCGTCACTCAGCTGGTCCTCACCATGGCAGACATCGAGAGCGGTGACACGATCAGCTTCGGTGCCATCGACATCGACCTTAATACCAATGGTGCCACGGGCCCCGACGGCAACGGCTTTACCTACACGGTCAGCAATGCCGGGGCATCCGCTGTCGTAACGATCACCCATGTTGGCACCGACGACGGCACCGTCAACACGATGTTGGGAAGTGCCACGTTCAACAACACCACGAATGAAAATCCGAGCACCACAGCACGGACCGTGACCCTGACCAGTGTCACCGACAGCGGCAGTGGAACGACGCTCGACGGCACGGTGGCGACCGTGAATGTGGCGGCAGTCAACGATGCCCCAGTAAACACCATACCCGGCCTTCAGTCTATCCCGGAAGACACCCCTCTGACGTTCTCGACTGCGGGCGGGAACGCGGTATCGGTAGCGGACGACGCCGGAGCAGGCGACATCATCAAGGTCACGCTCTCGATCGGGGATAACGCATCGCTCACGCTGACGGGCATCAGCGGCGCAGCCCTCACGGGATGGACAGTCACTCCCGG
>JAAETI010000642.1 GCA_024228555.1 bacterium | reverse complement strand
GAGCACCAAGAGGCGGCACGCAAGAAAACGGGCCGCCTTGTCTTTCTCTTGGTCCTAGCCGTCATCTCTATCGTCGCGCTGCTCTTCGTGGCAAGCATGGCGATCCTCGGAGGCCAGGTCGAGGATATCGGCGCGATCGCTCTGCCCATTCTTGCGGTCGTGACGGCAGTGACGCTCTTGATCGTCGGTGGCGGTTCGTTCTACAAGACTGCGCAACTCTCATCAGGTGGTGGAAGCGCCGTTGCCGACATGCTCGGTGGCACGCCCGTGCAACGCGAGACTGCAGACCCTGAGGCCAGGAAGCTCCTCAACGTCGTCGAGGAGATGGCTATCGCATCCGGCACGCCCATGCCCGCCGTGTACGTCATGAATGACGAGGCGGGCATCAACGCCTTTGCCGCCGGACACACGATCGACGATGCCGTTATCGGCGTCACACGCGGCACGATTCATCATCTCACGCGCGATGAGCTGCAAGGCGTCATCGCCCATGAGTTCAGTCACATCTTCAACGGCGACATGCGGCTCAATCTGCGGCTCATGGGCGTGCTCCACGGGATTCTGCTGATCGGCCTGATCGGCAACATCATCCTGCGTGGGATGTATTGGACGGGCAGCATGCACTCTAGCCGGCGACGGCGCAGCAAGGGCGATGGCGATGGAGGTCAAGCCATCCTGTTGTTCGGCCTGGCGCTGACAGTCATCGGCTTCGTCGGCACTTTCTTCGGCGGCTTGATCAAGTCCGCGATCTCCAGGCAACGGGAGTATCTCGCTGACGCGTCGGCCGTGCAGTTCACACGCAATCCGGATGGTATTGGCGGCGCACTCAAGAAGATTGGCGCACTGAGCAAAGGTGCGTTGCTGATGAATCCTCGCGCAGCCGAAGCCAGCCACCTGTTCTTTGGACAAGGCATCAAGAGTACGCTCGGCGGCTTGACGGCGACTCACCCCCCACTCGTAGGTCGCATCCAACGCATCGATCCCACCTTCGATGGTGACTTCACAGAAGTTCGCGCCAAGCGAACCGCGCCGGAGAAACCTAAGCAAGAGGAGCGTCGCCCTGAAGTCGCACAGCAGCTCCTTGCAGCGCTCGCGTTCATCGGAGCTCCTTCACCGAGCCACGTAGCATACGCACGCAAGCTCGTGGAGGGGATTCCAGAGCGACTCCATGAAGCCATCGGTACACCCTGGGGTGCCCGGGCGGTTATCTTCGCACTTTTGCTCGACACAGCCCCCGAGGTACGGGTCAACCAGTTTGCGCGTATCGAGGAGCACTCTGAAGCAGACCTAGCCAGCGAGACTCACCAGCTCGCCGAGCACCTCGATCAGCTCGCACCCGAAGCACGACTCCCCCTGCTCGATCTCGCCATGCCCAGCTTGCGAGCTCTTTCACCGGCGCAGTTTGAGCGCTTCGCAGCTGACTTGGAGCATCTCATCCAGGCTGACCGGAAGCTCGACCTGTTCGAGTGGGTTCTGACCCACATCATCCAACGACACGTCGGCGCCGCCTTCAAGCCCAAGCGAGCCACTCGTGTTCGTTTCCGCAGAGCCTCTGAGATCTCTGCGCCAACCGGCATCCTTCTGAGTGCGCTCGCCCAAGTTGGCGCCGCCAACGTTGACGAAGCCAAAGCAGCCTTTCGTGCGGGAGCCGACGCACTCAGGCTCCCAGAGCTACAGTTTGAGACCGACTCACTTCAGGACTTCGACCGCCTCGATCAAGCGCTGAGTGCTCTTCGCGAAGCAGCCCCGGCGCTCAAGAGGATGATCCTGGCAGGTTGCGCCGCGAGCATAGCAGCGGACCACCAAGTCACTGTTCGAGAGAGCGAACTCTTCCGCGCGATTGCTGATACGCTCGAGTGCCCGGTCCCGCCGTTACTTGCGGGGCAAGCGATACCTGCCCACGTTTAGCGGATACCGAGTCGCACACAAAACCTCCCGTCTCCAACGAAAAGTACCGACAACTTCCAACCCTTCGGCGTAGGGCGAGATCACAATGAGTGAGAGCCGCGAAGGAGTATTTGGGTGACACCACATGCCGCTCCCACTCTTGCATTGTGGATAGGAATTCCAAGCGGGCAGTTTCGGGAGAGCGGGGGGAAGCGGGGTAGGTCGCGGGGGTGTGCGTGGGGTCTATCAACCGAGTTCTAAAAACCCACGGCCTGCTCCCCTCCCCAGGCTCTGACCCCTCGCCCCCCACCGACGAACACGACTCTCTGCTGCCGTTCCTACAAGCCGCATCGATCCAATCCCGAGTCGCTCTCGGACCCGATTCCGGGAAGCCTATCCCAAAGCTAACCGATCACGCCGCCGCAGCTCCGGGCCAGCCATCCCTGCCGCCCCTAACCTCAAACGAGCAAGGTTATTCCCTGCACGCGGCCACCCACATCCCCGCAAACGACCGCGCCTTACGCG
>JAAETI010000641.1 GCA_024228555.1 bacterium | reverse complement strand
CTTCAGCTGCTCGGGCGGCTCGAATCTTGGCTGCGCATAGCAGGCATGCCCATACTGAGCCGCAGGTCTTGACTCCGGACCAGTGGACCCGCCCGTTCTCACCTCGTTTGAGGCCGGGGTTGACTCCTCGACGCCATCCGCACTGCCCGAGCCGTCCGTCTCTGAAGAGCCACCCGTTGAATCGCCGCAACTGTTCCGCTGTTTGGTAGCGGTCCCTTCGTTTGGCTCGTTTGACCGCTTCGTCGACCGAAGAGTTGACCGTCCGGCTGTTGCCAAGAACCTCGGTCATTGGCGTCTCCACGGGTTCTGAGGGGCGGGGCGAAGAGTTGCTCGCGTGTTACCAAGCGCCGGGGGCCGTTCACTGGGGTGGGAGGTGTGCTGTTGGGGGAGGGGGAGATTTGCCGCTCCATCCAGTTGTACGGCGCCGTCGCCGCCCTCCGGGCGGACTCGGCGCCGGTAGGTGAGAACCATTTCGACGTCTTGCGCCCGAGCCTGGTTTGTGGCCGTTTGGTCGAGGTGTCGGGTGACTTGAACGGCTGTGACGGCCATTCCAACGGTCACCGCTGCCACCACGAGAACCGGGGTCGCCGCTGGGGCGATCATGGCGGTGAGTGCTCCGGTGGCGAACAGGGGGCCGGCGATGAGCCAAGCTCCGATCGTCACTGCCGGGTTCGGGTCGGGTTTTGGGGGTTGGTGGTCGGACCGGCTGTGGGGGCCGGGTGGTGGTTCTAGGCTGTGCATACGGGTGTGGGGAGTAGCCCTGGGGTCGAGGGTCTCTTGCCGGGTCTCACGACGTCGGGCTACTCCCACTCCTTCCAAATGGGTTGCTAGGTGGTCAGATTCGGTTGGCGGGGTATCGGGTGTTCACGAAGCCAGGGTCTAGGGCGGCTGGTGAAGACCGAAAAGTACGTCGCTGGTCTGGGGCAGTGGTTGG
>JAAETI010000640.1 GCA_024228555.1 bacterium | reverse complement strand
CCGCCGGAACCAGGATGGCACCCGGAGGCATCATCCTCGGCCTGGCGGTCGGCGGGGAGGGCGCTGGTGATTTTGCGCTGGGCGGTTCGGTGGTGGCGAACACCATCAAGCCGACCATCGATGCCCATGTGACGGGGGGAGTGACCATCCTTTCCGCCGGCGGGAATATCACGGTTGCCGCGCAGGAACGCGACCTGGTGATATCGTCCGGGGCGGGGGTCATCAGCGCGAGCACCGGTTCCAAAGGCGGGGCCGCCGTCGGAGTGTCGGTCCCGACGAACACGGTCGAGAGCACCGTGAAGGCCTATGTCGAAGACGTTCAGACGTTCGAATCGACTGGCGGCATGGCCAATGTCACGGCCGACCGTCGAGAGACGCAGATTGTCGCGGTGGCCCTGGGTGGGGAGGTTGCCACCGATTTTTCCGGCGGTGTCTCGGTGGCGACGAATACCGTGACCCACACGACCGACGCCCATGTCTCTCAAGGAACGGAGGTGAAGGGTTACGCGGGTGTTACCGTTCAGGCCAGCGAAGAGGCCCCGGTCATCGTGGCGGCGGCCGGCAACTTCGCCATCTCGAACAAGGGCGTCGCGATAGGGGCGGCCGTGCCCACCAATACGGTGACGCGGAACCTGACTGCTTACGTGGGCGATAAGAACCAAGCAGATTTTGACCAGGGGGCCGATGGCGCCAAGCTGAGTTCCGACGCCGGGGCCGTGACGGTCGCGGCGACCCGGCAGAACAGCCTGGTAATGGCCATCGGGGTCAGCGGGGTGGGCGCCGAGAATTTCTCACTCGGCGGGTCGGTCGTGGAGAGCAACATCAAGTCCTCGATCGTCGATGCCCATGTCTGGGGTGGCACGTTGGACGGCAACCAGGGGGTGGCGATCCAGGCCAAAGACACCAACGCCACCAACGTGGCCGGCGCGGGCAATCTGGACTTGAGCTTTCTCTTCCAATCCAGCGGCAGTAACAACGCTGACAACAGCCAGGTTCAGCAGCAGGATCTCGTCAGGAAGGCCACCCAGAATGCTAAGGAAGACCTGGACAATGATCAGAGCATCTCCAAGGCGGAGGAGGACATTGACGACCAAATAGACGGGCAAGAAGATCTTAATCCACAAAATGTCGCGCAGAATGGTATTAGTAGTTGGGCGGATGGGATCGGCCAACTCGAAGCCATGATTGAGGAGGCGCCTACTGCTGCAGCTACTCTTCTCGTGGCTGCCGATGAGGCCAATCCCCCTTTTGCTTTAGACGGTCTTGAGGGCAGCGCCGGCATCTCCGCCGGGCTGGCGTTGGCGAATAACCTGAGCTCAAGAGATACCCGGCCGACTGTCCAGGCCTTTGCCTCCGACGCGACATTGACATCTGATGCGGGGACGATTGAGGTCACTGCCGATCAGACGGTGCTGTTCGTCACGGTGGCCGGCAGCGGCTCCTTGTCCAAAAGCGGGGTGACCCTTGACGGCACGGAAGCCACCACGGTCTACCGGCCAATCACCAGTGCCTACATCGACGCGACGGGCGCCACCTCCTCGACGGTGACGGCCAAAGGGAACGTCATCGTGGCCGCGAACAACATCGTGCATGCGGTGAC
Organism: bacterium; assembly: GCA_024228555.1. Taxonomy (GTDB): domain Bacteria; phylum Actinomycetota; class Acidimicrobiia; order Spongiisociales; family UBA5794; genus JAAETI01. Next base: position 4,335 of record JAAETI010000640.1, on the reverse strand, counting down.
CATCGCCGGCAACATTGCGTTTAACAAGAACGGCAGCAGCGTGGCGCTGACGTTCGCCACCATGGACCACACCAAGGGGACCACCGAAGCCTACATCGACCACGCCGACGTGATTGCCAAGGGCGATGTCGCTGACTCCACCGTCAAGACGGGGGTCGAAGGCAAAGGCACGACCACCGACCAGTTTCGCGGGGTGTCTGTGGCGGCTGCGTCCAAGCAAGTCTTCACCACGGTGGCGGCCGGGATCGAGGTGGCCGGCAAGCTCAACGTGGCGGCCTCGGTGAGCATTAACCTGGTGGGGGGCAACAGTGACTTTGGTGGCGTTGCACGAACCACAAAAGCCTATGTGGGTGAGGGCGCGACGATCAACAAAACCGTAACCGATACGGACGGGACGATCATCGACGACAATTCGGACGCGAACGTCAGGCAATCGATCGATGTCTTTGCCCACAGCGACACGACGGTGCAGGGGGGCGGCGGTGCGTTCGGAGTGACCACAGGGAAATCGTTGGGTGCGGGGGCGGGGGTCGATGGGGGACGGATGAACAAGGCCACGGAGGCCTACCTGGCGGCGAGTGTGGCGATTGCGAAAAATGTCATCTCAGTGCAGGCCTATTCCGAGGAAGACCTCCTCTCCTTCGCCGGCTCGGTGCAACTCAGCACCGGTAAAAGCCCTGAACTGGCGGGTGCCCTGGGTGTGTATGTCTTCGACCTGACGACCAATGCCTATATCGGCAGCTTCAGCGGGGGCGGGGCGACCAAGACGGTGCACTCGGATGGCAGTGTGCTGGTGGCGGCCAACAATGACACGACGATCAACTATATCACCGGGGCCTTGGAAGGCACGGGCGGCGACGCCGCTGTCGGCGGTGCGTTGGCGGTCAACGACTTGACCGGCCACACCAACGCCTACATCAGTGATGATGCGGAGGTGACGGCGCTGGCAGGCGACGCGACCGATCAGATTGAGGCCGCTACCGGGGGCTACGATATCACGTTCGACGATGTTCCCGATGATGGCAGTGCAGTGGCCCCCCTCGGTGAAGTGCCCTCGGGCACGGCTGGGGATGGGCTCGTGACGGCGGATGATCCCGTTTGGACGAAGACTCGCCAGGCGGTGGCCAACTATAATGACATTCGGGGTGTGGCGGTGACCTCTACAGTATCCGAGACGGTGAAGGGCTACGTGGTCGCGGCGGGGTTGTCCGGTGGGAGTACCGTGAACATTGGGGCCTTCATTCCGGTAAGCACCCGTCACTCGGTGGCCTATATTGCGGGCCAGGTGAACCAGGGTGATGAAGACGTCACCGGCACGAGTCAAGACGTCGTGGTCTCGGCCAGTACGGACTACCATGCCCTGGGGCTTGTCATTCCGGTCTCCATATCCGCAGGGGGCGGCAACAGCGATAATACTGCGAGTGCCGGCGGTGTAGGCTGGATCAGTGCGAATCTCACGACGGAGGCCTATGTTGGCGATGGGGCCCAGGTCTCGGTTGGTGGGGACGTCGCGGTGGTGGCGGCGGCTTCAGAGCATGTGAATCGGTACACCGTTGGGGGTGCGGCGGCTGGATCCTGGGCCGGTTTGGTAATTGATTTGAGCGTGACCGGGGTCTTTTTGACGAGTTCGACCACCGCCGATATTCGAGGGGGGACGGACCTGGCTCCGACCATCGTCATGGCCGGAGGCACGGTGCTGGTCTCGGCCACGGATGCCACGGTGACCACAGGCGTTGCGGGTGGATTGGCCGTGTCCCTTCAAGAAGTTGGTGTCCTTGGGGCAGGGGCCGGAATTACGTACACCCATGTGGAGAAAACAACCGTTGCCCGAATCAGTGAGAATGCCCAAATTACTGCCGATGGGAATTCCGTCATGCCCTTTTTGGTATTGAACGGGGACATCGACCGGACAAATCAGGACTTCTTCACCGACGACACGTTTGTGGGGGTGGCGGTGCAAGCGCAGTCCTATGAAGCACTGACGAATTTCGGACTGGCCGGTGCTGTGGCCGACGGCGCCGGAGTGGCCGGGGGCGTGACCTACACGAACGTGGATTCCGACACCACGGCCATCATTGAAGGCGGGGCGACCGTTATGACGGACCAATCGGTGAATGTCTCGGCCTCGAATGCCGTGGTCGTACTGGATGTGGGGGGGGCGTTTACCGTGGGTGGGGTTGCACTTGTTGGCGGAGTGGATGTGGGCATTATCCGGAACACCACAACTGCGAATATTGCATCCGATGCCGAGGTTCAGGCAACCAGAGATGTGTCAGTCTACGCACTCTCTCTCAAAAAGGTGACCAGTTATGCGGTGGCGGTGGGCGATGCCGGGGCGTTTGGCATAGGAGGCTCCGTATCGGTGTGGGCCTTAGGGCATAAGGTCGATTCCAATTACGATACGGCTTCCACGAGTGGCAACGATGGGCTGGCCATTCGGAATAAGAGCAATTCCGGCGATGATGCCCCGTATGCCAGCTACGGTGGCTATGCCGACGGACAAAGCAATAGGTCGGATGTGACCGATGCCATGTCGGGCTACACCAGTCCTGATGATCAGCCGGATGGCAATGAGAATCAAACGGCGTTTCTGAGTCTACGCGATCAGACCTCGGCGACGGTGACGGCCCAATCAGCTGCGCAAGGCACGGCGGCTAGCGACGCCATTAATGAAAGCGATACCAGCAAGACGAAAGGTGTCACGGAAGCGGTGATCGCCGGCGAGGTGACGGCCGGCGGGAATGTAATTGTAGCGGCAAAGGATGATACGACCGTCAAGTACGTGGCAGGCGCCGTTTTATTGTCGGGGGGGAACAGCCTAGGCGCCGGCGTGGGCGTGGCGACGATCAATGGCGCCGTGTTGGCGCATATCGATGGGACGGTCACGGCGACTGGCGCAGTCACCGTTCTCGCCCATCAGCACAACCATCTGGACGGGACGGCCTTTATCGGAGAAGCCTCAACCTTTGCGACCGCGGGCGCGGGTGTGGCGGTCATCAATGATCACAGTGTGCAAGAGGCGTTGATCCGGGATGGGGCGCAGATCCTTGGGGCTTCGTCGATCGACGTGACGGCCAGCCATTCCTACGGCAAGTTCGAAACCCTGGCAGTGGAGGCACAGATCAGCGGGCTCGGGGCCATCGGGGCATCAATCGCGCACTCCGTTGCGGATGGGGCCACCAAGGCGTTCATTGGCGACGCCACGATCGGGGACCCCACGGCCACGAACGCAGCCATTGGCGATGTAACGATCGAAGCCATCTCGGATATTTGGCCGAAGGCGCTGGCCTACGCCGGCTCCGGGGGAGTGGCCTTTGCGGGGGATGGCAATCAAGAGACGGCCAGGGTGACGTCGACGGTGGCGGCGTATTTCGCTTCCGCAGGAGGCCCTGGGGCGGATGAGCCAAACGTGGATCCCGACAATCTCAACCGGGTTGGCGGGGATGTGACCATTGTCGCCAATTCCACCGCCGAGCCACGGGCTATCGGGGTGGGTATTGCCGTGGCCGCCGGGATCTCGGTTCCCGTGACGTTGCCGACGGCCACCGCCTCGCCCACGGTGAACGCGTATGTGGGCGAAAGAGCCATTCTCCATGTGCTGGGCAAAGACAATGTGGATCCCGACCTGGTGACCGGGCGGCTGGAAGTCTTTGCGATTGGGGCGGATGATCCCCATGCGGATGGGACAGCAGCCGGAGGTGCCATTGCCAGTTTTGGCGGGACGGGGGTGTTGGCCGAGAACAAGACCAAACTGAACGCCTACATTGGTGATGAGGCCAGGGTCACGACCAACAGGGATGTGGTCATCCGGGCCGAGCATGAATATTTGGGCTATGCCCGCGGGCAAGGCGGCGATTTTGGGGCCGTGGCCGTGAACGTCAATAACGCCACCTTGAAGATCGAGCCGATTGTGCAGGCCTATATCGGCGGGGCTTCGGTCACGGCCGGCGGCGATGTGATTATCGAGTCTGAATCGGGCTCCCCGGGGACCTTGCCCGACCTGTCGTTTGATTCGGGCGCCACGGTGGACTACGACGCCAACGAGATTACCTTCCTGCGTCCCCATGGCCTGGAGACGGGCGAATCGGTGGTTTACCGGGCGAACGATCTGGAACCGATCGGCGGGTTGGTGGATGGGTCGACCTATCAAGTGGTGCGGATCAGTGACGTGACGATCCAACTCGGCACGTTTATCACGGCCGATCAGGTGGATGACGCCACCGGGGAAATTCAGTTTGACCTGCCCCATACTATCGAAAGCGGAACACCGGTGGTCTATGACGCCAACGGCAATCCCTGGATCAATGGCCTCCGAAGTGGCGTGACCTACTTCGT
>JAAETI010000639.1 GCA_024228555.1 bacterium | reverse complement strand
GCGTCCATGTTCGAGCAGGTGAAGCAGGTGGCCGCAGATGTGGAGGGCGGGGCCGACCGCATGGATCTCCTCGATCTTCTGCCGCCGGGAGGCGCGCGCTGCGCTATCGATTCCGCGCTCTGGGACCTGGAAGCGAAAAGGGCCGGCAAACGGGTATGGGAGCTGGCGGGACTCGAACTCAAGAGGATCGTCACCGTCTTCACGATCGGGCTCGAAGAGGAGCCGGCCGAGATGGCGCGCAAGGCAACAGCCGCCGCCGAGCACCCGATCCTCAAGGTCAAGCTGGACGCCGACCGCCCGGTGGAGAAGATCGAGGCGATTCGCGCGGCGCGGCCCGATGCAAGCATCGTCATCGATGCCAACCAGGGTTGGAGCTTCCAACAGTTGTTGGAGGTTGCCCCCCGGCTGCACGGCCTCGGTGTGACCATGATCGAGCAGCCTCTGCCCCGCGGCGCGGATGGAGAGCTCGAGGGGTACCAAGCGCCCCTGCCGCTGTGTGCGGACGAGAGCTGCGTCCACGGGGGCGAGATCGATGAGGTAGTTGGGCGCTACCAGATGATCAATATCAAGCTCGACAAGAGCGGCGGCCTGACCCACGGGCTCGAGATCGCACGCGAAGCGAGAAAACGCGACCTCGGGTTGATGGTGGGCTGCATGTGCGGAACCTCGCTCGCCATGGCGCCGTCATTCGTGATCGGTCTGGCGTGCGATTTCCACGATCTGGACGGCCCGCTCCTCTTCGAGCACGATCGGCCCCACGGAATGAAATATTCAAACGGCGTGGTGTCGCCGCCGTGCCGCGACCTCTGGGGTTGATTCGGCCCGAGGGTCGCCGGTGCGCCTTGTCATGCTATTGATCAATGCCGGCTTCCAGCGATTCCCGCATCACCGAATAGACGTGCGTGTTCGGATAAATCCCCCTCAGCTTCTCGGCGCCGGGCCCGCGGCCGTAGGTTGGAACGGGGTCACTCGTGTGCTCGCCGGTTGACCAAACTACAAACGAATGCCGGGAGAGGTGATGCGCGAGAAGTGCAGAGGCGGCATCGTCGGGGTCGTCACGATAGCGGCGAAAGTCTTCGGTCCCCGGCTGCCCATCTTTATCTCTGACCAGTGCTGCCCGGGCTTCGTCCAGTGTCATCTCGAGCCCGGTATGTGTGCGCACCTGTTCGATGAGCCTTTCGGGATCCAGACCGGCTTGTTCCAGGATGTAAGAGTAGGACGCACTTTGCCTGAACAGTATTTCGAGGTGTTCCGTGGTTGGATACGACCACTCGGGCTGGTAAACGACTCCGCTGTCGAGCAATTGGTCCGGGATCGGGCCGAAGTAGCCATCGGTGAACGCGAACCCACCGGTGCCGTGATCGCCGGTTACTATGACGAGCGTGTCCGGATTGTCCTTCTGAAATTCCAGGGCCACGCCGACGGCTTCATCGAGCTCCAGGATCTCATGCAGCATGGCGCCTGCATCGTTTGCGTGCCCGGCATAGTCGATGCTGCCTCCTTCCACGAGCATGAAGAAGCCCTCATCGTGTCGCGACAGGACGTCAATCGCAGCCGTAGTCATCTCGACGAGGGTGGGAACCCCTTCAGCACTCAGATTTTGACGGTCGATAACGTAGGGCATGGCACTGGCCGAGAACAAGCCAAGAACCTTCGTTGCACCGCTTGCAGCCTCGCGCAACGAGGACGAATCCGACGCGACGGCGTAACCCATGTCCTCCAGGTCCTCGACTCGGTAGCGCGCATCCTCACGCTCCGACTCGCCATCCAGGTCTCCTGGAATACCCGGCAGCATCTCGGAAACCCAGGACCCGGCAGGCGCGAGGGCTCTTGCTCCGCCGCCAAGAAGGACGTCGACATCTCCGTCTTGCAAGAGGTCATCCATCAGCGCCGTCTCACTGTTGTATCGTGAGCTTTGATGCAGCGCAAACCCCCCAGGGGTTGCATGGGTGATGCGAGCGTTCGTGACGAGCCCGGTCCCGAGGCCGCGTTTGTCGGCCCACTCGAGGATCGTCTCCAACGGATAGCCGTCAGGATCCAGTCCCAGCATGTCATTGCGGGCCAGTTGGCCTGTCGCCATCTGCGTTGCGGCTGCAGCGGAATCAGTGACGATATTCCCGAACGCTATTGTAAGAGAGTAGCCGGTGTTGCCGTCTTGCATGATCGCATCGATATTGAGCTCTCGATGCTCGACAAGGCGTGCATACTGGATGCCGAGTGACACTTGCGTGGCACCGAAACCGTCACCAATGAACAGAATGACCTTGCGAGCCCCGTTTGGCTGCTGCTCAGGCGCTGGTGCCGGGCTGCACCCGACGATCAGCATCATGCTGAGCAAGGGCGGGAGAAACACCAAGACTGTGTGTCGGGCAATGCGTTTCACGTTTTTGCTCCTCGTTAGCCGAAGATGCGCTTCAGAACAGGCGCCATTTTTCGCATGCCTACTATAGCCGATGTCGTTAGCATGCCGGACATCATGGCGCTTGTCTTCACGCCGGACGGCGCCTTCCGACCGCTC
>JAAETI010000638.1 GCA_024228555.1 bacterium | reverse complement strand
GGCACGATCTTCGCCTTGCTGGTCGAGCGCAGGCGCAAGTCGCCGTTGTTCTTCCAGCCGCCCTTGTACTTCTTCTGGTCCTCCCACTTCGTGGGGTACCCGGTGCCGGGTTTCGTCTCGACGTTGTTCCACCACATGTACTCGGTGCCCGTGCGGTCGGTCCACACGTTCTTGCAGGCGATGCTGCAGGTATGACAACCGATGCACTTGTCCAGGTGAAAAACCATGGAAACCTGGGATCGAACATCCATAGCCGGGTCCTTCCTTACCACCGTAGCTCGGGCAACTTGCGCACGTAGACGTGGGTGTCGCGGTTGCAGCCGATCGGTCCCCAGTAGTTGAAGTGAAAGGTGAACTGTCCATAGCCTCCGACCATCAGGTTGGGCTTGAGACGGGTGCGGGTGAGACTGTTGTGACCGCCGGCACGGCGGTTGCCCCGGAGCGGCGACTTGGGTACGCCGTAAGTCCGTTCGGGGGAGTGGTAGACGATGCAGATGCCGCGCGGGATGCGGGCGCTGACGCAGGCACGGGTGACCAGAACGCCGTGGTCGTTGTGCACCTCGACCCAGTCGTTGTCCACGATCCCCACTTCCACCGCGTCCTTGTCGTTGATCCATAACGGCTCGCAGCCGCGCGACAGCGTGGTCATACGGTGGTTGTCGCCGTAGGTCGAGTGGATGTGCCACTTGCCGTGGG
>JAAETI010000637.1 GCA_024228555.1 bacterium | reverse complement strand
GCGCAGGACGTCCTCGTTGAATACGCGCGCGATCAATTCAGGCCAGCGATATGTGGAGGAGCAGCTCTCAGTAGTTTGAGACTCTAGTTTCCAGGGAGTAGGCAGAGCGCGAGCTCGATCCATTACAGGGTCGCGCTCTGTACTCACTTGCAGGTTTGCATTAGCGAAGCCAGCCGTCGCTACGCTCGCTGAATGTGGCCCTTATAACAATGCGTCTGAAAAATTGGATTCCCGGACGCAAGTGAATCATCCGAAGGGCGCCAGCCTCGCGCTGGCGCACCGAACGGTTAGAGGCGCTCGATCATGTACGTGTGGTTGGCGTCACCGTTCCCGGCCTCGTCTTCGATACGAAGGGTGAATGTTCCGGCACCCTGGGTCACGAGTACAAGTTGCACCGGCGCGACACCCTCGATGACTCCTTCCGATGAAAGCTCGAAACCGTTTCCATTTCCATTTCCAGGTCCATTTCCATCGGTCACGGCCTGAAGCACTGTCGTAGCAACCTCCACACCCATGGGGTCGAGGACTGTGATCGCCGCCTCCAGCTCTGATCCGAACCCGGAACGTCGGCCCACTCCGTTCGCCGTTGTGTTGCCGTCACCGGCATAGATGCAGAAGTGCACGACTTCGCCGGCTTCCGCGGAAAACGTCCAGTGATCGACGTCGCCCATGGCCCCGATGACGCCCGTGCCGAGAGACCCTGGCGTAAGGGCAGCGGCTTGCATTGCGGTGTCATTCGGCTCCGCTTCGAACGATCCGTCTTGAACTTCAAGGTCGACCGCATAGGGGGTTGCTTCGGTCGAATCTACGCGCACGTAGACCGTCTCAGTCGTCGTCTGAATCCAAAGGTCGCGCCCATCGGCGCTGCCGCTGCTCCCAGAGGTCCTTATCCTCGTTGTACCGTCGGATCTGAGTACCGTGAGGTTCGCATTCGAGACGGCACCTTGATCCGATTCGTCGTGCGAGGCACGCAGGGAGTAGCCTCGCCCAGCGACGGCATCGATCTGCCAAAAGTCGGAGTCCATCAAGTCGACCGTCCCTTCGATACGGCCGGACGCAGGGAATGCCAAGGCCTCCGCAATCGCGTTGTTGGGCTCGACTTCCGTCAGTCCGACCGGGACCGGAAGCGACGTGAACTCGAGGGCGTATGGCGAATTCGGCGCGTCACCACAGCACTTGGTCACTTCCACGAAGTAGGTCCCGTTGACATCGAATTGGAACCGAATCGCAGGGTCGTAAAAGTAGGCATCATCGATGTTGGCGATCTCGGTGATTCCATCGGAATCATACAGGAACAGCTCCGGATCGAAGTTCTTAGTAGCCGCTCCGTACGCCCCGAGTCTGTTCGCCTTCAACTCGAAGATAACAATGGTAGGCTCAGTGATCGTGAACGAATAGTAGTCCGATTCGTCGTCCAAGTAGTTCCCGAAAATGGTCCCCGGATTGATGGGCTCGGCCGTCATGGCGTCGTCGTTGGAGCCAGCCACGCCGTTGGCTTCCATCTCGAACATTGCGTTCGGGAAGGTCGCGTCTTGAACACGAACGCCATACCGCCCTCCAGCATTAGCCGCGATGCTGTTCGCTACGGAGATGTAGTAGAGGCCGCCCGCAGGTGCTCTGAAGAGCGCCGAATCGGTGTCGTTTGTCCCACCATAGTCTATGGAATCGGAATTCTGGAAGTACAGCGAGGTCGTCCCGTCCGTGTCGAAGACCGTCAGCGAAGCCGTGTTTTGCGCGGCTTTCCAGGCCTCACGGTCCATACGAGCTGCGTAGATCTCGATCTGGACCGTTTGCCCTGCGGCCAACGCCACGGCCCACAGATCCAGGTCACCGATGGTTGTCAGCTCTCCCATGGCCAGCGTACCTACGACCGTCAAAGTTGCTTCAGCGAACGTATCGTTGGGTTCGTTCTCTTGGATCGTTGCAGGAGGGGGTGAGCTTGAGCATGCGACAAGGAGGGCCAACGGTACAACGAGGCCAAGAATGCGGAGAACTGACATAGAAGGGGGGGGGGGGGATGGCGAATTGATTCGTCTGATTCTACGCTCTTGTCGGCCAGTTCCGTGTCTCCCCTTTACACATTAAGCGCGCTACTCGGCTAAGGGAATGTCCCCCTACTGGGAAGGGCTGGGCTGTGAGCGTGATCGGCTTCAGAGCAAATCAAATTCATCCGATAGGAGCCGAGGCAATGCTCAATCAAGCAAGCAACTCCAGGGCGTCCGATAGCAACGAAGGGAAGGCGCACATTCGTATCGTGCTTGGTGCATTGTTTGCGCTATGTGCGTTCGTGCTTGTCGTGATGGGGACTGCGTCGGATCATCGAATGCCTGAACCTACTTTGGTGAACTATCGTCCACGTTCGATCGACGATCGTTTGATCTCGCCCGCTAGTGCCACGACCGCCAGGGTGCGAGCGGGCAATAATTCCGATCTAGAACGCGCTTGCGATCTAGAACGCGCTTGCGGTCGAGGAGAGCAGCATGTCTCGGTAGAGGGCGTCGCGCTTCAAATCGATGGGCGACCGGCAGCTCATGTGTCGCTCGCGTTGCAGACCGATCCGAAGCGGGCGATTACAGCGACCGGACCGGATGGGACTTTCCAGGTTTCGGTCGACGCTGCGAACCTAGTCAATGGGAATCAGTTGGTCTGTGCGGAGGGGCCGAGTGGCACACGGTGGAGCACCATACGAGCTGCGAATTTGACACTCGCGACCGACCCCCGGATGTTCGTCGAGTTAGCCGTCGCACGCGCGTGCCCGGTACGTGCCTGCGTGGTGGACAGTAACGCTACACCAGTCGAAGGGGCACGGGTTCAAGTCACCGTGACAGCAGACACTGAGGGCCTACGTGTGGAGCACCAGGCTGTCACGGACGCTCATGGCATGGTCAGATTCCGCGGCATCGCTGCTTTGGGACCTGCCCGATTCAAGGTCCATGCCGACGGCTTCGATCCGATGTCGACGACGTTGGGAGCCGAACACTGGGTCGATGTCACACTCGAGCTTGCCACCACTAACTTGTTCTACGGTGTGATCTTACTCGAGGACGGCCGTCCGGCCGCCATTGCGGACGTCTGGATCGGCGATGTGTCCACGACCAGCGATGCCGAGGGTAGATTCCAACTCCCTTCCGTCGCGCTCAACCAGCGGCTGCCCATCGTCGCGTCCCGTAGTGACACAGCGACCGCCCTGAAGTTGTTCGACCCATGGGAGTTGAAAGAGCTATGGGCAGGTGGGGAGTGTGTTCTGGTCCTGCCAGAAAGCCCCCTCACGATCTCTGGGCACCTCGTCGACGGAAACGGGAACGGTCTCGGGGGATTCTCATACTACCTAGCAGACCCGACTGACGATGGTCGTGGCGGCGTGATCGAACGTGCTTCACGTCGCGGAAAGCGCACCGGAAGAACAGAGCCTGACGGGTCGTTCTCAGTTCACGGCCTTGCGAAGCGTGACTATCGTCTCCGATTCAAATCCGGAACAGACGAGTTTAGCGCTAGACCGATCGCAGCAGGACGCACTGACGTAATGATTTGGAAGCCGTGAACGCAGTCCGTAGCGATTGCGTCATGAGCTACTACGTCGGTCCGGTCATGGATGGCAGGAGGAGATACTGACGGGGTAGCAATGAAGAGCCCATTCCAGCGTCATGGATGGGCTTGGGTCAGAAGGAGCACATACAGGTGAGGCTTGTCCCCTGGACCGTTGAACGATCTTCCGATAGAAATTTAGCATCCTTCAGGTCGATCTTTCGTCTATGGCACCGGGGAGACTAAACCATTGACTTTTAGCAGCCCCAACCGCTACAGGTCGTAGCGCTTATGCCCCAATAAGGAGTCTTGGAAGCCCAGTGCAGCGAATCGAAGTGCACCCTGCTAGGAATCACCTCGCTTCCATGGCTCCTGTGTGTGGCTCCCTGCCCCCCCTATTTACTATTGATAAAATACTTGAGAGTGCGGAGTTCTACAGCCTCAGATTAGCCCTTGGCGGCTTGCCGAGACTCCTGCAGTTTGATCTCACAGATATCAATTGAAGCTTCCACCCATTGGTCGACGAGTGTCTGCATCTGGGCATAGTTTCGCAGTTGCTCTTTTATCTCGCGGGCGTCGGGGTTTCGGATGAAGCGAGTTGTGCTCTTCCTCTTTCGACTCCACCCAAGCTGAAAGTAGGGTCCCTGACGTGCTCCCGGAAAACTTGACACGGACCTAACGGATGTACTAACCACCCAAAGGATCCATCCATGAGTACCACCAGAAGAAAGTTCAGCCCCGAATTCAAGCTTGAGGCCGTCCGCTTGGTCACAGACCAAGGCTAGACTATCGCCGAGCTCTCCAAGCAGCTTGACCTCAATCCAGGCCTACTGCACCAGTGGCGCACCGCGGTCAAGACAAATGGCCAACTGGCCTTCACCACCAAGTCCAAAGATCAGCTGGAAAGCGAAGAAGTTCGCAAGCTCCGCCGCGATCTCAAAGTAGCCCGGGAGGAGAGGGAAATCCTAAAAAAGGCTCTGGGCTTCTTTGAGGAACTAAAGCATTGAGGTTTTCGTTCATCCATGAACACCGCGAGGAATTCGAGGTGTCGATCATGTGCCGAGTTCTCAAGGTCTCTCGCGGTGGCTACTACTTGTGGTCGCACCGCGACCACGGGGCCCGCGGTTTGGCGGAGGCCGTCATTCGTGACGCTGCTGCCCGGCTCCTTGAAGGCTCACGTCATGCCTACGGGCACCGGCGCATCTGTGCTGGCCTCGTGGCTCTGGGCATGCTGTGCGGCCCTAAGCGCGTGGCCCGGTTGATGAGAAAATGGGACATGCAGGTGAAGGTCAAACGCAAGTTTCGATTGACCACCGACAGCAAGCATGGACTGCCGATCGCCGAGAATCTACTCGACCGACAGTTCGATCAGGAAGCGCCTGATAAGGTCTGGGTGAGCGATATCACGCACATTTGGACCGACGAGGGATGGCTGTTCCTGGTCACGACCATGGACTTGTTCTCACGTAAAATCGTGGGTTGGGCCATGGCCGATCACATGCGCACGGACCTAGACTAGGGTTTCGCGGTGCTAAGCAGCCATTCCGAGCCTCAGTAGGGTCTTTCGAGTTTCTGCGAGGGTGCGGTTTGGTAGCGGTCTCGCTAAAAGTCTCCGTGACATGATCTCGATTCGCAGGGATTCGAGCATGTC
>JAAETI010000636.1 GCA_024228555.1 bacterium | reverse complement strand
TTGGCCTTTCCCGGTGGGAGCGGCTGCCCCACGTCCGTCGTCGGAGACCTTGACCACGAGAGAATCATTGCTGTATTCGAGCTTCACCCTGGCTTGGGTCGGGCCGGCATGTTTGAGAGAGTTGGTCAGCGACTCCTGGACGACGCGATAGGCCGACAGCTCCAAACCCGGAGCCAGAGGACGAGCCTCACCCTCCACCTCCAACTCGACGGGAAGCCCAGCCTCCTCACACTGGCGTAGCAGCCGATCGAAGTCGTCGAGGGAAGGGATTGGCGCCAGCTCGACCAGCTCATCATCACTTCGCAGCACCCCGAGCACCCGCCTCATCTCGGTCAATGACTCCCGGCCGGTTGTCTCGATGGCGGTCAGGGCGTCAGCCGCCTGGGCGGGATCCTGGTCGAGTATGCGCCGAGCAGCGCCGGCCTGAACGACCATCACGCTCACGGAGTGGGCCACAACATCGTGGAGCTCACGGGCGATCCTGGTCCGCTCCTCCGACACTGCCCGGCGGGCCTCGGCTTCGCGCCGGGCTTCGGTCCGGACCGCCTTCTCCTCCAACTCGTGGAGGTAGTTGCGCCTGGTTCGTAGGTTGTCACCCAGTATCCACGCCGCCGCCAGCATGATGATGTTGCTCGGGAGCGCGATCAGGGGCAGATCCTCACCATCGGAGATGATGCCGACGAGGACCACGGCTGTGGTGAGGGCGTAGACCCCCCAGAAATGTCGC
>JAAETI010000635.1 GCA_024228555.1 bacterium | reverse complement strand
TGGGCAGAACTGGTCGCACAATGATCCTTGCAGCACTTCGGGTGACTCCACCCCTCAGGCCGAGCACCAGAGGGTCCCTATCCGGAGGGTTGTTCACGCTTCAGCTGGGTCGTTTTCTGGCCCTTTGGGGTGCAAACCCCGTGCGACCCAGCTGAGCGTGGTCCCGCCTCTGGCGCTGGCCTCGAAGGTGAACGAGCCATTGAGGTGGCGGGCCCGGCTCGCCAGGTTGTCGAGTCCGCTACCGCGGGTGATCCCGCCGCCGATACCGACCCCGTTGTCTGTGACGACAAGCCTGACCTCATCGCCGTCGACGTCAACGGTGATAGTGACGGCTGTTGCTTCAGCGTGACGGGCCACGTTTGACAGTGCCTCGGTCAAAGCTGAAGTGAGCTCATGGAGCAGTCCTTCGGGCATCAGTTCGATCTCACCGACAAAGACAAGGCTTGGCTCGAAGCCGAGTGACTGGGTTGCCCCTTCGACAACTGACTGGATGTGGGTGCCGACACTCGAGGTTGG
>JAAETI010000634.1 GCA_024228555.1 bacterium | reverse complement strand
GTCCGCAAGCAGATGGACGTACCGGTCATGTCCGCCACGTTCAGCCGCTGACCCCACCCTGACCGACAGGGCCGACGCAGTGTTGGTGGCCGCGTCCGGCGGCGAGCGCTCGCAGCAGCTTGGGGACCGCTGACTGGTCCATGAGCGGAACATCGCCCTCCCAGAGTGCTTCGCACCGAAGGCAGCCTGGAAGGAGGCATCGAGAGTTGGCAAGAACCTTGTGTCCGTTGAGGAAGACCAGAGTTGGGGAGTCGAGCGTCATCCGGTCCACCTGCTCGCCATCGGTGAACGCAACTGCCGACACGGCCGCTGCTAGGACCTCTGGGGATTGGGATCGAGCGATGATCTTGTTGTCTTCATGCCGGGCAGGGTTGTAGTCCGCGTACCCGGCGAGAACCGCCAGATCGGTCGCCTGCTAGAGCAGCTCTCTGATCTGGGAGGACTCCCGATGCTCGACCACAGGCTCAGGCTGCACCCTCGATTGAGCCCGTCCAGCATCCCGCACGCACCACGAAGCACTCACAGCTCGGAAAGCTTGAGCAGACCAGGAGCGACGCTTCTGGCCATCGTACCCGTGCGCCGCACCCGGGCTCGTACGCCGGTGATGCGCTTCTCAAGATCACGCCAGGTTACTGCCAGCGTCGAGTCTGGTTCTGCGCTTCCTTCGCACGGAAGGCCTCTTCGATGTTGATCTCGAAGCGATTTGCGATCGCGCAGAGATAGATCAGGATGTCAGCAAGTTCGGCGCCGATCTCGCCTCCAGGGACGTCGACCTTCAATCCCTCCTGGGTGCGAACGGCCTTGAACAACTCGCCAACTTCCTCGCCCAAGAGAAGGCACTTCTCGATGACGCCTTGGTCTGCGAACCCCCGCTCTTGTTCCATCTCGGCGACATAGGTCTGGATGTCCTGCAACGACGGCTCCGTTGACAGTATCCGCATCGCTCAGCCTCCCCATGTAGCGGTGCAACGCAGCCGCTCACGCTAGCCCCGAGACCCACGTCTCGCCGCGCCTCTGACTTGACAGGGATTCTCACGGTGGAGCTATGGGCCAGCTGCGGCGAGACTTCTGATGATCATCAGAGGTCGCTAGGAGCAGGAGGTCGAGTGGATGTGAGTGACTCGGGTCGAAGAGGGTCGGACCGACGGCTCCACAGGACGGGCCTCCGGAACCTCCGAGACCCGGGCGGCTATCCCGCTGGGATCGGGTGGGCAATTCGGTGGCGACAGGTCTACCGGTCCGGAACTCTCTCCGATATGGCCGAATGCGATGGCAACCAGAGCAATGACGGCCCAGACGGTCGGGAGCAGGTTGTGCTGGCAAAGCAAACCGCTGCCCCACGAGTCGGCGGCGACCTCACCTACACCACTGTTGGGGGCCGGAGCGCTCGGCGGGAACCTGTCCGCCACACGCGTCCAAGGTACTCACGGCTGGACTATTGCCCGTCAAGATGCCGATGGCGAATGGAACGGGATCGCGTGGCAAGCAACACCGAACCGCATCATCGCCGTCTCCGGCCATGCTCCGCTCGCCGTCATTCAAGAGATCGCAGAATCACTGACGATCGTCGACGAAGACGAGTGGAAGACAGCCCTCCCGAACTACACCACCAGCTGAAGGCGCCAGCCGCAGATCGACAGAAACCGGGAACGGATGCCGTACCTTCGTTGGCGTGGGTGATCGCGCATGGCCGATTGGGACTAGAAGTGGCCTTCCAATGTCGGTAGGACGTCGATGGCCCCCGTCTCGTCAGAGTTGGATAGCCCAGACCGGTTCTCCGTCTTGGATCTCACCGGTCGGGACGAATCCAACCTTGTGGTACAGAGCTTGGGCCGCACGGTTGTCAGGGTGAACCGTCAACGACAGAGACGAAGACGAACGCCTCCGTACGTGCTCGATGACGGCCATCATCACCGCAGTGCCGACACCAGACCGCTGACGACGATGGTCGACGGCGAGGTTGAACAACTGCGAGGAGCTGCCCTCGTGTGCGAGCCCGAGAACTGCGGCTATCTCGCCGTCGTCGGTCTCGTAGGCCAATGGTTCCCAATTCCAGCCTCCGGCTCCGACGAATGACTTGGCAAGAACAACCAAGACGATGGGTTGATGATCAGCAACGAGTGATAGCTGGGCGTCGGTGACTCGAACCTCCAGAGCTCGTCGCCAGTTCGTCCGTTCGATCGGAGCCAATCGGCCCGGGGTGGCAGTGTCCACCCCTTCATATTGCATGACCCCGTCCCCCATTGCTCACCATCGGTGGGAGCAGTCAGCCAACCGGCCTGGAAGAGGTTCGACCCCTTCAGCAGATCGTGTTCTCCGGGCGCGAGCTGCGTGGCGGGGCGCGGCGTAGTGCTGGTTGGTGGTGTCTAGAAGATCTCGACGATGGGTAGCCCGACGACGTTGATCCCGTTGTCGGCAATGACCAGGAATCGCGACCCTCCGATTCCTGGCCACTCGACATGCAGTTCCCAGGTTCGATCGTCTGCCGGCCCGCCGCCCAAGATCTCGAACGGTGTGTCGCAATGGGAGTAGTCGAGCCCGCACCAGGCCTGTAACTGGTCGGCGAACTCGATGCCACCGGGTATGGCTCCAGCGTCGATGGCGTCAGCAAGCTCATATAGCAGTTCTTCGGGGCTCCACCCTCCTGGTCGGGCATGATCGGCGGCCTGTTGCCACTCTCCTCGTGCGAGCAGATTCAAGTACTCCTCGGTTGCAGCAACGGCCTGGTCCAGGGTGATGACTGGTTGGGGGCTTCTCGGTTGGAGGGGGAGCTCGAACGGGAACTCGAAATCTTCGGGCCACGCCACCGGCTCGGTGTGGATGACAGTGCCAGATACCGGTTGCCCCAGGGTGATCTGGAACTCGATCGTGAAGGGAACTGTCAGCTCGGCAATCGACGCTACAACCCCTGAATCTGTCGGTTGGGCTGTGGTCAGATCACCGCCACAGACCCCTTCCGGTTCTTGGCGCAGTGCCAGCTCTGCCTCAACACTGGCGCCGTCGGCTCCGAATACTCGCATCAGAACCGATTGGGGACTGTCCGATGTTGGAAGTGAAAGGTACGGGTCGGCCAGGGGATCGAGCCGCCCGTCCTCGCCGTACCAGTGCCACGTCCACATCGTCTTGCATCTGTCGGGTGGTTCGAAGGGTTCCAGCCGGAGCGGTATCGCGAACGTCTCAGGGTCCATGAGCTCCGGCCAGTTCGCGCTTGCTACTTGGACCACCCCATCGAAGTCGAGCACGAAGGTGTGATGAAAGGGCGGGTCGCCGAGAAGAGCCATCACCTCACGGGCCTCAGGCTCTGGCAGCTC
>JAAETI010000633.1 GCA_024228555.1 bacterium | reverse complement strand
CTGAGCATTCCGGCGAGATCGTTACAGAGCAGCAACGAGTGCAAAGAGTAGGTGATCCCTGAATCGAGTACCCCCAGGTAATCCAGCGTGCCTGGCTGTAGGTAGAACGCTTCCATCAACCCGGTAGCAATCTCCCTGACGGCATCCTGGTCGAAGCGTCGTGAGGAAGAGCCACCGTCTCCCCCGGAGAGCGGGGGCAGTCCAAATTGACTCCTGACCTGGCGCATGGCCATGCCGGCCAGCAAATCCGGGATTTCGTTCCCCAGGTTTCCCGTCGCGGGCTCCATGAACGTGTTTTCCGAGGAGCCAATGCAGAACGAGCCCTTCCGAACGAGTTGCGAGAGGGTCATGCCAGCGAAGTCGGTGGCCAGGCTGTGGGTCATGCAGCCGGCGATCGTGTAGGGAGACGACCCGCCCCCGATAGAGATGGTCCCCGTGGTAACCGGGATTCCGCACTCTGCGCCCCGAATGATCTGGTCACTGTGTGTCTTGGCGAAAAAGAGGGGGAGTGGCGTGACGATCTGAGTGAAGTAGGGCTTTTCGGCGAGCTGGTCCATCCCACCGCGAATCGCTGCGGCCATCTCGATGACCGCGTCAAACGCGGCGCTGTCCTCACACAGATACTCCAGGGGCTTGGTGGTGTTCTCGGCCATTGCCACGAACTCTCCGATCTCACCGTGCAGGGTCG
>JAAETI010000632.1 GCA_024228555.1 bacterium | reverse complement strand
TTGATTCGTTCGTAAAGCTGCCTGACTTTTCCGGTGGCGTCTTCGAATGCAACAGTGGCTATCCAGGTCATCAGCGCGTCTCCAAAGCACGGTCAATGTATGCTACGACATTGCCGTTTTCTCGGCGTAGCCGCAAGGTAGAAGAGCGGAGTGAAAATCCGCGTGTCGTTGTTGGCGGTGCTCGTTTGGGGCCCGTGGCGGCTCAGCTAATCGTGGATGCCAGCTCCCTGATGTCCTGGTCGAGGTCGAATGTTTTCGCGATCAGGGCTACCCGCATCCACATGCCGTTTCGCTCCTGGCGCCAATACATGGCACGCGGATCCTGATCCACCTCGACTGCGATTTCCGGCCCGCGCGGAAGTGGGTGCATGATGACCGCGGTTTTCTTGAGCAGGCCGAGTTCGTGTGTACCGATCGTAAACGGTGCGAGGTTTACCCCTGAAGATTCATCGTCGACGTCGTGCTCGGACTGTATGCGTGTGGCGTAGATGGCATCCAGTTCGGGCAGGATCTCGTGCAGGTGGCCGGTCTCCGTGACAGGGATGCCGTGCTCGGCCATGAACGCCTTGATGTCCGGCTCCATCTCGAACGTGTCCGGAGCAATGAAGACTACCCTTACTCCCTCGTAATGACGCATCAGGCGCGCGAGAGACCGTACCGTGCGCCCGCGTTTCAGGTCACCCATCATGCCGATGGTTTTGCCGTCGATGCCGCCCGAATCCTCGAAGCTGCGTTCCAGCGTTTGGAAAACTCGCTAGCCGATTGCGGTGCCTTCTTCGAATCGCCTTTCTCGAGAGGCCGGGGAAATGAACTACCGCCATCGGGCCCTGTGATATCCAGCGTGACGCCCTGAAAGATCTTGCTCTGCGCTTTGGGGTTTCGAATCAGATTCGTGTGCGCATGTGAATCGATGAAACCCGGCGCGACAGCAAGACCTTGCGCATCGATTCTGACCCTCGCCTTGGTATCCTTCAAATTCCCGATTGCGGCTATCTGTTTTCCGGTGATTCCAACATCCGCCGCAAAAGGCGCCTTGCCCGACCCATCAAACACCGTCCCGCCTTCAATCACCAGGTCGAGTTCACGTGTTGCTCCGGCCGCTACAGTTAGGCCATGCACCAGGTGTCCCGGGGCGATCACGGCGCCACAGCCGAGGACCGCTGCACGTTTTATGAACACACGCCGCGAATTTATGGAATCCATCATCAAGTCCTTGTCTGTTATATCTCGAATCAACCCCAGAGGTCGGGGCACGGCGGCGACACCACGCCGTTTGAATATTTCATTCCGTGCGGCCGGTCGTGTTCGAAGAGGAGTGGGCCGTCCAGATCGTGAAAATCGCACGCCAGACCGATCACGAATGCCGGTGCCATGGCGAGCGAGGTTCCGCACATGCAGCCCACCATCAACCCGAGGTCGCGTTTTCTCGCTTCGCGAACGATCTCGAGCCCGTGGGTCAGGCCGCCGCTCTTGTCGAGCTTGATATTGATCATCTGGTAACGCGCGGCGACCTCGCCGACCTCGCCCAGGTGGACGCAGCTCTCGTCCGCACACAGCGGCAGGGGCGATTGGTACCCCTCAAGCTCTGCATCCGCGCCGCGGGGCAGAGGCTGTTCGATCATGGTCACACCGAGACCGTGCAGCCGGGGAGCAACCTCCACCAACTGTTTGAAGCTCCAGGCCTCGTTGACATCGATGACGATGCTGGCATCAGGCCGTGCCGCGCGAATCGCCTCGATCTTCTCCACCGGGCGGTCGGCGTCCAGCTTGATTTTCAGCATCGGCTGCTCGGCGGCGGCGGCTGCCTTGCGCGCCATCTCTGTCGGCTCCTCTTCGAGCCCGATCGTGAAGACGGTGACAATCCTCTTGAGTTCGAGTCCCGCCAGATCCCACGCTCGCTTGCCGGCCCTCTTCGCCTCCAGGTCCCAGAGCGCAGAATCGATGGCGCAGCGCGCGCCCCCCGGCGGCAGGAGATCGAGGAGATCCATTCGCTTGGCCCCGCTCTCCACATCTGCAGTCACCTGCTTCACCTGCTCGATCATGGACGCCGTCGTCTCGTCAAAGTAGTAGATCCCCTCGGCCTCGCCCCTGCCCACCAGATCTCCATCCTGCAGCTCGACGACAATTGCCGGCTCCGAGTACGAGACATCACCCGCGATCCCAAAAGGTTCTTTGAAAGTCCAATCCTCTTGGCGAACGCTGAGCCTGGTGGACATGCGCGGGGCACCGTCTGGAGTCGGTCGACGATCCGAGCCACCCCGTCGGCCAGAGGATCCACGCCGGGCAGCTCCATCCGGTCTTCCAACTCACGGAG
>JAAETI010000631.1 GCA_024228555.1 bacterium | reverse complement strand
TTCGCCAGGACCGGCACGGTCGTCATGACCGTCGGAGGGATATACGACAACCCCTTCCTGATCGGCGACTACCTCATCGACCTCTCGGCCTGGGAGGCCAACTTCACTGACCAGAACGATGCAACGCTCTCCATCAAGCTGGCGGAAGGCGTGACGTTGGAGGAAGCCGGTGTGGCGCTGCAACCACTCCAAGCCGACTTCCCGCAACTCGAGTTTGAGACCAACGCTCAGTTCCAGGACCGGGTCGAAGGCCAACTCGACACGCTCCTGATCATTGTCAACGTGTTCCTCGGGCTAGCGATCGTGATCGCGCTCCTTGGAATCACCAACACGATGGCTTTGGCCGTGCTCGAGCGAACTCGGGAGATCGGCTTGATGCGGGCAATTGGGATGACGCGTCGGCAGACTCGCAGCCTGATCCGGCTAGAGGCCGGTGTCGTGTCGCTCTTCGGGGCTCTCCTCGGAGTGATTGTGGGCATCGCTTTCGGCTGGATCGCAGTGCTGGCCATACCTGGCGACATCATCGATCGACTCACGATTCCCTACATCTCGCTTGCGATCTATGTGGTGATTGCAGCGCTTGCTGGACTGCTCGCTGCGTCCTTCCCAGCCCGTCGCGCTTCCCGTCTCAACATCTTGGACTCCATCACCGAAATCTGAGCAGGCAGTCCGACCCCCAACGAGCGCGTCTACGACGGGATCAGATCGTTGGAAGCCCTCCTCGCGTCGGCACCGGGAACTCT
>JAAETI010000630.1 GCA_024228555.1 bacterium | reverse complement strand
TTGATCGGCGGGCGTGGGTCCGCCGGTTGGGTGTCGGGGTTCGGTCAGATCACGGCGGCGAGCTCATCGAAAGCGGCCGCCAGGCGCGTAGACAGTCGCGGTCGGCTTCGCTGCCGAGTTCGTAGTGACCGCGTCGAAGGTTCTGGATGAACGCGTGGCCGCGGACAACTACCGAGGCGGTCCGGTCGGTCAGCAGACCGCGCATTGGTTTCAGCCTGGCCTTGAGTCGGCCGTGGTCCCACTCGATCCTGTTGTTCGCGTACTGCTCAGTGTCGTGCAACGCTTCGGGGATCAGCTCATCGACAACGCGCAGCAAGGGTGCGGCCAGATCGGTGGTGACCTCGGCGGGTCGCCCGTGGCCGGCCAACATGGTTTCGAAGAAGTGCCTGGCGGCGGCGGTGTTGCGTCGCTTGGAGGCATATAGGTCGATGACCTGGCCGTGCTGGTCTACTGCTCGGTACACGTAGCGCCAGACACCTGCGACTTTGACGTAGGTTTCGTCGATGAACCAGCGGTCACCGACCGCGTGGCGGCAGGGCCGGGCGGCGTCGATGAGGAGCGGAGTGAATCTCTGCACCCACCGGTAGACGGTGACATGGTCGACGTCGATGCCTCGTTCGGCGAGGAGTTCTTCAACGTCTCGGTATGAGAGCCCGTAGCGGAGGTACCAGCGCACAGCCAGCAAGATCACCTCGGGCGGAAACCGGTAGCCGGCAAACGATTCGGACTCAGCAACGGCACGACGATTCACCCGATCACCCTCGCCTCTGAGCACCCGATCCGTCAACGCAACGGTGCCTCTTGGTTGCGGTGGATGGGCGTCCCGGTCCTCGTGAGGGTTGTGTCCAGCGGCGGGCGATGCGTCGTCGGTGCCATCGCAGCAAGGTGTCGGGGGTGACGAGCCAGCCGGTTCGTTGTGGGCGGGGGAGCGCGGCGGCGATTCCACCCAGCAGGGTCCGATCATCGTCGGTGATTGCGGCCCGGTCGATTTGTCGGCGGAGGATGCCGAGTTGGTGGCGGAGCACGATGAGCTCGAGGTCCTTGGATCGACTGGAGCGTATGGCGAGACGGGCCAGGCCGGCGATGAGACGATAGAGAATGCGAGGCACAGCTGGTCAGCATCGGCCGTGTTTCCCCTGATCAGCGCCCCAGACCGAATATTCGGCCCCACAGGCTCTTGCGCGCGTTCTTGGTTCGTCTGCGACTTCTGTTGACATTGTCTACTGGTCGGGTAGGCTTTGGTGGTGAAGCGCAAGGTCCATCCGAAGAAGGAGATTGAGAAGGCTTTGCGTGAGGCCGAGCAGGCAGGCCTGGTTGTGAGTGATGCGTCTGGGGGCGGTCACTCTACTCATGTCATCAGTGGTGATCAGCCGCATCCGTTCCGGGTGTGGTCGACACCGAAGAACGCGGACAGTCACGCCAAGCAGATCCGGCGTCATATTCGCCGCATTACCGGAAACGACTCGTGATGAACAACTACACCTTCATTCTTATCTTGAATCGACCCGTGGACGAGGCAACGAGCGACCTGTTGTTCGAGGCTGGTCTCGACGATGCGGCGGTGACGGGATTTGATGGATGTGCGGCTCTCGAGGTTGACCGTGAGGCGCCCTCTCTGCTTGACGCGATCGCATCGGCGGTGCGTGAAGCCGAGTCCGTGAATGGTGTTGAGGTAGTTCGGGTTGAGGGTGAGGAGCTTGTTTCGCAGGCAGATATTGCCGAGCGGACCGGCCGTAGCCGGCAGGCAGTCAATCATTGGGTCAAGCGCGACGGAGGAAGCCGCGGCTTCCCCATACCTGCCTACGGTGCTTCGACCAGATCGCCGTTGTGGCGTTGGGCTGACGTGCAAGCTTGGCTGAACCCGGACGGACCAGCCGACGATCGGGACCGGATCATCGCCCTCGCGAATGCCACTCTGCTCGCTCGACATAACCTCCACGATGATGACGAGCGACGCCTAGTGGGAGATCTGCTCGCGGCAAGCTGACTCCTCGCCGCTCGCGGTGGCACTGGAAAACCGTCTCTGAGCTGGGCAAACGGCTACGCTGCGACCAGCTCGGCGTTCCAGGGCACGCGTGTACTTTGGGTTAAACTCGCCCCTCCGACACCATAGAAACCCCTGGTCAGAGCGCACGAAAATGCTCCTAGGGGTGTCGTTTGCAAATGGATTTGCTAATGCCCGGACGTGACACGTAGCTGCTGATCAGCTGCGGCGGCGAGCGTTCGCTACATGGAAGGCTGTCTCACTGCGTCTGTACAGTGGTCAGACGATCCAGAGGGGAGGCGCAGCGTGGCACGCCATGGCATCAAGGCAGGCAAAACACATCTAGAGACCTACGCAGGTCAGCCTGCCGTCGATGCGCTGGCGGAGCTCATTTGGAATGGACTCGATGCCGAGGCGAAGAGTGTCGAAGTGCGGCTGGAGCGCGGTTCACTCGGCGATGACGCGGCAGAGTTCGTGAGTCGGCTGTGGGCTACGGATACCGGTCACGGGATCGAACCTGTGGGGGCCGACTATTGCGTCGTGCCTGGTCTGGCTGCGTTTCGGTATTCGTTGATGAGGCCGTGGCAGCGGGTTGATTTCACGACCCGAAGGCGGCGCGGATCCGCGGGCGCACGCGCCTCGGAAGCCTCCGGTGGCTGTTGGTCGAGTGAGCGGTGGGGTCGGTGGGTGTTGTAGTGCTCGGTGTAGTCGATGACGACGCGTTCGAGTTGTTGTTGGTTCCAGATGATGGTGCGGGGCAACCCTTCGGGTTGCTTGAGGAGTTCACGGCGGATGGAGCCGATCCAGCGTTCAGCGAACGTGTTGGCCACCGGGGTGCGGACAGGGGTCTTGAGGATCTTGAGGCCTTCGGTGTGGAAGATCTCGTCGAAGGCGTCGATGAACTGGCTGCCTCGGTCCCGAACCAGCGCTCGTGAGTCGGCGAGCTGGTCGTGGTGAACAAGGAAGAGGTTGCGAGCGGCTTGGGTCGTCCAGGCTCCAGTTGGGTTGGTGGTGGTGCCCGCGTAGAAGACCTGGCGGGTGGGGTAGGGGTCGGACCGGAGCGCCCTGTCAGCCTTTCGACTGGTGGGTTTCTCCGGCCCGCCCTCCGAACCGGACGTGCGACTTCCACCGCATCCGGCTCTCCACGAACCCATCGCAGACCCCGAGCCTCACAGCCCAGGCGGTAGCTGACTCATTACTGATACCCAGTACCCACCCATCGGGCGGGTCGCCGGTATTCACCAACGACTCCTGGCATTCAGTGGCGACCAGCGGGTTCACTGGATCCCTTCGCCATGCACCAGGCTTTCCCTGGCTCGAACTACTACGGATCCTCCGCCCCACCCCGCCAGCATCGACCGGCGACGGGCCTTCCCACCCACTGCCTGGGCTGGGCGGCGGGGAGGGACCAGCGAGGTGGTTCCCACGTTCATTCTTGAACCCTTGACGGGGTCGGCGCCCAACTCTGCCCCTGTGGCATCGCCACGGCTACGCCGCAGGCATTCACCATGGCCTCCCGACCAGCCACATCGACCAATCCTGGAGTTCCCCACCCGATGTCTCCATTGGATGGGTGCGCGCCACATCCCAGCCCCGATCCGTCAGGTTCGAGCTGGTTCTTCACTTGAGGGACTTTCGGTCGCTGGTTCCTCACGTACGCCTTTCCGTCTCGCTTGCCGGACCCCCACCATCTGACGGTGCTGGTGTGTCCCGGCGTTGTCAGGGCTGCTTGCCACCCTCCCCGGCGTCCCCCGGATCAGGCTGCCCTCAGCTTCAACCGACCCGCTGCGACAGGCCGGCGGCGGTGTCCTTTCACCACCGCAGGTTTCAAGAACGCCTCGTGGCGCCCGATGTGGATGAAGAACAGTACGTAGTAACGGCGGAGCAGGGCGGTGTCGATGGTGAGGAAGTCACAGGCCACGGCGGCCTGGGAGTGCAGGAACTGCGACCAGGTGATGTCGGAGCGATTGGGGGCTGGGTCGATGCTGTTGGTCTTGAGGATCTGCCACACCGTGGAA
>JAAETI010000629.1 GCA_024228555.1 bacterium | reverse complement strand
TAATCCGTTTGTTGCGAGTTCAAGTCTCGCCCCCGGAGCCAAGTTCTGATGATCAGAACGAAAACGAGCGAAGAGTTGTCATCGAAGGTCTGCTGCCAGATCGCGATTGGCCCGTTGCTCTCTCGGGCTACTGCCACCCGATTCTGGGATTCATACCTCGATAGGATCTAAATGCGCCTATTGCCGAGCTGGCTTTGGGGGAGGAGACGTCAACACTGGGCGCAGCTGAACTGCCGAGACCAATCAGGTTGAGAGCCGCCTGCTCGACGTTCTTCGGTAGGGCCTGCCAGGCGCTCACTGCATCTCGTGACGGTAGTTCCTGTGCGGCGGCGGCGGATGCGACAGCAAACAGCGGTGCCATTGTCGGAGGGATGCCCTCTTTGCGATAGGCAGACTCAACCAGAGCGGCGTACCTGACGAGCAGGCGATAGGACCAATCATCCAGCGGGCGTCCCGCACCACGACCATGAGGGGAGCGCCACTGCGCGGGCACGTGAGTCCCGAGCAAGGTCCTGGTGTGTGCCCAGGCACGAGCCGTCGCCGCACGGTCGTGGATTCGGAACCGTTTCCCCCCTGTGTACCGGCGATATCGAATGGCGAACCTCTTGGAGAACCAAGGGTTGAGCTGCACATACCGAGTGAGTTCTTTGGGGAGTTCAGCCTTAGCGCCAACCAGGTTCATCAGGGCCTCTTCGGCGAGCGGAACGGATACGATCGCACCACCGAGACCGGGAAGGACCATCCTCCAATTCGGCGTCGACGCTACATGGACAGCATTTCTCGACACCCACCTCATTGTCTCTGGTCTGCAGAGAGCTGCAGCGGCTGATGTATGGAGCGCCGGAAGGTCGAGTTCTGGAGACGGGCCTGCGGAGCTGATGAGACGAGCTGCGAGCTCAGGGTCACGGTTGGTGCTCATCGCCAGTATTCGCATCGTTTGCAGCAGATCGAACCGATCACCCATGTCGGTGTTGGTCAACGTAGCCAGAGATCCGGTGATCGCCGTTTCCCCATTCCACAGCTCATCGATCAATCGGCCTGTGGACTGTGGGCTACAACTCAAAAGACCCTCGATTGAAGTGACCGGGCGTTTTTCGCTAGCCATGTCTGCCTTCTTCGCCTGGAGGTTGGGATCCAGCATCACTGTTTCATCTGGTCGGGGGTTCGGGCCACGCCCCTACGCTAAACCACCCCGGGGGGATGTGGACATCCAGAGTAGGGCTTGGCTACTGGAATGGCCATCCTGGGCCCCAATCAAAGTGGGCGGGTGCCGAACGTGTGTCGTTATTCATGGTGCCTGCGGTGATTAGGCTGCGCCGGGCCGAGAGGAATGGCGAACGGTGGCGGGGATTGCCACCGCGATAGTGCAGGAGGAGACACATGGGCTTGCCGAAAGTGTCGAGACGTCTGTCGATTCCCGTTCATCCTCGAGCCTGCGTCGGCGCAGCTCGGATGAGGATCTGATGGCGTATCTACTGCTGGGCCTGTCAACGCTCAACATCGTTCTCTTCTCGATTGTCGGCGTGTAGTCGTGGCGTTTGGGACGGAGGATTCCCACCCCGCGAGCGCGAACTCAGGCATATCTTCTCACGCTGGTGAGCGCGGCATTTGTCGTTGGATCGGCGCAGCGTATCGGATTGCAGCTGGTCGAGTTGGGGGTGCTTGCCGCCAGCTTCAGTGATGAGCTCATTGGGCTTGTCCAACTTGTGACGGGATTGGCCGCCCTGTTTCTGATCGTGCCCGCCCTGTGGATGTTGCGGCAGCTGACTGCGGTGTTCGCAAAGTCAGACCGTTTCGTTTCTGTACTGACCGATCGGGTGCGTTTGGATGGATCTGTGTCAGATGCGGGTCTCACCGCCAGGGAACTAAACGTGCTCGAACATCTCGCCCAAGGCACCCTCAGCGATGCTGATCTTGCCGAGGTGCTCTACATCTCGCCCGCAACCGCAGCTACCCATGTCCGCAACATCATGAAGAAGACCGGTGTCAATCGCCGCCACGAGCTCATGCTGCTGGCTCCCGATGAGCTCAAAGACACCGGCTGAGATCGCCGCTGTTGCCAAAGGACTGGTGCTTCGCACCCGTGAATCGAGGGTTATCGGGGGGGAACCGACCGCTGCGGCGTTGCGGGGGTGGCGAGCGCCAGCAGCGGGTCGGTTGCCCCGGCTCGGTCGGTCACGAGGACCTAGCCGAGCAACAAGCGACGTGGTCGGGGCGAGCAGGGGGATACTCGTAACCACGCCGAACGGCAGGATGCATGTTGCGGACATTCTTTGCAATACCCGGGAGCCGGTATAGGCATCCCAATACTCCGGTATAGCTGCGACTATTTGCAAAAACAGAGCCATTGGCGATGTGTGATGCCACTCCGGTCGCCTGAGTAGTGGCTCGGTTGCTCTTGGTGGTCCTAAGGGTATTTGCCGACATCGTCGATAATGACGAGTGTTTCGCCCGATAGTCATCATCATCACGCTGGCCTCTGTGTTGGCAACCGCCTCCATGGCCGGCGCCGAAGAGGACAATCGGTACCTCACCAATCCGTACCAGGAAGAACCAACGGACTGGAACGATCCGTGGCGTGACAACACTGTTGGACCCCGTAATCAGATCACAACGATCGACGGTCACATCGGCTCCGGGGTGAGGGTCACGATGGACAAGGGCGAGCACTTCGGGGCCGCGATGAGATGGCCATTTGCCTCCAATGGTCACGATGACCCGGAACAGCTCTGGTTCCGCTACTACCTGAGATTTCCCGTTGGATTCCCGAATACGGGGAAGGGAAAGTTGCCCGGTCCTGCCGGTCTCTATTCGTCGAGCGCCCGCGGCAACAAGCCATCTAGCGCCGCCAGTCCGGGATGGTCGGCCCGCATGTTCTTCTCGCCCAACTACGACGAGCGGGACGAAACCACGACCAGAATCGGGTTCTATCTCTATCACCTCGATCAGGCTCTGAATCACGGAGACTTACTCCTGTGGGATGAGGACGTTGCCTCGCTCGATCACGGTCGCTGGTACTGCGTCGAGGGCTACGTCGAGATGAATACTCCAGGGGTTGCAGACGGGACGGTGGCCGGGTGGGTCGACGGTGCGGAGGCATATCAGCAGGACGAACTCAGATTCCGACGTGAGAGCGAGCCGCAGGTCGCCATCGAAAGCTTCTGGTTTGACGTCTACTACGGGGGAAGGGATCCCGCCCCAGTCCAACACAAGGTCGACTTTGATTCGCTGTCGTTTGGGCAGAGCCGCGTTGGCTGTGACGACTCAGCGGAGCGAGGATTCGACGGGAGCTTCTTTGACGACGAAGGGTCCGTCCACGAGAGCGCCATCGACGAACTGCGCTCCGCCGGTGTTGTCCATGGGTGCAACGCCAACGGTGACGCCTTCTGTCCTCATGCCGGGGTCACCCGTGGCGAGATGGCAAAACTGCTGGTCGGAGCCCTCCACCTGGCGCCTAGCGAAATTGATCACTTCTTCGACGACGATGGCTCCCCGTTTGAAGACGCCATCAACTCACTCGCTGCGCTCGGAGTAACCAACGGCTGTGGGGCCTCGACCTACTGTCCCGACCAGGTGATGAGCAGGGCCGAGGTCGCCGCCTTTGTCACCCGCTCCCTGGCATTGCCAAGGGCTGTTGACGATCACTTCGCCGATGACGCCACGTCGGCGTTCCAAACCGACATCAACTCGCTGGCCGAAGCCGGGATCACCAAGGGCTGTGGTGGCGGGATGTTCTGTCCGGATCTGCGAGCGAGCCGCAGCGAGGCGGCGACCTTCGTTGTTCGTGCGATGCGCATCTGGGAAATGAACGCCGCTGCAGAGCCAGCTCCACCCGTCGTTCTGCTTGTCTTCGTACGACCCCGGGCGTCCTAGCAGCCGCGGCCGAAGGTGATCGGGTACGCTCGCTCGATGCCATTCACTGCGCGTCTCGATGATCTTCGACCGAATCGCCAGCGCACCGCTGCGTTCTCGGGTCGGGTTGGGGAGGTGTCTGCCCTCGAGCTCGAAGAAGTCGTGGCTGCAGTCGAGGCGGCAGAGGCGGCTGCCAAACGTGGACTGTGGGCAGTGGGCTTCATTAGCTACGAAGCCGCACCTGCCTTCGACACCGATCTAGTGGTGCGCGAACGCGACGGCTTCCACGACGGTCTACCGCTCGTGTGGTTCGGTCTCTACGAGAAGCGGCATCTCAATCCTCCATTCGAATCCGACCCAGGGGCATACCAACTGACGCCATGGCAGTGGGTCGACAGCCCTGCCAGTTTCATGAGCGACGTGCGTGAGATCCAGCGCCAAATCGTGGCAGGCGACACCTACCAGGTGAACTACACAAGCCGTCTCCGGGCGCGATTTGAAGGCGACCCTGTAGCGTTCTACCGAGACCTGGCGGCAGCGCAGTCAGGCGGATATGGGACGTTCCTCGACACGGGCAGATTCCAGATTGTCAGCGCTTCGCCGGAACTGTTCTTCGACCGCTATCCAACAGGGGGAGGTGTTGACCGGCTCATCACTCGCCCTATGAAGGGCACCGTCTCCCGAGGGAGATGGACTGCCGAGGACGCAGCGCGCAAAGCCCAACTGGTGGCTTCAGAGAAGGATCGGGCGGAGAATCTCATCGTCGTTGATCTGCTCCGCAACGACCTGGGCCGGGTCGCGAGGTTTGGTTCTGTCAAAGTTGACGAGCTGCTCGCAGTGGAACGCTACGACACGGTGTGGCAGATGACGTCGACAATATCCGGGCTCGTCGACTCCGGACTGCCCCTTGTCGAAGTCCTCGGTGGCCTGTTCCCATGCGGTTCGATAACGGGCGCCCCGAAGATTCGCACGATGGAAATCATCCGAGACCTGGAGTCAACCCCGCGCGGGGTCTACACGGGCGCCATCGGGTTCATCAGCCCCCCCGACGTGCCCGGCCCGCGCACATCGTTCAGCGTCGGGATCCGGACGGTCGTGATCGATAGCGCCACCGGCGATGCCGAATACGGTGTAGGCGGTGGCATCACTTTCGATTCTGATCCGCGCTCAGAATACGAAGAGGCCAGTCTCAAAGCTCGCATCCTCTCGTACGGGCGCACCGACTTCGACCTCCTCGAAACGCTGCGATGGAATCCGGTGTCGGGTTGGTACTGGCTCAGCGAGCACCTGGATCGGTTGGGCGACTCTGCGGCCTACTTTGACATTCCATTCGATCGGGTTGAGACGCAACGCCGTCTCGAGGCTGCGGTCGTCGGCGGGGGCGATGCCCGTGTCAGGCTTACCGTGGATCGTCAGGGCCAAGTCTGTGTGACCGTTGCCGGCATCGAGCATTCCGCAGCAACGTCGGTTGCGGTAGCAGTAGACCGAGATCCCGTCGATGCTTCCAGCCCGTTCCTGTTCCACAAGACCACCCGGCGGGACGTCTACGAGGAACGAAGGAGGCGGCACCCCAATGCCGACGACGTGCTGCTGGTCAATGCCAAAGGTGAGCTGACCGAGTCGACAATCGCCAACATTGCAGTCAAGCTCGGTGGGAAGTGGTGCACCCCTCCTATTGAGTCGGGATGTCTCCCAGGGGTGTACCGGCAGGTCTTGCTCGACGAGGGCCGGCTCGAGGAGCGGACCGTGGCCGTGTCGGACCTCGACGAGTGTGAGGGGATTGCGTTGGTCAACTCGGTGCGGCTGTGGAGGGCAGCGTTTGTCGTCGCCGACTGAAACCAGCCAGTGCGCCCTATTGTGCACCCTATGTTTCACGTCGCATTGCACGAACCCGAAATCGCACCCAACACCGGCAATCTGATGAGGCTCACGGTCAATACCGGTTCGCAGTTGCATCTGATCGAGCCACTCGGATTCTCCCTCGATGAGGCACGAGTGCGCCGAGCCGGTCTCGACTACCGGGAGTATGCACGAGTTCAGACCCATGGCGGTTGGCACGAGTTCCTGGAAGCCATCGGTGAGCGGCGGATCTTTGCGTTCAGCCAGCACGCCACCAGCGTCTACACAGATGTCTTCTACGAAAGCGGTGACGTTCTGCTGTTTGGCAAGGAGTCGATTGGCCTTCCCGGCACGGTGCTGCAGAGCCCGACCGTAACCGAGCGGGTGCGGATACCGATCGGTCCCCAAGGACGGAGCCTCAATCTTGCCAACGCCGCCGCTATTGGCGTCTACGAAGCGTGGCGCCAGCTCGGGTTCTCGATGCCGGCTGTTGTGCAATGAGTCACACTGCTTCGATCACCGTTCGGTTCTACGAGCTCGACCCATACGAGCACGTCAACCACTCCGTCTACATCCAGTACTTCGAAGCTGCGCGAGCTCAGTGGCTAACCGACGTTGGATTTCCGCTGCACAAGCTGAAAGCCGAAGGAATCCAGATAGTTGTCACTGAGCTGAACACTCGATACCTCGGATCCGCCGGTCCGGGTGATGAGCTGATCATCGAATCCGAGCTTGCCGAGCTGCGACGCGTTTCGATGACGTTTCACCAGCGGATAGTGAGGAACGGTGAGGTCCTGGTGGAACAGGCAATCACCGCAGCGACGCTTACCGGGGCCGGACGCCCGACCCGGGTCCCTGCTGAGCTGGCCAGTTCTCTCGGGTGATGGTTGACCGGATAGCTGAGGTCGAGAAAGCTGCCTATCGATCATGGCCGGCCCGAGAGATGGTGGAGCACGACGGCTGGCAACTCCGCTACGCCGATGGGTTTTCACGACGGGGTAACTCCGTGTACCCGGCCCGACGGTCGACGATTGAGTTGGCTGAGAAGCTGCCGTGGTGTCGGGATTGGTACCGCGCCAGAGGCCTCGATCTCGTGATCAGGCAAACACCGGCTACCGAGGAGGGGCTGGACGAGCGCCTCGAAGCGATGGGCTTGTCGGCCGAGGGTCGGACCAATGTGATGGTGGGCGAGCTGGCTGCGGGCGAGATCTCTGTCCCGATAGCCGATGCGGCGACCCAACAATGGTCCCAAGCCACCGCGGCTCTGTGGAAAATCAAACCGGTGCAACGTCCTGCTTGGGCGGCCATCGTCGACCGGATCGATCTGCCAGCGGGCTTTGCGTATGTTGCGGGGTCAGATGGGGTCGATGCGGTTGGTATTGGAGTGGTCGATGGAGAATGGCTTGGGCTGTTCGAGGTGATCGTTGCCGAGACCAGCCGGCGGGGCGGCGTGGGGGAGCGAGTGACTCGATCGCTGATGGAGTGGGGGAGACGGCAGGGAGCCGTCCGCTCCTACCTACAGGTTGTCGAAGACAACGCCGCCGCAGTCAGCCTCTATCAGAAGGTCGGTTTCCGGCTCAGTTACAGCTATTGGTATCGCCGGATGTCAGGGCACTGAAACTAAAGAGAGGGCGCCACCGCTTGGTGACGCCCTCTCTTTGCAAAGTACTACGAATCGTCCGAGGACTTGAAGTCGTCTGCAGTCGGCATCGCGATGCCTGCATCCTTCATCGAACCATAAATACCGTACGCAACGGCACCTGCTGCGATCAGAGCGGTAAACAGCCCGAACTTCATGTTGCGCGTCTCCATCAGCAGTCGAAGAACGATGAAGATAAACCCGACGCCGGCCAGCAGGAGCGCAAATTGCTCTGCGCCAAGTTTCCCGACCTTTACGTCGTTGACGTCCATCACTTTGAGTAGCAGGATCACGGCACCGGCGACGGCGAGCAGAGTGCCACCCCAGGCGAAGAAGCCGGCATCAAACGCCGACCAGCTGAAGCCAAAGGCTCCATACCAGGGCAGGAACAGGGAGATGATTGCAAGCGCCCCACCCCCCAAGGCGATCTTCTCATTCTGGCTGAGTTTGCTGAAGTCCATTGGGCTCCCCTCGAAGCTTGTCTGCGGAACACGCAGAATGATTGTCTCGCGCTGAGCGTAGTCGCCCGAAACCTTCCTGTCTTCGATAGGGCGTTGCCCCCATTTTGCGAGTCGCAGAGATTGCGCACACCCAGAAGTCTCACACTGAGCTTTAGGGTTAGCGTTTGGTCATATGACCCCTGGATCCGGGCTTCGGGGTCTAGTCAGATGTGTCTAGTCCGATCTAGTCAATTCGTGCGTCGAACAATTCACACTGCAGTTCTTTCACTTTTTTGGCCATTTTGCCGACAAAGACAACATGGAAGAAGGTCGCCGCTCTGCCCTCAACCGGGTCCAGCGGAGCAAACGCAAAGCAAACCGAGCATGGATCGTCACAACCGCAGCCGGGATGTCGCTGCTGATTGTCAGTGCGATCGTGTTCGCAGTTTCCTCGGGAACCCGAGGTTTGACCGCCCATGCCGAGGCGGTCCACATTGCTGATGAGACCCTCCGCATCGCGACTGTCGCTCGTGCTCAGGTGGCGATGGCCAACCACTTTGCGTCAATCGAACGTGAGCTCGCAGTAACCGTTGACGAGCAGATGGCAGTTTCCGCCGAGCAAGCGCGTTCCGCTCTGGCGTTGATGGACTCGGGCATCGAGCAACTCGAGGATTCAGGCGGCGAGGTGAGCGATGAATTGGCGGCCGCGCTAGGCGAATTTGTGGGGCTCAGCACCCGGATCCTCGACCTCATAGACGACGGCCGTTCCGATGAAGCCAATGAGATCGTGGCCACCCAGATCGAGGCCCCTTACGCGACAGCGTTTGCTTTGCTCCAACAAGAGCGTGACAGCCAGCTGGCGAGTGTCGCACAGTCCGATGAGTCCATGGCAAAGCTGGGGACGATCGCCCAAGTGTTGCTGGCGCTCCTTATTCCTGCAGCCATGATCCTTGTCTATCGAGAGCTGACCCTTCGCTTGCACCGCCAGGCCGAGCTGCGCATGCGCCTTGACGCAGAGCGTGCGGTTGGCAAGGTCCGTGAGGATTTTGTGGCCAACGCTTCACACGAACTGCGCACCCCGTTGACCATTGTCTATGGAATGGCCCAGGTGATCGAAGACCATCCTGAGGCTACCGAGGGTATCCAGGAGCTGGCCACCACCATCACCACTGAGGCCGAGGACCTCTACCGGATGGTTGAAGACCTGTTGACCACATCTCAGCTCGACGCCGATGCCCTCAAGTACGTGATCGAAGATGTCAGCACCTCCGCCGAACTCAAAGAGGTTGTCGCCCCGATGACCCGCACCGGTGGGTTCATCGAGACTGCTGCCGAGGAGGCGACTGTGCTCGTCGACCGGATGCGGCAACGTCAGGTTTTACGCAACCTGATCTCGAACGCTCGCAAATACGGCGGTCCCGAATTGCGGATCATGGGCAGCATCGAGGGCGACATGTACGAATGGGTCGTCTCCGACAACGGTAAGGGAATCCCCGTCGACATCCAGGATCGTCTCTTCCAGCGGTTCGTTCATCGCGGCAGCCTGGTGACTGCCCCCGGTGGAGTTGGTATCGGTCTGTCCATTGTGCGAGCACTTGCCGAAGGTATGGGCGGAACCATCGGGTACGCCTATGAGCACGGTTGGACCAAGTTCCGAGTCCGGGTACCTCTGGCAGCGAGCCAGACTGTGGCGTCGGTGCCTGCCGAAGACGAGCACGGGGAAAGGCTGCTGGGTTCCTCCGCTCATGCCGCATCGATTCTCGGGCCAGCCAATGCACCCTAGGGAATGCGCCTCCGTCGTCGGCACCGCTCGGCCCCTGCCGGGCTTTGTTGCTGTCCTGGGTCGGGCTGGAACGAGCTGGGGATGGTGATGATGGGGTCAAAACCCACGCCTCCTTCCCGGCCGCCCCATCCTTCTCTTAGCGGGCAGGTACGATCGGCGCCGCTCCTATCTGAGAGCCCTCTCGAATCGTGGCATGAGGAAATTGGACGCGGGGGGATCTTCTCGGCCGAGAAGCTGGCCGCCCTTGCTGTGGTGA
Organism: bacterium; assembly: GCA_024228555.1. Classification (GTDB taxonomy): domain Bacteria; phylum Actinomycetota; class Acidimicrobiia; order Spongiisociales; family UBA5794; genus JAAETI01. The sequence goes on along the minus strand of JAAETI010000629.1, from coordinate 3,018 downwards.
TGATGGTGTTCTTCTCGCAGCTGAGCTTTGCTGCAGTCCCGGCGGCCGAGGCAGCAGTTGAGAGCTTCTATCTCAAGAGCGAGGCGGTTCCACAGGCCTCGCTTTCGAGTACGGCACCCGTGGCGACCGTCCTAGCCAACTACGACCCGGCTCGGGATGCGTTCCCCGGCATCGTCATCCAGAAGGATGGCACCGGCCTCGGCCAGACCAACCCCGCGGCGTACCAGCAGTGGGTGGCGGCTGCCGGGTCGGTGTCCCTCGATGGGCCGGCGTCGCTTGACATTTGGGCGGCGAGCAAGGACTTCGACACTGGCAAACGAGGAGTGATCGACGCCGGCTTGTTCGACTGCGCCTCCGACGGCTCCGACTGCGATCTGATCCAATCCGCTCGAGTAGACCTCGATCCGTTCAACCCATCCGGAGACTGGACGTACGTGTCGTTTGACTTCGGCTCGGCCACCCACACCGTTTCCCCGACCCGCTCATTGACGGTGAAGGTCGTCGCCGACGCGACCTCCGACGACAGCATGTGGTTCGCCTACGACACGACCGTCTACCCGAGCCAGCTCCAGGTGACCCTCGCCACCAACAACGACCCGGACGCGGTCGACGACTCGGACGCTACTCCGCAAGACACAGCCGTCGTGATCGACGTTCTCGCCAACGACAGTGACCCCGACACTGATCCGTTGACCGTCGACTCGGTTACTCAGGGCAGCAACGGCTCGGTGGTCAACAACGGCACCGATGTCACGTACACCCCCAACGCTTCTTGGACCGGGATCGATACGTTCACCTACACAGTGTCCGACGGCAACGGCGGTTTCGACACGGGAGGCGTAACTGTCACTGTGCTGCCGGATTCAGTGTTGTACGCCGACTATTTCCCGACCATCGCATACGACGGGTCGGCGGGCACCACGGATTGGTCGCCGAGTCCTTGGGTTGAGGTTGGTGACGACGATACCGTCACCGGCGGCTCGATCTTTGTTGAGACCCACACACAGAATCCGACACCGGACACTCCCGCGCTGAAGATCAAGGTCGATACGCTCGGCGTGTACGTATATCGCCAGTTGGATCTCTCCGGGGTGAGCGCCGCAATCCTCGAGTACGACTACCACAACGAAGTGGACGCCTCCGGAGAGGTCCAGTTGCAGATCTCCGACGACGGCGGAGGTAGCTGGACACCGCTACGAACCTACGCCGCCCCCGAGACGTCGGGAACCGAATCGATTGATATCTCTGCGTACCGTGCAGCCAACACGCAGATCAGGCTGATCACAACTGCAGCCGGATCGAAGCACTTCCGGATCGACGACCTGACTGTTGATGTGACGGCGGGGAATGCCTCACCGGCAGCTGTGGACGATTCGGACTCAACTCCGCAAGACACAGCCGTCGTGATCGACGTGCTGGCGAACGACACCGATCCCGAGACTGATCCGCTGACCGTCGACTCGGTTACTCAGGGCAGCAACGGGTCGGTGGTCAACAACAGCACAGACGTCACGTACACCCCCAACGCTTCTTGGACCGGGATCGACGCCTTCACCTACACGGCATCCGACGGCAATGGTGGTTTCGACACCGCGACGGTGACGGTGACGGTGAATCCAGCGCTGGCTCCGGTGGTGCTCGACCAGATCCAGAAGGGCACCGCCACCATCGACGGTGGGTCTTTCTCGACGACCGCCACAATCTCCGCGGTCGACCTCACGAAGTCATTCCTTGTCTTCAGCGTTCGAGAGAACACCAGCTACGCGGATGAGGGCCTGGTCGCCGGCCAACTCACCGACTCGACAACTGTGGCGTTCGAGCGTAACTACGCCACCAGCACGATCACGATTGAGTGGTCCGTAGTCGAGTTCGCATCGGGCGTAACGGTGCAGCGGGGTTCAAGTACACCGAGTGCAACGGTCACGGATATCCCGATCGCTGCGGTCGATCTCACGCGGAGTTTCCCGATCGTCAGCCAGCGTACTTCGATTCTCACGACCACCGATGGTGCATTCTTGCAGGCCCGCTTCAGCGCTACCGACAACCTGGAGCTGTCCACCAACCAGGTCACTGGCAACGTCTTCGAGTGGCAGGTGGTGCAGTACAACGACGCCGTGGTTCAATCGGGCGACGTGTCCTTCGCTAGCGGCGACGCGGTGCGTACGGCAACAGTCTCTTCGGTCGATCCCACGAAGTCCTGGCTCGTCTATGGCTACCGCACGGAATCCTCGAGCAATGCCAACATCGGCGAAAAGCTGATACGCGGCCAGGTCACAGATAGTACGACGCTCATGTTTGATCGGTCGACGACCGGCACAACCAACGAGCTGTCCTGGTTCCTGGTCGAGTTCCAGGACTCCACCGAGGTCCAGCATGCCAGCGTGGCGTTCGCCTCCAGCGGCACCACTCAAGACGTAACGATCTCATCGGTCGATCCAGCGCGTTCGATCGCCGTTGGCGGCTACCAGATGACGGGTGGGCGGTCCCCTTACACCTCCGACGATAGAGCCGGTGTCGCCTGGTTCACGCTCGATTTGACGGCGAGTACCAATCTGCAGGTTCAGCGTGATGCGGCCCTGGCGACGGCGGACCTCGGCTGGTTCGTCGTGCACTGGCCCGTCGGACCGTGCAGCGATTCTGATTCGGACGGTCTTTGTGACCTCGAGGAGGACGCCAACACCGACCTCGACAACGACCCGGCCACCACCCCGGGACCCGACACCGACGGCGACACCACCCCCAACTACCTCGACCCAGACGACGACGGCGACGGCACCCCCACCTCAGCCGAAAACGCGGACCCGAACGCGGATGGTGATCCCCGTGACGCCCTCGACAGCGATTGGGACGGCCAACCCGACTACCTCGACCTCCCCATCACAGTCGCCTCCGACGGCACGGTCGCCTCGGAGCAGAAGATCTCCGACACCGTTGGCGGGTTGAGTGCTGTTCTTGATGACTCCGACAACTTCGGGATCTCGACGGCCTCGATCGGTGACGTGGATGGTGACGGGATAG
>JAAETI010000628.1 GCA_024228555.1 bacterium | reverse complement strand
GTGAACTCAGTAGCCCCCGAACCCGCCTCCGCCAAAACCTTCGTAATAGCAGCAGTCAACGTGGTCTTACCATGATCAATATGACCCATCGTCCCAATATTCACATGCGGCTTCGTCCGCTCAAACTTCGCCTTAGCCATCTTTGGCTCCCTTTGGATAGCGATCTTCTGGGAGTGTGCTGAACAATCCCAGTTCTGACTCGTCGGTCCTCTTCTGACCAGGGTCTCGTCGGAACCGACGAGCCTCCACGGCATTTGTCCAGCACCCTCGTGGTGCGTAGCGGCGGGCAGACTTGAACTGCCGACCTCTCGATTATGAGTCGAGCGCTCTTACCGGCTGAGCTACGCCGCCGTGCCAACCGGCAGCAAGCTGCCAATTGCCGAGCCCTCTCTGGGGATTGAACCCAGGACCTCCTCCTTACCATGGAGGCGCTCTACCACTGAGCTAAGAGGGCAGTGTGCGGAAGAATAACCCCGCAGCCCACGCGTTTGAAAGACGACGAGGGCCATGTCTCTATATGTCGTACGTGCTGGGAGAAGGATTTGAACCTCCGAAGGCATTGCCGGCAGATTTACAGTCTGCTCCCTTTGGCCGCTCGGGCATCCCAGCTCTCTACCGCTACCCAAAGCGGTACCCGCTCATTGGAGCGGCACCGTACGTTAGTCCACGGACCTGCATTGAGAAAAGCCTGCAGCTTGACGTCGCAGAAGGCAGCTCTACCTAATACCCATCTGCATCTTCTCGAGACGATCAATCCGCTCGGAAATGGGCGGATGAGTGCTGAACATCTTGGTGAAGCTTCCACCTTGTCCGCGCCGGCCGAACGACTTCAAAGGGTCGGCAATAAACAGCTGCGAAACCGCTGGATCAACCCGCATCGGAATCTGCGATCCCCTATCGAGCTTCGCCAGAGCACTTGCCAAGGCCATCGGAGAACCGGTGGTCTCGACACCGGAGCGATCCGCCTGGAACTCGCGAGAACGGCTTATGGCCATCTGGATCACTGCTGCAGCAAGCGGGGCCAGGATCATGGCGACCAGGCCGATGATTATCGATGCGCCGTTGTTGTCGCGGCGACGTCCCATCCCACCCCACAGATACATGCGGGCGAGGAATGACAGCGCGGCGCCAATGGTTGCCGCGATCGTTGCTATCAAGATGTCGCGGTTGCGAACGTGAGCCAATTCATGAGCAAGCACGCCTTCGAGCTCCGATTGATTCATCATCTCGAGAATGCCCCTGGTCACCGCAACAGCAGCGTGCTTGGGATTGCGGCCGGTGGCGAATGCGTTGGGCTGTTGCGACTCGATGAAATGGATGCTCGGCATCGGCATGTCCTCTTGCTGCGCCAAGCGACGCACCATGGCGTACACCTCGGGCATCTCCTGCTCGGTGACGGCTCGGGCCCTGGCCGCCTTGAGCGCAAGCTTGTCGGAGAAGAAGTAGACACCGAAGTTGAATAGGACCGCAAAGGCAAGGGCGATCGTTGCTCCGCTACTCCCACCAAGGGCATAGCCGGCAACGACAAACACGCCACCCATGAGGCCAAGCAAGACGGCAGTCTTGAGATTGTTCATGAACGAAATTGTACAGGTCACCCACCAATAGTTCTGCGACGCCGGCGTGCAGCTCGCAAAAAGACTTGGAGTAGCGGTGGTGCCACGTGTATGTTCAGTTTGGAAGGACAGGTGGAGCAAGGCTTAGTCGTGGAGGCCTCGCGTCAAAGCATGGAAGAACCGTGTTGTCGCGAGATGGCTACCGAGCTCCTTGTATAGAGGAGGGAATCACTTCGTGTTACGAAGACTCTTGTCACTTTTCGCCGTGCTAGTCGTGTTGATGGCAGTTGCCTCACCGATATCGGCGCAAGAGACATCATCATTGGCTGATAGGTCGGCAGATCGCTCTGTCTCAGAGGGTATCGAGCAATCGATGTTGAACACACCGCTCAATGCGACATTCAACGTTGACGCTCTCGACGCCAGCTTGCTCGGAGCGACCGGCCCGACCCAGGTAATCGTCCGACTCAAGTCACCCTCGGTCGCCGAGGAGGATCTGAGCGGAGCCCAAGCAGAGAATCGCAAGGACGAGATCGACAAAGAGCAGGAGGACCTGGTCGAGCGGATCATGGAAGCCGATGACTCGGTCGAGCTGATCGCCGACGTCCAGGTCGTACTCAACGCCGTGATCGTTGAAGTCGACGCAGATTCCTTAGAGGAACTTGCTGCCGATCCGGCGGTCGAGCGTGTTGCCCCAGTCGGCAACTATGAACTGGATCTCAGTGAGACAGTGCCCTATATCGGTGCTGCGGCGGCCCAAGCCGCCGGCTACGACGGTTCTGGAATCACGGTCGCCGTGCTTGATAGCGGTATCGACTACAACCACATCGCCTTGGGCGGATCTGGTGATGTCGCCGACTATCTGGCGAACGATCCGGATGTCATCGAACCGGGCACATTCCCGACGGCCAAGGTCGTTGGTGGATACGACTTTGTCGGTTCATCATGGACCGGCGCAGACGGTGGCCCCGCAGAGGCGCCCGATAGCGACCCGCTCGATGATGGACCAGGCGCCGGACACGGCAGCAGCGTTGGCCACATCATTGCCGGTGTTGGTGGCGTTGCTCCCGCAGCCGACCTGTACGCAGTGAAGGTCTGCTCATCGGTGTCGACTAGCTGTTCGGGTGTGGCGCTTATCCAAGGTATGGATTTCGCTCTAGACCCCAACGGGGACGGTGACCCATCCGACCATGTCGACATCATCAACATGTCACTGGGTTCACCCTACGGTCAGCCCTTTGATGACGATCTGTCGGCAGCCGTTGACCACGCCAGCGAGCACGGTGTACTCACCGTGGCGTCGGCAGGCAACAGTGCTGACAAGGAATACATCACCGGTTCACCTGCGGCCGCGGCGACGGCGCTTTCGGTTGCCCAGACCCAGGTGCCGTCGGCAGCATTGCAGCTGATCAGCGTCAATGGCGCTGACTTCCCGGCAGTGTTCCAACCATGGTCAACACCGCTGAGCGGTGCGATCACCGGCCCAACCCAGTACGGCGATCTTGACGGGACCAACCTCGATGGTTGTGTACCGTTCACCGGCGACCTGACCGGGTTGGTGGTGTTGGTTGACCGTGGCGCTTGTAACTTCAGCTTGAAGATCAAGAACATCAGCGATGCCAACGGCGCAGTCGGGATCATTGGTCTCGTGGCCCCCGGCGCACCCTTCTCGGGTGGCGACGGTGGCGACCGGCCGATCAACATCCCCGGCTACATGATCAGCCAAGCTGACTCAAACGCAATCAAGGCTGCAATCGGCGCAGATGCAACGGTGGACGAGACGAACCAGCTACCCCTCATTGGTCAGATGGTTGGCTCGTCATCACGCGGACCATCCGCTGAAGACAACCGGATCAAGCCCGAGATTGGTGCTCCCGGAGCATCGGTCGCTGCCGTTGCCGGATCCGGCACCGGCGAAGGTCCGTTTGGCGGTACCTCCGGTGCCGCTCCGATGGTCGCCGGCTCCGCTGCGTTGCTCCTGCACGCCCAGCCTGGTTTGAGCCCGCTGGAGCTGAAGGCGAAGTTGATGAACACAGGCGATACAGGGATCGATACCGACCCCTTTACGGGTCTGGCGCCGATCACACGTATCGGTGGCGGTGAGGTTCGGGTCGATCAGGCGATCAGCGCAAGTGCTGCCGCCTGGGACCGCGACGAACCGGCCGGGGGTCTGAGCTTCGGCTTCCACGACATCCACAACAAGAAGACGACCATCAAGAAGAAGGTCGTTGTTCACAACTACTCGGATGAGACGCAGACCTACAACATCAGCAGCGACTTCCGCTATGCGGACGACGCCGCCAATGGTGCTGTGTCGGTCTCGCATGGCTCGAGCATCAAGGTGAAGCCCGGCAAGGAGAAGACGTTCACAGTCACAATGCGGATCCGCGGCGATCTACTCCGTGGCAACTACATGAACTCCGGCAGTGAAGGCGCCAACCCGGCGGCACTCACGCTGAATGAGTACGACGGCTACATAACCCTCGACGACGGCACCCAGCCGATCCACTTGCCATGGCACGTACTGCCACGGCAGTCGGCAGAGGTCAAAGGCGACAAGCGAGCCGTTTTCCACCACGGAAACACTGTGGACACCGTCAGGCTGCGCAACAGGGGCTACGGAGTAGCTCAGAACGATGCGTACTCGCTCATCGCGACCAGCGATGACAAGCCTGAAGGTGAGCGCGGTGGCCAGTCGCCGATGCCGGATATCCGTGCGGTCGGGGTCAACACGATCCCAGTACCCGCAGGGTTCTGCTCGGATCAGGACTCGTTCCTGTGGACATTTGCCATCAACACGTGGGAGCCACAAACCCATCTGCTGCCGGTGAGCCACCAGATCGGTCTTGATATCGATCAGGACGGGGTCGAGGACTATGTCGTTCTCAACCGCGATCTGTCGTTCTCCGGTACATCAGACGGGCGTCAGGTGACCTGGTCACTGAACCTGGCAACAGGTGCTGCCGACGCATTCTTCTTTGCGGAGCATGCGACAAACACCGGCAACACTGTGCTGACGATCTGCGGTGAGCAGGTTGGGCTAACCGGGACCGACATGTTGGCGACCAACGTTGACGTCTCTGTGTTTGCTCAGGACTTCTACTTCGGTGGCCCTGGAGACCTGATCGAAGGTCTCACCATCACGCCACTTGGCGAGCGGTATGTGGCAACGGATATCGCAGACATCGCACCGCGCAAGCGGGGCAACGTTGAGGTGACGGACTTCGGGCCGTTCCCCGGCAACACCGAAGAGCTCGGCTTGATGCTGTTTACCAATGGTGACCGAGGAGCTGGTGCCCGCGGTGGCGCAACGTTTGATACGGAAGCGCATCTGATCTACGCACACGACGACAGTCACCACCAACACTACGGTGGCACCGACCACCACGACAACGAAGTCGGCGAATCGAGTGACCCTAGATAACCAGACGCCATCTGACTGATAGGCAGAACGGGGCCCCATTCGGGGCCCCGTTCTCATGCGGCTGTTATGTGACGCTAGCCGGTCGGATTCGACGGTGGTTGACCGCCGCCTTCGCAAAGCTTGAAGAACCCAGATGACGAAGCTCGGTAGTCATAGGTCTCGCCGGCGAGTTCAAAAACGACCCAGTAGCCGTTGACGATCGCTTGGGTATACGACTCCCCCGGTAGCGGACAGCCCAGGGATCCGTCGTTCCAGACCGCCTGCTCGGCGCGTACCAGAGTCATGTCGGCAGCCCTCGCTGAGGTCCGAGTCGCCACATCGTCTGCGATATTCGCCATGAGGTCTTCGGGTATTGCGTCTGTCACTACGCCACCTTCGAGATCGGTCGCAGGCACGGGTTCGGGCAGCTTCTCGTCATCGGAGAGTTCTTCACTTCTGATAACAGTGGTTGTGGTTGCATCTGCAGCGGGTGCGTCCCCGTCCGCTACCGGCGCAGTTGTCTCGCTTTGGGCCGCGTCGATGATCGCCGCAGTCGTGTCAATCGAATCGGCTCCACCGTCCTCAGCGGCGGCCCCGCAGGCCGCCAGGAATAGCGCAAGGACGATCGTCATCATCAGATACCGCATGGAATGTCCCCTTTCGGTCGACCTTTAGACGCCCCGAACACCAGCTTGGTTCCCACCCGACGTTAACAACGTGTTGAGGTTACAAGAACGCGAAAAGATAGCTACTCAGAGTCGCTGCTCGATTGAATTGGGCACTCCCGGAACGCTAACGTTGGCAGTCGCCGGGGAGGCGTGGGATGGCTTAGTACCTATCCGGAGGCACACGTTCTAGGCCCGGGGTCATAGGGGAAACCGAGGTGGAAGAAAGGGGCCCTAAACGTGTCTCGACGAGTGCTTGCATTTATATCGACAATGTCTCTCATCTTCTCTATCGCAGGACCCGCGTACGCAGCGGCACCGGCATCACATGATGCCGCCTCATCCGCCACTGCCCTACGGATCGACCCAAAGGTCCAGATCCAAGAGGCATCGGCAGAGGTAATCGTCGCAGATCAGTTCAAGGACGCGTCAGAGGGGATCTTCCTGATCCGTCTCGACGACGAGCCGCTGGCCACCTATCGCGGCGGAGTTGTCGGCCTTCGGGCCACCAGCACCGACGTAACGGGGGACCGGAAGCTTGACGTGACCGATCCTGACAGCGTTGCGTACGTGGACTATCTCAAAGCGAGCCAAGCGACTTTTGTTGCTCGGATGGAGAAGGCCATCGGCCACAACGCCGATGTGAGATACACGTATACAAACAGCAACAACGGCTTAGCCGTTTGGTTGACACCGGACGAAGCTGCCCAAATGATGAAATTGTCGGGTGTTGCATTTGTGCAGCCGGACTTCGAACGTGAGCTGCAAACCGATACCGGTCCAGGTTGGATCGGTGCCCCCGACATCTGGGGCGGTGCAGACTGCTCAGTGCCTGGAAGCTGTGGCGAAGGCATCATCGTCGGCATCATCGATACCGGCATCAATCCAAGCAACCCATCATTCGCTGATGTGGGTGGCGACGGCTACGACCACGAGAACCCATTCGGAGCAGGCACCTACGTCGGCGTCTGTGACTCCGACGAGACCGGCACCGAAGAAATCAAGGGCTACGACTCTTCGTTCCCATGCAACGACAAATTGATCGGTGCCTGGGGCTATACGTCGGTCGACGACGCCAACGGCGCCGATTCGCCAATCGACTACGACGGCCACGGCTCACATACAGCGAGCACGGCAGCCGGCAACTTCGTTGAAGCGACCATTGGTGGCGAAGCTCGTTCCGATGAGCTCATCGACATCTCCGGTGTTGCCCCGCATGCGAACATCATCGCCTACGCCGGTTGTTGCACGGGGTCAGCCCTGACTGCATCGATCGACCAAGCGATTGCCGACGGAGTGGATGTAATCAACTACTCGATTGGCTCGTCGTCGGCATCCGACGTCTGGGGCGACTTCGACACAGTTGGCTTCCTCAATGCCCGTCAGTCAGGCATCTTTGTGGCCACCTCGGCCGGCAATGACGGACCGGGCCCCGACACACTCGGTTCCCCGGCGGACGCCCCATGGCTCACTGCGACCGGTGCTACGACGCATGGCCGCACATGGACCAACGAGGTCTCGTTCACCGGTGGCGCCAGCGCATTGGCAACTATCGGCGGCAACGGCTTCACCGATGACTACGGTCCCGCAGAAATCGTCTACGCAGGCGACTTCGGCGATGCCCTCTGCCTCGATCCGTTCGACGCAGAGACTTGGACCAACGATGAGATCGTCATCTGCGACCGTGGACAGATTGCGCGCACCGACAAGGGTGTCAACGCAGCGGCCGGCGGCGCCGGCGGCTTGATTCTGGCAAACGCAGAAGAGGACGGCCTCTCGATCAATGCCGACGCACATGTCATCCCGGCATCGCACATCACCTATCCAGATGGCGAAGCGTTGAAGACGTGGCTGGCGAGTGGCGCTGACCACATGGCCAGCATCACTGCCGGTGTCTACATTCAGGACCCAGGACGGGCCGACATCATGGCCGGCTTCTCATCACGGGGAGCGAACCGGGCGATCGACATTGTCTCCCCGAGCGTTTCGGCGCCGGGTGTCGACATCATCGCAGCCCACGGTCAGAACGATGCAGAGGTCTGGGACTTCAGCAGCGGTACTTCAATGGCCAGCCCGCATGTGGCCGGTGCCGGTGCCCTGTTGATGCAGCAGCATCCGGACTGGACGCCGGCTGAGATTCAGTCGGCGCTCATGCTCACGGCCAATACCGCAATCACCGACTCGGATGAGGTCTCACCGGCCACTCCATTCGGCATGGGTAGTGGTGTTGTCGAGCTGGACGATGCCAACAACGCCGGACTCATCATGGATGAGACGTACGCCAATTACCTGGCCGCCGATCCGGCCGCAAGCGGCGATCCGACGACCTTGAACTTGGGCAATATGGCCAACAGCCAGTGTGTCCTCGGGTGTTCTTGGGAACGGACCGTCACCGCAACAACAGCCGGTACTTGGACAGCCGCGGCAACCGCTGAGGACGGCGTCGTGCTTACCGTCTCGCCGACCAGCCTCACGCTGGCCGAAGATGAGACCGCAACGATCACTGTGATAGCTGACGTAACCGGAGCACCGAGTGACGTCTGGGCATTTGGTGAGGTCACCTTGACCGCCGCCGGTGTACCCGATTCGCACATGCCGGTCGCGGTTCAGCCGTCGACAGGCTCGTTGCCGGCACTCATCGAGATCGAAGCACCACGCAACGCCGGTTCGACCATTGCCACCGATCTGACCGCGATCGAAATCACCGAACTCACGGTTGAGACCTTCGGTCTGGCCAAGGGAACGGTCGACGAGATCATGTTGGATGAAGATCCAACCAACGACGATCCATATGACAACATCGATGACGGCACCGTCTGGGTGAAGTACATAGACGTACCCGAAGGTGCGCAGCGCCTGGTGGCCGAGACGTTTGACACGACATCTCCAGACCTGGATCTGTACATCGGAACAGGACCCACTCCCGATGGCGACACCGAGGCTTGCTCCAGTGCAACCGGCAGCGCTCTCGAGTACTGCTCTATCGACAACCCGCAGGCGGGCACTTGGTGGATTCTGGTTCAGAACTGGGCTACCTCCGGCGACACCGACCCTGTGTCAGTGTCGACTGCCGTGGTAAACGGTGATGAAGGCAACCTTCTCATTGAAGGCCCAGCCCAGCATCCGTCGCTCGATCCGTTCGACATCCGAGTTCTCTGGGATGACGACGCAATGGAAGTCGGTGACTTGTACTACGGCGCCTTTAGCCTCGGTACCAGCCCTGCGAATGCGGGGAACGTCGGCGTTATCGATGTCGATCTGGATAGGGTGGCTGATGATGTCGCCAAGACCGTTGACACCGCTGTTGCCGAAGAGGGTGACACTGTCACCTACACGATCACGATCGTCCCGAACCCAACTCCGTTCGATCTCACATACGAGATCGAGGATGTTATTCCTGAGGGCCTCACCTACGTGCCCGGTTCAGCCAGCGGTGGCTTGAGCCTGCGTAGCGACGGTGCTCTCACTTGGAGCGGGGTCATGGAGGGTGCCGGTGAAGCGTTCTACACGATTACCGACAGCACTACAGATGTGATGTGTGACACCGGCTTCGGTGGCTACCTTGATCTGGAAGGCTTCGATATCTTCACCGATCCGACCATCGAAGGCGACACGGCCACGTTTGATGCGTTTAGCGGGCAGAATCCGTTCGGGTTCTACGGAGGAGAATATGCCGGCCTCAGTTTCACTGATGACGGCTTCCTCCTCTTCGGTGACGACGACTCTGGTGCCGCACCGTGGGCCCCACAGACGTTGCCGGACCCAGATGCACCGAACAATGTGCTGGCGGCACTGTGGAATGACATGGAGATCGTGTACGACAACGATCTCAACAAGGGCGTAAGCCTGGCGACTGGCGGTGCCGACATCTCGATTGTCGAGTATGACGACATTCACCTGTATGGCGAGGAAGCACCTGCTCTCGATATGGAGGTCGTCCTCTACTCGACGGTGGACAACACACCAGGCTTCTACGAAGCCATTGTTGCGTTCGACAACATCGCAACGGCACCGGCTGCGGCGACCATCGGCGTCGAGAACGCCACCGGTACTGCGGCAGGCGTCTGGCTGAACGTTGGAGACTCCAGCGCAGTCATCAGCGATGGCTATCAGATCTGCTTCGATCTGACACCGGCGCTTGGCGATCCAGTCGTGTTGACGTATCAGGTGACGGTTGATGAAGGCACCGAGGGAACGGTCATCACCAATGAGGCCACCCACAGTGTCAATCAGCCCGGCGCCAACGAAGAGGCAACCAGCGTCGATCTTGCGATCGGCGATGTGACACCTCCCACCGATGGTGCAGCCCTGTGGGCGACTCAGGTCCTCTCTTCAAGCTTGATCTTGAATTGGGATGCCGCCACCGATGACGTAGCCGTCACCGGATACGGTATCTATCAGGACGGAGCGCACCTGGCCGATGTTGCCGGCGGCGTGACAACGCATGACGTGAGTGGGCTCACCCCATCCACCGACTACGAGTACACCGTCAAGGCAATGGACGCCAACGACAACATGTCCGAAGGGCTGACGCTCGAGGTGACTACTGCGATTAACTTCACCGATGACGACTTCTCGATCTTCGAGAAGGATATCGAGTGGCTGAATAGCGCAGGCATCACCAGAGGCTGCAATCCACCGGCCAATGATCAGTACTGTCCGGAAGATACGCTCACGAGGGGCCAGTTGGCAGCAATGCTCACAAGAGCCCTGGAGCTACCCGCTTCGACGACGGACTTCTTCACTGATGATGACGATTCGGAGTTCGAAGACGACATCAACGCGGTGGCCGCAACAGGCATAACGCTTGGCTGTAACCCGCCTGCCAACACCAACTTCTGTCCGGACGATTCCGTGACCAGAGGCGAGATGGCAGCGATGTTCGATCGAGGGCTCTCGCTACCGGCAACGACGACGGACTTCTTCACGGATGATGACGACAACATCTTTGAGGATTCCATCAATCGTCTTGCCGATGCTGGAATCACTCAGGGTTGTAACCCACCGGCAAACGACAACTACTGCCCGGATGACCTCCTAACCCGAGGCCAGATCGCGGCGTTCTTCCGGAGGGCCCTCGGCTAGTCCAATCGAAGAAATACGATCAGAAGGGGCGCCCATCGGGCGCCCCTTCTTTGTTGTGCGTGGTGCTAGATCTCCACAATCAGCACGCGGAAATCGCCAAGACCACGTGGGTGCAGCAGCGTCTCGGCGTCGATGCGCTCGCTGCGCACCACCAACTGGCTCATGGTCTCGCCACCGCGGGCCATCTCCAATTCTTTGAGCTTGAGCTCGCGGACGATGTCACGCAACCCCCACTCGGAGAGGAAGTCGTCCTGGCGATGCAACTCGGCGACAACACCCCTTTCGGCGGCAACCGCAAGCAGCGCGGTGAAGTTCACGTCAACGGTGATGTCGGTCTCGCCCGGCTCGAGCAGCGGATCTGGGCCGAGGTGGTGGCCGCGGTAGGTGCGCAGGGTTCCCTGGCTCCGCCGTGGTTCCAACTCCTCGGCGGTACCGCCGTAGTCAATGAGGACGACCACACCGCTTTCAAGCCGGTCGATTGCGCGGTGCAACCACGAGGTTGCCGCCAGTTGTACCTCGACAATGCCATCAACAGTCACCTCACCGCCGTAGACATCCGCCCAAGCGACAACGTCCGGTCGCGCCGGTACCTCCACCATCACGAACTCGTCGCCTTCGACTCCTACGTAATGCTCGTTCCATCCGTCGTCGGTTTTGATGGCAAGAGCCACCGGAAGGTTATCGATCAACTCATTGGCGACGATGGCCCCCGAGAAACGTTTTGGGAGCCGACCGAACGAGTCGGCAACACGGTCGTGCGGGATCACGTTCTCCAGACTGGATCGAGCCATAGGTGACGCCTCTACCGCCCACACGTCAATGTCGGGGAGGTCCTCGAGCACCGGTGTCAGCAGCGAGCCGGAGCCGGCCCCCACCTCGACGAGTGTTTCGATCCGCTTGCTGGCGAGGTACTTGCCGATGGTCCTGCCAAACCACGGGCTTACCTCAGGACTGGTGAGGAAGTCACCGGTCGCAGAAGAGCGCAGCGGCCCTGTGCTGAAGAAGCCCCCCTCGTGGTAGAGGGCGAGGTCCATGAAGGTCTCGAATCGAATTGGCCCCTCGGCAGCGATCGTGGCGCGCAAGGTTTCGGTGACGCTCATTGCTCCGCTCCATCGACGGGGGTTGGCCGGTCTGTCAATCCCCCATTGGGGGGAAAGGTACCGCCGCAGCGAAGCTGCTGCGGCAGGGGGTCCTCATGAACGGAAGCCTAGAAGCCAGCGACGAAGGTCTTTGTCATCTCGCCGAGGTTCGCAGCCAGCGGTGGATAAAAGCCAATGGCGATGACACCAATGGCCGTGATGCCAAGCGCTAGCTTGAGTGCCGGTGACACGACCACATTGCGCGCCTCGCCGGAGAGCACGTCCTCCGGTACCGGATCAAACCAGACTGACTTGACCACCTTCGAGTAGTACACGAACGCGATGACTGAGTTCACCACGGCGATGACCGCAAGCACGTTCGTCCAAGCGTTGTCCATGCTGATCAGTGCGCTGAACATCACAAGCTTGGCGAACCAACCGGCAAATGGCGGGATACCGGCCAGCGAGAAGAAAAAGACAAGCGTCAACCCAGCCAGCCCTGGCGCATACTGATAGAGGCCGCCCCAATCGCTGATCTCCACACTCCCGATGCGCTTGGCGCCTGCGATGACCACGGCGAACGCACCAAGGTTCATGAAGGCATAGATGATCAGGTAAGTGACCGTGGCGAAGAACGCATCCTCGAGCTGGGCTCCAGTGGCGCCGGAGGCAACCGCCGCTCCAAACGGAGCGAGGATAAAACCGCCCTGGGCGATGGACGAGTAGCCGAGCATGCGGACGATATTGGTCTGACGAAGCGCAGTGAGATTGCCAAGCGTCATCGAAGTTGCGGCAAGTATCCACACTGCGGGTCCCCAGATGTTGCGGAGGTCGGCAAATGCCGAGTAGGAGATAACGAGCAGGCCGACAAAGCCCGCTGTCTTTGAAACGACCGACAGATACGCCGTGACTGGGGTGGGGGCACCTTCGTAGGTGTCGGGTGTCCAGAAATGGAACGGAACGGCCGCGATCTTGAACCCAAAACCAAGTAGGACGAACAAGACGCCGATGTTCAGCAGTGGAAGATCCTTGAAGCCAGGAGAACCAAGCTCTGCGCCGACGATCGCTTCCCGTATCCCAGGGAAGGTCAGCTCGCCGGTGACGCCGTAGACAAGCGACATGCCAAACAGCAGCACCGATGCCGAGAGGACCCCGACGATGAAGTACTTGAGGGCGGCCTCATTGGACCTGGCGTCACCTTTGCGCCACCCGGCCATGAGGAATGTGGGCCCGGTGACCAGTTCGAGAGCTACGAAGATGGTGATAAGCCCGCGGCTGGACGCCATCACAACCGCACCAAGCACAGAAGCCAGCAGGAGGAAGTAGTACTCCCCTTCCCAGAACCGACCGGACTCCAGATACCCAACCGACATGAGCAGTGCAACAAAAGCGGCGCCGATAAACAGACCCTTGAGGACTAGCGAGAAGGTGTCAACGGTGTAGGAGCCGTCGAACATGGTGCGGACACCAGTCTCCTCACAGAACGACAGCGAGTCGCAGAGACCGAGTGTGAGCAGCGGAATGAATGAGGCAAACAGGCCGATGAGCCCGACCACGGCGACCCATGCTTTGCGGACCGGAAGAAGGTCAACAACGAGCACGGCGATGACCGTTGCTGCCAAAAGCAGCTCGGGTAGCAGCGCGTGGTAGTCGAGGATGTTCACCGATCAGCCTCCAAAGACCGATTTGACCATGGCAGTAACGGCGTCGCTGGTCGCCCCGAAAATGATACGAGGGAAGACGCCGATGGCCAGGGTTGCGACTACGAGCGGCACCCAGGCTGCCATCTCGTACTTATCCACGTCATGCAGATCGTGGTCCGCCCACTCCTCCGAGGGCTCGCCAAAGTTGACTCGCTGCAACATCCACAACAGGTAGCCGGCGGCCAACACGGTGCCGATTGCACCGATCACCATGAGCGTCCTGAACAAGCCCGTGGAGAGCCCGTCCATAGGATTGAACGCAGCCAGCAATGCAAGGAACTCGCCCCAGAACCCGGCGAGACCTGGCAGACCGAGCGAGGCCATAGCGGTGAAGGCGAGGATGCCGCCCATCATCGGCATCAGCTTCTGGTTGCCACCGAGACGGGCCATTTCCCTCGTGTGATAGCGATGCGACATCGACCCGGCAACAAAGAACAACAGTCCGGTGATGACACCGTGAGCGACCATGCCGATGATCGCTGCGTTGATGCCGATGTCGGTGAGCGTTGCGATACCGAGCATGACAAAGCCCATGTGACCGACCGACGAGAACGCAATGAGACGCTTCATGTCGGTTTGGGCAAGACAGGCCAGCGATGCGTAGATGATCCCGATCACAGCCAGGATGCCGATAACCGGCGCCCAATTCTGTGCCTGCTCGGGAAGAATCGGGATCGCGATTCGTACAAAGGCATAGGTGCCCAGCTTCAGAAGGATTGCGGCCAACAACACGGACCCAACCGTGGGTGCCGCGGTATGCGCATCGGGAAGCCAGGTGTGGAACGGGAACATTGGAACCTTGACCGCAAAGCCAAGGAACAAAGCCGCAAATACCCAGACCGCCAGATTGCCTAGTTCGGCTTCGGCCACTCCCCCGGCAGCCAGCTCTTGCATGTTGAATGTGCGCAGCCCGCTCTGGAAGTAGATCGTCAGGAACCCGAGGAGCATGAATGCTGAGCCAAACAGGGTGAACAGGAAGAACTTGATGCTGGCGTAGAGCCGCATCTCGGTCTCGAGCCCGATGACCGGAACTTTGATCTTGTTGCGGTCGCCCCAGATGCCGATCATGAAGTACATCGGCAGCAGGACTACCTCAAAGAACACAAAGAACAAGATCAGATCAAGGGCAACGAACGTTCCGTTCATCCCCGTGGCCAGCACCAAGATCAACGCTGAGAAGATCTTCGGGTTGTGCGGCTCTGGCCAGTGATTCCATGAGTAAATGATGGCAAGAACCGTCATGAACCCCGAGAGCACCAGCAGTGGCAAGCTAATCCCGTCGATGCCGATCGTATAGTTCGAGTTGATGATGCCGATCCAAGTCAGGTCCGAGCGGGTACCAAACTGGGTTGCTGCGGCGTCGCCGTAATCGAACTGGAATGCGACAATGACAGACAGGACAAACGAGACACCTGCAAATAGCAGTGCCGTCCACTTCTGAGCTTCTTCCTGCGCCTTCGGTATCGCCAATACAGCCGCCGCTCCGGCTAGTGGCAAGAAGACGATCAGGGTCAAAGCCCAACCGTTTTCAAACGAACTCATGTGTACTCGTGTCCTCCTGTCAGAAAATGATGAACCCTGCGACGAGGGCAACTGTCCCCGCCACAATCAGAAAAGCGTATTGCTGGATGCGCCCGGTTTGAAGCAACCGAAGCATGCCGCCGGTTCCGCCGGCCGCTGCCGCTGAGGCGTTGATCGCCCCGTCGACCCCACGTTGATCGAACCAGTAGACGATCTTGCCCAACCTGACACTGAGCACGCCAGCACCGTTGATGACAAGATCGATTACGTGTCCGTTGAACCAGTCAACTGCCCGGGCAACCGGTCCGCGAAGCGGCCGGACAATCCCGTCCATATAGAAGTCGTCGATAAAATACTTGTGCTCGAGAAGTGGGTAGAGCACGGGGATGCGGAACTTGTCCCGTTCTTGCTGGGTGTCCTTATCCGCAAACCACAGGAAGTAGCCGACAACGATGCCGCCTACCGCGGCAAGGGTTCCGACGGCGGCGAGACCGTAGTTGAGCGCGGTGGCGTGGTGGTCGCCGGGCGCCAGGAATCGGGCGGCAACCCCGTCGGTGAAGAAACTCGTGACGCCGGGGATATTGATCCAACCCGCTACGACGGAGAAGCCGGCAAGCGCTATCAACGGATATGTCATCATCTTTGGTGACTCGTGCGGGTGGCCATGACCCTTGTACTTGCCAAAGAACGTGAGCGAAACGGCCCTGGTCATATAGAAGGCAGTCACAAACGCACCTGCGATTGCTACCACAAGGACGAAATTGGCGAGTGCGGCGCCGCCTTGCTCAACCGTGTAGTTGCTGCCTGCATACTGGATGGAAGCGAGGATCTCGTCCTTTGACCAGAACCCGGCCAAGGGGAAGATCCCGGCGAGCGCCAGCGATCCGATCATGAACGTTGTGTACGTCTGCGGCATGTATTTGCGCAGACCTCCCATGTCGGACATGTTGTTGGAGTGGACTGCGTGGATCACCGATCCAGCACCAAGGAACAACAGGGACTTGAAGAATGCGTGTGTGAAGAGGTGGAAGAGCGCTGCGGTGTAGGCGCCTGCCCCCATTGCCACCATCATGTAGCCAAGCTGGGACAGCGTCGAATAGGCGAGCACTTTCTTGATGTCATCGGCCACCAGGGCGATGAGACCGGTGAGGAACAAAGTGAGTGTTCCGATGACGATGATGATCCAGCGAACATCGTCGGCGAACCCGGGTGTGTTGTAGAAGGGGAACAGACGCCCGATCAAATAGACACCGGCCGTGACCATCGTTGCGGCATGCATGAGGGCCGAAACCGGGGTCGGACCGGCCATGGCGTCGGGGAGCCAGACATGCAGCGGGAACTGGGCGCTCTTGCCCATCGCCCCAATGAAGATGGCGACGCCGGCCCAGAAGCTGTACTGAGCAAGGGTCGAATGGTCGGCACCGTGGGAGATGTGCTCCATGATGTCGGTGAAGCGGAAGGACCCAACACTGAGGCTGATAATGATGGCACCGATGAACAGGCCGACGTCTGCAACCTTGTTTGTGAGGAACGCTTTGATCGCAGCAGACGAGTTCTCGTGCTCTTCCCAGTAATGACCGATCAGCAGATACGAAGCCACGCCGACAAGCTCCCAGCCAACGATCAGCTGAATCAGGTTCGGTGCAGAAACCAAGACCAACATCCCACCGCCGAACAGGGCGAACGAGGCAAAGAACCAGGTGAAGCGGATATCGCCTTCCATGTAGCTCTTGGCGTATGTGAATACGAGCACACCAACGACGCCAACGACCATGTACATCATGATCGAGAGTCCGTCGACCATCCATCCCCACTCGAGACCCAGTGTGTGGCCGGAGGCATCAGTGCCGATATCACCGATGCTGATTGCACCCTCGTATGTGATGCCTTCGATCAGGTTGGAGATGAACAACGCAACGCCATAGACGGCAACGAAGGCCATCGAGCCCCATGCCAAGCCCCAGCCCTTGAGCGGCGACTTCTTCCCAAAGAACGCAATGGCGAATGCGGCGACCATGGGAACGACCGGGATCAGCCAGGCGAACTCAGCCAGCACGCCACCATCGCCGAAGTGCTCAACGGCGTGACCGCCTTCCTCCTCGGCCGTGGCCAGGATCAGCGGAGCGACGAATGCGAGCGGGGAACTCATAGCTTCATCAAATCCAATTCGTCGACGTTTGCCGATCTCCGGTTACGGAAGATCAGCAACACGATGGCAATACCGATACCCACCTCGGCGGCGGCTACCGCGATGATGAATAGAGCAAAGACCTGGCCACCTGCCATGACGTCTTGGTTGAGACGATCAAACGCAACCATGTTGATGTTGACTGCGGCCAGCATGAGTTCGACGGACAGCAGCACCAACACGGCGTTGCGTCGGCTGAGCACCCCATATACACCGATCGAGAAGAGTGCCGCACCCAGCAGGAGGAACTGGTTGATGATCATTGCAGCACCTCTTCCTCTTCAACGGTCGGGTCTTGCCTTGCGATAACGATGCCTCCGATCAGCGCCGCCAGCAGTACGAAGGAGACAACCTCAAAAGGAATGACAAAGCGCTCGAAGATCGATTGGCCGATGTCGCTGGTTCGGGTCGGATCAATCGCAGCCGGAACCGGATCGTCACCAAAAGCATCCAACATTGCACCACCAATCAGCAGGAATAGCGCACCAGAAGCCAAGGCCGCACCGATTCGCACTCGCCGCGGATGGCTGAGCTTGGTCTCGTAGCCGAGCGGTGCTCTGGTGATCATGATCCCAAAAAGGAAGAGCACGATTACGGCGCCGATGTAGACCATCACGACGGTCCATGCCACGAACTCGGCCCCAAGCAGCAGGAAGATCGCTGCCGATCCGCCAAGCGCGATGACGAGGAACAGCGCAGCGTGTACGACGTTCTTGGTGGTAACAACACGTATTGCTGCATACACCATGGCGATGGCAAGAACGGCAAACACCCAGTTCTCGACCTCGCCCAGCCAATCGCCGACGGTTACTGCGAAGAACATGATCACTTCTCCAGTTCCGCAGGTCGGGGCACAGTCGCCATCCAATCGCTCAGTCGCTGCTTGTCGTGCAGCAGATCGGAAATCCTGTACTCGCTGTACTCGTATTCGGGGCTCCAATAAAGGGCATCGAACGGGCACACCTCGACACAGATCCCGCAATACATGCACAGGCCGTAGTCGATATCAAAACGGTCCAAGATGTTCTTGGTGCGGACCCGGCCCCCAGGCTTGTCGGGTTGGATCTCGACCTTGTGAGCCTCGATGTAGATACACCAGTCGGGGCACTCCCGCGAGCACAGCATGCATGAGGTGCAGTTGTTGGTGTCGAGAGCGATAACGCCACGCGCCCGCACTGCCAGCTCCTCCTTCTCGTCCGGCCACATGACGGTGACGGGCTTGGTAAAAAGAGCCTTCAACGTGATCCACAAACCCTTGACAAGACCGATGCCGGGGATAGCCATTACAGGACCACCTTGAGCGTTGCGGTCGCCATGATGTTGAACAGGGTTAGCGGGATGAGCCACTTCCAAGCCATTCGCTGTAGCTGGTCCTCACGGATCCGCGGCCAGGTCCAACGGAACCAGATATAGAGGAAGACAATGAAGAAGATCTTGCCCACGAGGATGAACGGACCCAGCCAATCGAGGGCGTCGTCACTGATCCCTGGCATCCAGTAGCCGCCGAGGTAGACGGTCGAAATGACGGCGGCCATTGCGACTACTCCGGCGTACTCACCGAGGAAGAACATGGAGAACCGGAGCCCGGAGTATTCGGTGACGTAGCCCATGGTTAGCTCGGACTCGGCAAGGGGCAGGTCAAACGGGGTTCGGTTGAGTTCGGCGAGGCTGGCAATGATGAACACCACAAAGCCGATGAACTGACCGCTCAACGCAAACGGCAGGGCGACGTCGAAACCGCCGATGGTGAACAGAGTTTCAGTCTGGGCGGCAACGATGCCGTTCAGCGACAGCGTGCCGGCCTGGATGGCAACTGCGACGAGGGCCAGGATGAGCGGCAGCTCGTAGGCAATCAGCTGGGCGCCGGCGCGGACGCCACCGATGAGCGAGTACTTGTTGGCTGAGCTCCAGCCCGCCATCAGGACACCCAAGGTCGAAAGAGACGAGATTGCAAGCAGGTAGAAGATGCCGATGTCGAGGTCACGGGCGACAACGGTGGGCCCGATCGGGATAATCGCAAAGGTAGCGATGGTTCCGGCAAGCATGACGTAGGGCGCAAGCCGGAAGACCTTGTCATCGGCAGCCTCGGGGACCAAGTCCTCCTTTTGCAGGAACTTGAGCGCCTCGGCGATCGGATGCAGCCAACCATACCGACCACCGACATACCAGGGTCCGACACGGCTCTGGATATGGGCCGACCATTTCAGTTCGGCCCAGATCACAACCAGAACCACTCCGAGCATGAGACCCAGTGTCACAACAGCCTTGGCGGCGAGCCACAAAGCAAAGGGAACGGCGGCGACAATCATCGGTCGACGTCCCCGAGCACGAAGTCGAGGCTACCCATGGTGGCAACGAGGTCGGGGATCAACTGACCGACTGCGATCTTCGACATAATCGAGATGTTCGAGAACGATGCAGAACGAATCTTCAAGCGATACGGAATCCGACCGCCCTGAGAAACGATGTAATACCCCATCTCACCTTTGGGATTCTCGGCTCGCACATAGGCGGTACCCGGCGGGACCTTGAGAACGCGCGGCACCTTCGCCTGCAACGGCCCGTCGGGAACGCTGCCAATGGCTTGCCGCACGATCTTGATCGATTCACGGATTTCGAGGATACGGACCAGATAACGGTCGAAGCTGTCACCGTTCTCCCCTGTGATGACATCAAAGTCGAAGTCACCGTACGGCAACAGGCTGTCCTCCTGGATTCGGAGATCAAAGTCCACGCCAGAAGCACGGGCGTTGGGCCCAGAGATGCCATAAGCAAGTGCATCTTCCTTGGTGATGATTCCAACACCCTTGGCCCGCATGTGGATGATCTCGTTGCCGGTGACCAGCTGATCGAGTTCGTCGCATGCCACCTCGGCGCGGTCCATGGCGTTCTCCACGGCTGCATAGAACCCGGCGGGCAGATCAAGGCTGACCTTCTTCTGAGACTTGCCACCGCCGGCAACAGGGTTGACCCCTCCAACCCGGTTGAAGTTGGTGTGGAAACGACCACCGGTGACGCTTTCAATCACATCCATGATGTGTTCGCGTTCCCGGAAAGCCCACATGAGTGCCGTCGCACCACCGAGTTCGAGGGGGTATGAAGAGGCAAACACCAGATGGTTGGAAATGCGGGTGAGCTCGGTGAGAATCAGTCTGATGTACTGCGCTCGCGGAGTGGGCTCAACACCCACAAGCTCCTCGACCGCACGGATAAACGCAACCTCGTTAGCAAAGCCAGACACCCAGTCGATACGGTTGATCAGCGCGGTGATCTGAGCGTAGGTGCGGGCCTCCGCAAGCTTCTCCTTGCCACGATGCATGTAGCCGATGGCTGGGTCGAGCCTGGCGATCCGCTCACCATCAACCTCGGCGATGAGACGGAGCACACCGTGGGTTGAAGGGTGCTGGGGCCCGATGTTGAGCGTCATCGTCTCGCCCTTGAGCTCTACCGAGACACCGCCATCGGAGACTTCGACAATGCCACGGTGATCGAGGTGGGTCATGAGCCCTCCCCATCCGTCTGGGCTGCCGCCTCGACATTTTCTGTTGAGGGGAGTTCCTCGACGTCAACCTTGCCTGGCCACGGCTTGACTTCGCGGGCACCCAGCGCAAACGACTTGCGCAGCGGATGGCCTTCGAACTCCTGGGGCAGATAGAGATTGATGAGGTTGGGATGTCCGTGGAAGTCGATGCCGAACATCTCTGCGGTCTCTCGCTCGTGCCATGCCGCACCGGCGTACACCGAGACCAGCGAGTCCAGCCAGGCATCGTCCTTGGCGAGAGATGTCGACAAGATCAACGCGGTGTCGTCTGTTCCCGAAGAGAGACGGCACAAGACCTCGTAACGCTCATCAAGGTTTTCGACGTCATCGGCTGGCTCGCCGACAGCGACTTCTTTGGCCCAGTCGACCGCGGACAGAAAGGAAAAGAACGCCAGCTCGGTCTCGTCTCGAGCTGCAGTCGCCGCCGCCACCCACTGGTCGCGCGACAAGTACACATGGACGGTGCCGTGATCGGCGGTCCATCGTTCGGCGCCAACGAGAGCGGCAAAGTCCGCAGCGAAGGTGCCCAGCGTGTTTGGTGCTTCAGTGGTTTCAGACGGGCTGTCGGTCACGCTCTGTCCACTTCTTCTGCACGTCTTCGTTCATGATCTTTTGCTGGAGAAGCACGATGCCTTCGAGCAGAGCCTCGGGGCGGGGAGGACAGCCGGGCACGTAGACGTCGACGGGGATGAGCTGGTCGACGCCTTTCGTCACTGAGTACGAGTCCCAGTAGGGGCCTCCGCAGTTGGCGCAGGAACCCATCGAAATAACGTATTTGGGATCAGGAATCTGGTCGTAGAGACGTTTGACCGCTGGAGCCATCTTGTCGGTCACGGTGCCGGCCACGATCATCAGGTCGGCCTGACGGGGCGAGGCAGGGAATGGGATCAAACCGAAGCGCATTGCGTCGAACCGTGGCGCCGCAACTGCGATGAGTTCGATTGCGCAACAGGCAAGACCGAAGTTGAACATCCACATGGAGTATTTGCGGGACCAGTTGAGCAGCCATGAGACAGGCTTTGGCGATCCGAACTTCTCGATTACTCCCACTTCAGCACTCCCTTGCGGATGGCGTAGACCAATCCGAGAAGAAGGATGC
>JAAETI010000627.1 GCA_024228555.1 bacterium | reverse complement strand
GACGGGCTCAGGCTTGATTGATTCGAGTGCTTGGCCCAATTCGTCCAGCAACTCACTGGCAACGATGTCCGCATCCGGATCGAGTACCGATCCCGGCCCGGTATCTGGCTTGGTCGGTCCCTCAACGGACCTCGATGCCAGGATGCCTCGCTTGGCGTTGCCGGAGGAGGGGGCGGCATGGCCGTAGGAGAGGCCCGCGGTTCCCAGTACCAAGCCGGCCACGATCAGGACGGCAAGTGCTACTCGGACCTTCGGTTTGATCCACTTGGGGCTGGCTTCAAGCGACGCCTCGCTGGTCTCAGCCGCGAACCCCGTCGTCTGGCTGTGATATCGGCTGTGGGGGGATCTCGAACCATGTCGCTCCATAGAGGCACGGTCTCATCGGACCCACAATTGCGAATCGGGGGCTCCCCCCTATTGTCACGAGGCTCCTAGGGGAGTTGGCCTCGCCACTCGCCAGTCGCCCTGAGAATTCCTAGTCTTTTGACCCCGGGGTGTGCGGGGCTACTTTGCCGCCATGAACAGGCTGGTGGAAATGGCCGATGCCACGAGTTGTGCCCCATCCCAGACCTCGCTCTCGACCGTTGCTGCCCCCCGGGCCACACGGCGGCATGTGGCGACCGCCACCAGATCGGAGGAGGTGACGGGTCCG
>JAAETI010000626.1 GCA_024228555.1 bacterium | reverse complement strand
TCAACCTGCGCTACGCCGCCCACGTCATCCGGTTCCTGGCCGAATGGAACCGTGAGATGTTCGACCGTGTGCGACGATCGACTGGCCTCGAGCTGGATGAGCTCGACGTCTGGGATGCCGCCGCTGATGCCATGTTCATACCGTTCGATGATGAGCAGGAGATCCACCCCCAGGACTCCACCTTTCTTGACCTGGAACCATGGAATTGGGATGACACACCGGACGACCGATACCCGCTCTTGCTCCACTACCACCCCCTCGTGATCTACCGCCATCAGGTGCTCAAGCAGGCTGATGTGGTGCTTGCCATGTTCCTGCGCAGCGAACACTTCTCCGTCGAACAGAAGCGTCGCAACTTCGACTACTACGACCCGATCACCACCGGTGACTCGTCTCTATCGGCGTGTGTACAGGCAATCGTTGCTGGCATGGTCGGCTACGAGGACCTGGCCGTTGACTATTTCACGCGGGCCCTCTATCTCGATCTCTGCAATTCACATGGCAACACGGCCGACGGTGTCCACATCGCGTCGGCCGGGGGTGTCTGGGCGGGCATTGTCCACGGGTTTGCCGGCATGACGGAGTACGGCGATCACATCGAGTTCGCGCCACGGCTGCCGAAGGTCTGGGACAGCATCACCTTCCGCCTCACGCGTCAAGGCTCGCGTCTGCGAGTCGACCTCGATCATGACG
>JAAETI010000625.1 GCA_024228555.1 bacterium | reverse complement strand
ATGGATGCCGTGCCATTACGGCGCAGGAGAAGAGACTCATGGTGCAAAACTTCGCACACTTCCAGCAATTCTCGATTCCGGGATCCAAGGGCAACACCTTCTCCCGCTCGCCCGAAGTCCCGCGTTGTGAGGTTGCGTGTGCTCTGTGCCAGCAACGGGACTTCATCGAGTACCGCTACAAGCTGAGCCTCTTTGGTACGCCGCCGCCGGTCTGCGAGCGCACCGCGGCCGACGCCCCTGCAAGCGTCTTCACGAAGCGCGACGATGTCTACTACATCCAGTCACCCGACCGCGTCCACGAACTCTTGGATGTGGAGCGCTACGCCAGACGATGGCCGCTGATCCCAGCGGAGGAATTGCACGCCAGCAGTGTCCAGCATCCGGGCAACAAGCTGTGGCGTTGGCTCCTTCACGTTCGCCGTGTGCCGACTGCTGGTGCTCCTGACTCTGCAGACACTCGGCCGCCTTGTGCTGGCATAGGCGATGAAGCTGCTCTCATCTTTGCGTGCTGGGAGTGCCTCGTGGACATCGCGGCAAAGAAGCCCAAGATGCCGCTCAACGCCTGTGCCAACGACAACTGGATTGGTCGAGAGCGGCTGCACGTCCGCGAGGCCTCCCCGGCGACCAAGATGTTGGCATCCCTGGGCAGATGCTGCTACAAGCAGATCCGACTCGGCCGGCAAGGCGACCCCGCGCTGCAAGAGAAGGCCCTCACGGGGAACACCATCTTCTTCGCGCAGCCGACTGCGGACGTGCCCTCCTTGGAGTTGCCGCCGCCGCTGGACGCTCTCGTTGACTCGCTGTGCGTCATCTACACCCGCAGCTTGCACGACCTGAGCAGAGCGGAATGGGCGACCGTCAACCGCACGGAGTACATGAAAATCGTCCGCGAGCGGCAACTGCAGTGCCCTGTCTACTCCAACATCGTGATCTGCGACGAGAGGGAAGCGGAGTCCCGACTTCCCGCCCATGGTGTGCCTGCACAGCTCACCGCATGTCTTCAGGAGATCGACGGCTCCGAGAACGCGCCCGTGCGACTGCAAGGGCCGGCTTCCAGAGCCCCGGACGTGGAGAAGCACGAGGACGCCAGCAGTGAGACTGAAGAGGACTCCGCCTGCGAGCCGGCCCATGCTGCCACGACCGCGGAGGAACACTTGGAGGCTGCAGAGGTTTCCATCGCGGTGGACCCCGTCCACGATATCAAACCCGTGAAAATGATGCAGGCGCTCCAAGGCACCATCGATGCTCTGCAGAGCCACGCAGCCAAGCTCATCCACAATGAGAAGCAGGCGAGGATCCAGGACCAAAGCGGTGTTCTTCGACCTGTCATAGATGAGGGAGGCCGAGAAGCTCTCAAGCCTCTGATTCTTGACGTGCAGTCCACAGTAAGAGGCTTCGACGACACGGTCCAGGCAACCATCGAGCATGCCGTGGCTCAGGCAGAGACGCGGCTGACCGTTTGCCCCGAGGCACTCGCGATCCCCACACAGGCGCCTCTGGACTCCTTCAACGCCCGAACCTACCCAGCTTGCTACGTCGAGTGGTGGTTCGGAGACGGAGTGCCTGGGCTCGACCGAGAGCGTCCCATGCTCTTCGAGCAAGTGGCACGGCGATTGATCAACATCGAGGAGCACCAGTACTCGCTTCCCAGCGACGCGGCACCGTACAAGGCCACCGGCCAGAGCCGCTTCAGCAACCCCGAGATCATCGCCGTGCTGGGCGACGTCGTCCGTCGCATGCGACTCCTCAAGGGCACGAGGGCGGCCATCGGCAGGAAGGGCTTCACCGCAGACCTTAAGGCGATCGCGGCCGCAACCTCCCAGGACTTCCTGGAGGCCATGAACATAGCCGGGCCGAAGGAGACCATCGGTTCGGCCTGTGCTCGGCCAGAGATGCCTGCGAAGGTGAAAACCGCCCTCCGGACGTTGCTGCTCAGCACTTCCGATGTGCCCGGCACTGAGGGCCGGAAGACGTCTCTGCGTTACGACGGCCATGGCAACAACCTCCTCTTCGGCGGGCCGAGCTTTTTCGCCACGCCGAACTTCGCGGACACATACAACCCTCTCATCAAGCTCCTCCACGATGGCCCATGTGAGGACAGCCACCTTGCCGCTGGCCGTGCTTCTCAGCCCGCCGATGCGGACCCGCCGCTTCATGACGCCACTGGCAGTGCTTCTCAGCCCGCTGAGCTCCGCGGCTTCTTGGCCTCCGCGGAGCCACGCATGCCATCTCTGCGGCGCATGCATGAGACTGTTGCCGCAGACCCTCGGGCACAGGCGAAGTTCTTCTTACTCATGAGCGAGCTACACTACCGCCACATCATCGGCGTGGAGCGACTCCACATCGGCCGAGTGACGCTCGCGAGACCACTTCGACCTGTGCACGACGAGGT
>JAAETI010000624.1 GCA_024228555.1 bacterium | reverse complement strand
TTCTGGTTGGCCAGCTTTTGAACGTGAAACGGATCGGCCACCTGCACCGCGTCGGGGACCATGGTGTCGAACACTTTGCGGTACGGGCCCGACAAATCCAGCGCCGCGTACTCGATGCCGTCCAACCAGTCCTGACCACGGCGAGCAAGCCACACACAGGGGCCAGCGGCGTTGCGGCCTTCGACCATGTCCAACAAATGGCCGTCGCCGACATCCACGATCGAGGTCGCCCACCGCTGCCGCTTCCAGCGGCCTTGACGGAAGAACAGCGTCTCATCCAAACCGAGCGAGTGGACTTGACCAATCCGGTCCGGGTCATCAATCAGAGGAACCCCGAAAGCATGCACAGTGTCGTTGATAGTGTGCCAGTCCGTGCCCAACTCGACCGCCACCTCGTTGATCGTGCGACCCGAGCGGCCGACCTGGGCAGTCACCCACCGCCCGGCCCGGTCCGTCATCGCCAACCGTGGCCACCCAATAGTGGGGGCGTGCTCGGTCCAAGACCCGACCACGCAAACCCGGTTCGGGCACCGCCACCGGAACTTCCGCCAACACAACCGAGTCGGCCGCCCAAACGCTGGCAGATCCACCAACACCAC
>JAAETI010000623.1 GCA_024228555.1 bacterium | reverse complement strand
TGGGCGTGGGTGGTTCGCTGTTGTCGGCCGGTGGTGGCCTGGTGGTGGGTGTGGGCGGTGGGTAACCGGCTGATGGTGGACTCGGTCCGGATGCCCTCTCGGTCGACTTCGGCGACGAGCTGAGCCAGGGCGTTGTTGGCCTCTCGCTTCTCGCCTCTGAACCCCCGGCGGACGTAGCAGCGTTTGTTCGTCACGGGGTCTCGGCCTGCGTAGACCCGTAGCTCCCAGTAGTCCGGTTCCCGCTTGAGTCGGATGCTCCCCTTCGTCATCCCAAGATTCTACCTCCAGCAGATGGGACAAGTATCGGACAGTGCCATCGATCCAACTCAGATTGGCAGGTTGGCATGCGTCTGACCTGCTGTTATGTGGCGCCCCCGGAAGGAATCGAACCTTCGCTCACGGTTTAGGAAAGGACGATCCCATCGGCGTGTTTGGGCTGGCGGGAGGGGTCGCAGTCGAGCCAGATTGGCTCTCGTCCCACGGCGGTCCCACGGCGACCTGTTCAGGCCCTGCCGCTGTCCCAGTCAGTGGCGCGTGGTCCACCGTGTTGCACCGTCGACGTCCTCCTGTGCTTTGTGCGAGTTGGTACGAGCCCAGTAGTTCTCCTGGTCCCGATCATTCTCATGCCGTGGAGTGGCTTGCAGGCCGGGCGTCGATAAGTGCTGCGAGGGCGGTCTCGCCGATCGGTCGGTACCCGGTGGCGTCAACTCCGACGTTGATCATCCGGCCGTGTTGGGCCCATCGCTCGTGGACGTGTCCGTGGAGCAGCCACGCTCCCGTGTCGGCCGG
>JAAETI010000622.1 GCA_024228555.1 bacterium | reverse complement strand
GCTTCTTCGTCGAAGTCGATCATGGAGACCAGGCCCGCGGTCATCGTGACCGGGTTGGCTGAGAAGGTGCCGGAGTGGGGGAATAGGACCTTCTTAGCCAGCGGGTTCATGACGTCCATGACTTCTGCGCGGCCGGCGATCGCGCCCACGGGGAAGCCTCCGCCGATCATCTTGCCCATGGCGGTCAGGTCGGGGGTGATGTTGTACCAGCCTTGGGCACCGCTGTAGGTGGAGCGGAAGGTGATGACTTCGTCTAGGACTAGGAGGGCGTCGTCTTGCGTGGTCCACTCGCGTAGGAATTCGACGAAGTCGGCTTCGGCGGGGCGCAGGCCGACGCGGTGGGGCATGAGGTCGAGTAGGACGCAGGCGATCTCGTCCTTGTTGGCATCCAGGATGGCGCGGGCGCGTTCGATGTCGTTGAAGGGGATGACTACGACGTCGGAGAGGGCTTTGGCGGGGGTGCCGTGGGCTACGGGGACGCTGGTGGGTTTGTCCTTCTCGCCCCAGCTCTCCGGTTTGGCGGTTTGGCTGACTTCGGCGTAGTCGTAGAGGCCGTGGTAGGCGCCTTCGACTTTGGCGATCTTGGGGCGGCCGGTGAAGGCGCGGGCGGCTTTGATGGCGCCCATGACGGCTTCGGTGCCGGAGTTGACGAAGCGGACTTTTTCGAAGCCCTTGTTGCGGCTGCAGATGTGTTCGGCGAAGAGGATTTCGACTTCGGTGGCGACGGTGAACGCGGTGCCCTTGTAGAGCTGGGAGGTGACCGCGTCGATCATCGGTTGGTAGGCGTGGCCGTGGATCAACGATGCCATGTTGTTGGCGAAGTCGATGCGCTCGACGCCTTCCACATCGGTGACGACCGAGCCTTTGGCGTGGTCGGCGTACAGGGGGTGAGGCTTGCGCAGCACCGTGTTGCGGCTGACGCCACCGGGGAGGATGTTCAGCGCGCGCTCATAGAGAGCCGCGCTACGCGATTGCTGCTCGGTGTTG
>JAAETI010000621.1 GCA_024228555.1 bacterium | reverse complement strand
CGCCGCTTGGCCACGAGGTTGGTGCGGTGGTAGTCGAGCACCAGCTCACTGTGCTGGTTGTGGGCCTCGGTGTGCCAGGTGATGATGCCGGTGTCTGGTCTGCTCTTCGACTCCCTCATGTCGGTGACCGTCGAGCGGGCAGTGATGGTGTCACCCGGATGTGCCGCCCGATGGAAGGTGCAGTCGTTGACCCCCAGGAACGGCCCGCCACCCTCGCTGAGGTCTTCGACCGATAGGCCTACCACGGTGCACAGGAGGAGCATCGGGTTGACGACCACATCATCGTGGCCGTGGGCCTGAGCGAAGCCGGCGTTGAGGTGCATTGGGTTCCAGTTGCAGGTCGCGGTCGAGAACAAGGCATTGTCACCGGCGCTGATCGTACGGCCCCAGTGGTGCTCGAACACCTGGCCCATCTCGAAGTCCTGGTACTGGTTGCCCTTGCGGGCCAACACGAAAGAATCGGGGTCGAACTCAGCCACGGCACAGCTCCACGAAGTCAGCGACCTGAGTGCTGGCATCGAGTTGCTCGACCGCAATCAGGAGATCCTTGGCCCTATCCGCCCCAAGGACAGGAGAGACGAGCGCTCCGAACTTGGCTG
>JAAETI010000620.1 GCA_024228555.1 bacterium | reverse complement strand
GCTCATCGAGGCGGCAAACACGGTGGTGATCCAAACACGATTGACGCCATCCGTCACTCCTGTGATGTGGGAGCGACCTCAGCCGAAATCGATGTGAACGAGACCTCTGATGGTGTGCTCTTGGCCACCCACGATTCGGTGGTCCAGCCTGGCGCTTGGGTTTCTGACTACACCTTCGCCGAGCTGTTAGATCTTGATGCTGACGAATGGTCCCGACGGCGCCTAGAAGAGGTGATCGACTACACACTGTCACGCTCAGCGGTGGCGTATCTGGACATCAAATCAATCACGCCCGAAGGACTCAAACACATCACCCAGAGCTGGCCGGACGCTGTGGAGGCCCGGCAGATTCTGTTCGCTGCTGCTCGTGGTGATGTGGTGGCATGGATTGGCAGCAACCTTCCGTCGGCTGCTACGTCGTTTCTCTACTACGACAGACTGCTTGATCTTGGATCGCTTGGCGCCTATATGAGCCCGGACTACCTGCATCCGTGTTTCGATCACCTACGGGATCCGTTCCGAACTGTGAACGAGGACTATGTTGATCGGGTCCGGTCACTCGGATGCGGTCTGGTCTCATGGAACGAGAACGATCAGGAAGCCGTCCAACAGCTGACCGAGCTCGGGTTTGATTTCATCTGCACCGACGACCCAGGGCCCTCCTGCGAAACGGTGAATGCTGTCAAGGCAAGTTGATCGATTGCCGGTCGCTCTGCGTAGTGCAATGACATCGCTGAGTAGTAGTTGCCTGAATTGTCTGGATTGTGGGAACCGGTGAACTGGCAATGGGCGTTCACTGTTGGTACCTCAACCCCAAAAGGTGGGAAGCGTAAATCATACGCACCGTTGATGATCCCGACCCGGCCGAGCCGGGGTCTACATCGATATCGAAAATCCAGGCCGCGTACCTGCTCCGACGAGCAGCGAAGCAATCGGACCGGTTGAACTCGATCGCAGGTGAACTTACTGACCTGCGGGACCGTTTGATCGGTCTTGCCGTTTTTCCAGAGCATCGAGACGACGAGTGAGGTCCCTGACGACGTCAGTGATCTTGTCAATGGTCGTGTCGGTGTTGTCGAGCCGGTTGAGCAGGTCCCGGTAGAGGGGTGAGCTGTCTTCGGCTTCGGCCATGGTGGCCAGGAGTTCATCGGTATCCAGGTCGGAGCGGACGAAGATCCCCCGACCTGGTACCGAGTAGACGATCCCCTCGGCTTTCAGGGCATTGATGACGTTCTGCGCCGTTTGCCGGGCAACGCTGTACTTCTGTTGCAGATCGGCGTTGGACGGTAGCTGGTCCCCTGGTGCGAGCTCGTTGGTGGCGATAGCTAGGCGGAGTTCAGCGGCGATCTCCTGTGAGGAGTAGTGGCGATCGTCGGGGCCGGCTGTCATCGTCGAGGATTCTAGCCCTTCTGGTACGCCCACGATTCCCTATACGTGAGTTGACAACACTCTACTAGTAGTCTAGTATTCTAGGGAAGTTGATCAGAGTGGTCAGCTAGAAGCGGTGACTGGCCGGAATTAGGCCTCCGACCAGCCACCTTGCCGAATCCCCAATGTGAGTGAGGTTCCGGTATGACCGGAAGCGTATGCGACATCGGTAGTGGGCGGGCGAGTGTTCCG
>JAAETI010000619.1 GCA_024228555.1 bacterium | reverse complement strand
GTTCCAGGTGTTTGGAACCCAGACTTGGGGTATCCAGGACTTCCACAGCTATGTGGCTCCGGGTGTCGTGCGTTATGAGATCCCGGTTGGTGAGTTCTATACGGGTGATTTCGACTATCTCGTGTTCTTGACCGATGACGACGCCAACGCAAACGCCGAGTCAGTCTTCTCCAACATCACCATCGGCTAGTCAGTTAGCCCCCTCCCAGAAGCGGGGGGCACCGATTTCCGGGGAAGGACGCCGGGGCCAGCATCCCCAGCTATGCGGCCAGGGTTGCGGCTGGTGACCGCAGTCGAACTCGCGGCTATCGTGGATCGGCTGGCATTACTGGGATGGGTGTCATCTTGGCTTTGGCCGTGTCGCGCAGCTATCTATACTCGCCCGCGACGTGCAGTGCACGGGTATCGGGATGGACTGAAGGGGTCTGAGTGCTGGAGCAATACCTCGGTGACTACATCACCGTTGCGGTCTTTCTCGCCGCGGGGGGAATCCTCGTGGGTGTTGGCCTCATCGTCGCCGGGCTGATCCGCCCCAATAACCCCTCGAAGGTCAAATCTGAGATCTATGAGTGCGGTATCGAGCCAATCGGTGACGGGTGGTCACAGACGCACATTCGGTACTACATCTTCGCTCTGCTGTTCCTGATTTTCGATGTCGAAGCCGTCTTCATATTCCCGTGGGCCCTCAAGGTCGAAACCTTCGCCAACGCTGGTATGGGTGGCTACATCCTCATCGAGATGTTCGTCTTCATCGGCATCCTTCTTCTCGGATTGGTCTACGCCATCCGCAAGGGAGTGCTGAAGTGGGAGTAATCGAGAAGTTCGGATCGCCAAAGCCTGTCTCATGGCTGCTCAACTGGTCCCGCAAATACTCCATGTGGATGTTCAACTTCGG
>JAAETI010000618.1 GCA_024228555.1 bacterium | reverse complement strand
GCCACGAATCCATTGCTTGCCGCATCCCTGGTTCACAGCGAGCCGGCTTTCATGTGCTGCGACAGCGATCAACTCAACCGCAAGCGCGCACGATAATGCTCCAGCGTCCGGTCGCCGGACCGTCCTGGTCCGGCACTACCGGCCCGCCCGACATCACCGGCCACCAAGGCGATGTGGTCACTCCGGGTGGCGGTCTGCACCCCGCCGGACCCTGATGGTGGACGGTCGCTCTCCGTGGTCTCATTTCCGAGCCCTTGGACCACGGCATATCGCCGGTTCATCAGCGCGGTGGATCGGGATTCCCGGGCGGTGACACGGAGTGGCCGTCGCTGGTTCCCGGGCGTGCAGTGATCGACTCGGGGTACGTCGCCGAGACGGGTGCATGAGGACTCTGGGGCAGGATGTCGGTACGAGCAGCGACTACGCCAGCAATGACGATGAGGGTGCATCCGATGATCGTGAGTATGTCAAGTGTCTCGCCGAAGAAGGTGAGCCCGACGACGACGGCTCCGACGACAGTCGTGTAGCGAAACGGAGCTGAAACGCTGAGGTCGCCGACACGCACGGTCTCAATCAGGAAGACATAGCCAGCGACGAGACACGCACAGGCAAGGACCAGTACGGCTGCGGCTCGGGCCGTGATTGCACCCCATCCCGTGACGGCCGAGATCGCTCCCGTCATCGCCGTGATGGCTAGCGCGGTGAGCAGCGCGATCGTCAGGGGCGTTGTGTTGGCGCCGACTCGCTGAGTGGCGAACTCACGGACGACAATCGCCGCTGCTGCGGCGATCACGAGAAGCGCCCATGGAGTGAAGCCATCCGGCGTCGGACGCATGACTGCGATCACGCCTGCGAAGCCGATCGCGACGAGAACGTATCGGCGTCGTGTCACCTTCTCGCCGAGGCGGGCGGCGACGATAGTGACCGCGAACGGGGCCGCCATCAAG
>JAAETI010000617.1 GCA_024228555.1 bacterium | reverse complement strand
TGGCAATCTCCACCGTCGGCGCCAGCTTGATGGCGTTCGAACCAACGGCATTCACGAAGTAGGTCACGCCACTTCTCAGGCCATTGATCCAGGGATTGCCGTTCGCGTCATAGCCCACCGGTGTTCCGCTTTCGATAGTATGGGGCAGGTCAAACTGAATTTCCCCGGTGGCGTCATCCACCTGATCGGCCGTGATAAACGTGCCGAGTTGGACCGTCACATCGCTGATCCGCACCACTTGATAGGTCGACCCATCCACCAACCCGCCGATCGGTTCCAGATCGTTCGCCCGGTAAATCACCGATTCGCCCGTCTCCAGGCCATGGGGACGCAGGAAGGTAATCTCGTAGGCGTCGTAGTCCACCGTGGTGCTCGAATCAAACGACAGGTCGGGCAAGGTCCCCGGCGAGCCCGATTCAGACTCGATAATCACATCGCCGCCGGCCGTGACCGAAGCCCCACCGATATAGGCCTGCACAATCGGCTCAATCTTCAAGGTGGCGTCATTGACGTTCACGGCCACGGCCCCGAAATCGCCGCCTTGCCCGCGGGCATAGCCCACATATTCCTGCTCGGCCCGGATGACCACATCCCTGTTGGTCGTGACGGTGGCCTCATCACCAATGTAGGCGTTCAGTTCGCTCTTGTTTTCCGCCAACACCCCCGTCCCGCCAAAACTGGCAATGGCGCCTCCGGCTGCTGTCCCATCCGCATGGGGATCATCCGCCCCAATCGCAAAGACTTCCAGCCGCCCGGTCACCAGGTCGGGATCCACATTGTCTTTGCCCAGCACATGGAGAATGGCTCCTTCGCCCACATAGGCGTTCACCGTGGGCGAGGCGGTGGCCGTCGGCAACGTCACCGGAACCGAGATCCCGACGGCCACGGCAATACCCACCCCAATAGCCCGCGGCTCGGCGGTGGAATTGGCCACAATGGTCACATCCCCGCCAACCCGGTTGAGATTGTCGGGATCCACGTTTGGCTCATCCGCCCCAGGGCCTCCTGCGGAAGCGAAATACGCCGCCACCGTCGACGTCACCTCCGCCGTCTCTTGATTGCCATCCCCCGCAATGCCCACTCCTCCAGAGGCGGCGTAGGCCTTGGCCTCGGGGCGAATGTCGGAGACGGCTTCGATTGTCACCTCGCCGATCGAGGCGTTCGGGGCCAGCGGGTCCCCGATCGTAGCGTCGCCAATGAACGCCGTCGTGGACCCATCCGCCGCCGAGCGCGCAATGGAGGCCCCGACTGCTCCGATGCCGCCGATTTGGACTTCCACCGCCAATGTTTCGAATTTGGAGTAGTGATGGCTGGCCGTCACGTCAATGGACGAAGCTTTCAGGATCTGCGCTCCATCCCGAATGAAAGCCTCTTGTACACTGTGGTCGTTGATCACCGCCACCCCCGCTCCAGCCGTCACATACAGCGAGGCCTCCCCAATAAATGCCGTCCCATCCAGATGGCTCCGTTGATCCGCGAGGACCGTGACCGCACCAACCGCCGTGACCGTCCCATCGATATGAGCCAACACGGCGCCCTTGATCGTCGCCACACCCACGCCCGCCCCTAGGCTGCCCCCCACCGACGCCTCGATGGCCCCCGCCACGTACTTGACGGTCGTATCATCCTTTGCCCCTACGATGACCTTCCCGCCGACCGTCACGTCGCCGGCGATCACCGCTTCCGTGACGCCTTCCGTGTCGGCCGTATCGCTCTGATTAATCGCCTCACTGGCCGCCGTGCCCTGCGCCTCTGATTGCGCCGTCACCGTTGCCGTGGTCTGCTTCCGAATGCTCACAAACGCATCTTGATTCTGATTGCCGTCCGGCTGATCATCAGGGCTGATGTAGCCCGACATGGCGTCGGTCACATCCGACCGATTGCTTTGTCCGTCGGCGTAGCTACCGAAGTTGGCATACGGGGGATCGCTGGAATCACTCTTATCCTGAATAGCCAGCCCATCGTTGCCGCTGGTGGAAACCGTATCGTAATTGGAATTGAGCTTATCTCCCAAGGTCCACACCGACACGGAGGCTCCTACGCTAAACACCCCGGAAATACCCACCGACACGGCATAGCTTTTGACCTTTTTGAGGGAGAGCGCGTAGACTGACACATCGCGGGAAGCTTGAACCTCGGCATCGGACGCAATATTCGCAGTTGTGGTGTTCCGGATAATGCCCACGTCCACGCCGCCTGAAAGCGTACCGACGCCCCCCACGGCAAAGGCGCCTCCCACATCCAGCACGTCCACTGCATTCGAGGCCGAAACATTCACCGATTGCGAGGAAGTGACCTTCGCGTCTCCTTCAATAATCGCGGTCGTATCCGAATCGACATTGGTGTAAGTCACGCCCCCGGCAACACCGGCGGTCGTAGCCAGCCCTGCTGCGATCCCAACGTGGGTGAGGTCTTCCGAGGACTGGGCTTGCACCGCTACCCCGACAAACGTCTCGTCGGTGAAGAAGTCCTGATTGGCGCGGTCGATCTCCCCGTTGAGCACCGAGACCGTCGAGCCGTTTCCGTCGGCCGTGACCTGGGCGTTCGACCCGATCCGCGCCACCGTCGTTTTATCGATGTGGCTGTAGACGACACCTGCTCCCACACCCACCCCGACACTCTTCGGGTCGGTAAACGCTACGGCGAGGCCGCCGGCCACTCCCGTTTCGACGGTATCGTCCGATGCCGAGACCAGCACCGTGCCTCCTGCCGAGACCACGGTCTTGTCATCGACCGTCCCACCCCTGATCTCGGCCGTGGTATGGCTGGTGAGAAAGAACCCCGTGACACTCCCTTCCACCGCAACGGATACGCTGCCTTCGCCCGCCGCAACGGCGGCGCCAATGGTCAGTCGCGTCGCGTGTTCAGACGCCGCCGCCACCACCGAGACGTCACCACCGGCCGACACCAGGGCGCTATCGTCGATGTACGCCTCCGTGGTCAGATCCACGCTATTCCAGTTCACGCCAGGCGCTACGGCGACGTTGCCGCTTAGGGCTCCCGGCACGATGAGTGCGAGGGAATGGTAGTCCGTGCTGGCGGAAACCACGACGTCTTGCGTCACACCCGTGACGTCGTCTGTCCCTTGGTTGACCTTTCCCGCAATATAGGCGATCGAGTGGCGGGTGCTCACGGGCACGAAGACTGCGATGTTGACGGCGACCTTCTCAGCGGCCCCGACTGCGATGACCAGGCCTTTGACGGTCTCGGACACATTCGCGTTCACGGCCACCCCGCGAATGTCGTTATAGTTGGCAACGGCATTGCGAGTCTTCGTCCAGGCCTCATCGTCGGCGGACACCAGGCCATCCCCTGCCGTCCCCGAGGGCGTACTGCCGAGTGGGGCAACGGTACTGCCGTCGTCGGGGATGTCATCCGAGAAAGTGATCGCATAGGCCCCGATGGCTGCCGCAATCGTATCCGTCGCGTCCCCGGCCAAGGCCGTGACCACGGCATCGTCGCTGATGAACGCCTTGGTATGACCGGTCAAGTCATTGACTGCCACCGACGCGCCGATACTGGCTTTCCCCCCTTCGGTAAACTCGACGGCCCCGGTAATATAATTGATCGTTGCATTATTGTCGGCGGCTACGAGCACACTGCCCCCCGCGTGCACGGTCTTTGTCGACCCGCCCCCGCTGAAGCTGCCGATGTAGGCATTCGTCGTCACGTCAAAGACATACACACCCAGGGCACCCGCCAGTTCGTTGCTTTCACCAGTGCTGATTTGAATCGAGCCGGCAAACGAGAGGAGGTCCTCCTCCGAGCAGGCCTGAACCGAGACGACGTTGGCCGTGTTGGCCACGCTGGCCGCTAAATAGGCCTCCGTGGTCTTATTCATCCGCCCCCCATCAACCCCCGCACCCGCTCCCAGATTCTTCCCCGTGGTTACGCCGAATGAGCCGCCGCCGCCCTGTATCGTCGTATCGCTATGGGCAAAGACGTTGATCGATTGCCTGGCGTTCGCGTCCGAATTGTCATCGATGATCGTCCCGTCCGTATCGGTTACGGTTTTGTTGATCGTCGCGCCCTCACCCACAAAGGCCTTGGTGAGGAGATCATCGCCGCCGCCTACCAGGTTGATGCTCACCGAGGCCGCCACGTCGACCTTGCCGGCCACCTCGATCCCGGCCGCGACCGTGGTGAAGACTTGCTTGGACGTAGCCGCCACGGACACCCCGCGAAAGTCGTCGATCGTCTGAAGTTGGCCCTTGATTCCTGTTTTCACCGTCGAGTCGTCGATATCCCCCTTGGCGATCACGTCGGTGTGGTCGATGTAGGCTTCGGTGGTCCCCTTGGTGTGGTCCATGGTTGCGAACGTCAGCGCCACGCTGCTGCCGTTCTTGTTGAATGCAAGGTTGCCGGCGATGGTCACCGCATGCACGATGTTGTTCGCGGCCACGATGACGTTCCCCTTGGCCGTCACCGTCGAGGAGGCGGCGCCCGTCGCGTCGATGTAGGCCTTGGTGATGGGCCGGTAGACCGTGGTGGCTTCCGTGCCGTCAAGGGTCACCCCGCTTTTGGACAAGGAGCCGCTGCCGGCCACCGTGACGAACAGCACCGTCTGATCGGCAGTGACTTGGATCGTGCCAGCGTCAGATGTCAACGTCGCGTCGGAGGCAAACGCCTGGACGGTCGGCCGTGTGTCCCTTGAACTCAGGTTATTCGCCAACGCCAGGCCGATGGAGACGCCGGCGCTGCTCCCGAGCAGATTCGAACTGGGGGAAGGCGGCGCGGATCCCGCGCCAGGAACAGACCCTTGGCTGGCTTGCAGTTGCTGGGCCAAAGGGATATCAGACGCCATAAATTCGTCGTAATTATTCAAGGCGTCAGCGTTACTAAGGATATTATTCTGCGCAATATCTTCTGGATCCAGCTCTTCTTGCTTCGACAGACTTTCCTCGATGTCCTCCTCTTCTTCCTCTACACCTTGGTTCTGGATATCTTTCTGAGCTTCTTCTTCGGCTTCCTCGACCACAGGTTGTGGATCCACATTGCCGTTGGCCCCATCCCCACCGCTGGATTGAAAGAGAAAGCTAAGGTCCAGATTGCCCGCCCCGGCCACGTTGATGGCCTTCGTATCCTCAGCCTGGATTGTCACCCCTTGGTTTCCATCCAGGGTGCCGCCCCAGACGTGGGCATCGACGGTCGAGGACTTGATGTTGGACTCCACGACCGACCCGCCAAGTGAGAAATTCTCGGCACCCACGCCGCTGACCCCAATGGCCATTACCAGGCTATTCTGCCGGGTTGCGGCCACCGTCACCGGACCGCCTGCGGAAGTCAGGCTTGCTCCATCGGCCCCCGCATCAAAGTCAGCTTGGTTCTCATCGCCCACGTAGGCGGTCAGGTTCCGCGTCACCGTATTTGTGGGCACGGAAGCTCCAATCGCCACGCCCTTATTCGAGATGGCAAAATTGCCGGCTGCTGCCACGATGACCGGGGAGCCTTCCGTAGCCTGCACGGTGACACCAGTCTGTCCTTTGACCTCCGTGCCGCCCGAGACGTGAGCGTCGGTGGTATGCGTAACCGTATTTGTGGCCACGGAGGCGCCGAGGGCGAAACTGTCAGCCTTATCCCCACCCAGCGCCACAGCAACGATTTGGGTATCATCACGGTCGGCCGTGACATTGACCGTACCGCCGGTCGATTCGAACGTCTGAGCGTCTTCGACATAGGCCTTCACGGTGCTCTCGACCGTGTTGGTCGGCACAGCGGCGCCGACGGCGGCCCCGCCTTTGGAACCGGTGCTCGCGCTGATGACCCCCGCCCCGGACGATATCACCAGGTCGCTTTCCTGCGCGGCAACCGTGATATCCCCTCCGGCGGAAAGGATGGTCGCTCCCCCCGTCACATGGGCATCGATGGTCGGCTTGATGGTGTTCGCCACCACCGAACCGCCCAGCGCAAAATCACCAGCGCCCTCCCCGCCGACCGCCAGGCCGAGGATGATGCCTCCGGGTGCCATCCTGGTTCCGGCGG
>JAAETI010000616.1 GCA_024228555.1 bacterium | reverse complement strand
GGCCAGGGTCCGTCCCGATGATCACGTCCGAGTGCTGCGGATGTTGGCGAAACGACACCGTGACATGGCCCGGCTGCGTAACAAGCACTGCACCCGACTACACGCCCTGTTGCTCGAACTCGAACCAGGCGGGATCGGCTCAGAACTCACTGTTAACAAAGCGAATCAGCTACTCAACCGGATCATTGTCGATGGTGAAGTAACCAGGCATCGGCTGGTTATCGCTACCGAACTGGTCGACGATATCGCCCGACTCGACACAATGTTGAAGGCTTCAAAGAAACGAATCAAGATGGCTGTTGCTGCGTCAGCAACGACGCTGACCGACATCGTCGGAATCGGTCCCATCTGCGCCGCCATCATCATCGGGTTCACCGGAGATGTCACCCGTTTCCCAACCAAAGGCCACTTCGCTACCTACAACGCCACCGCACCCATCGAAGCGTCCTCAGGTGACCGGCCACGGCATCGTCTCAACCCAAGAGGGAACCGGAAACTCAACCACGCCATCCACATCGCCGCCATCTGTCAACTCCGCTATCCCAGCGAAGGCCGCACCTACTACGACCGCAAAACCGGCGAGGGCAAGACCAGCAAGGAAGCCCTCCGGGCGTTGAAACGGAGGATCTCCGACCGCGTCTACCAGCACCTCGTCAGCGACGCCCGACGCTCCTCAACAAGCTGATCGAAACGGGTCCGGGAGGACACTCAGGAACGACTTCAAGTC
The DNA here is from genome assembly GCA_024228555.1 of bacterium. Lineage (GTDB taxonomy): Bacteria > Actinomycetota > Acidimicrobiia > Spongiisociales > UBA5794 > JAAETI01. Next base: position 161 of record JAAETI010000616.1, on the reverse strand, counting down.
CAGCGTGACCGGCTCAACATCCTGAAAGGCCGGCTCTTCGGACAAGTCACTTCCCGGACCCACCCCCAACACTAGAACCAACCCGGCCCCCTGAACAGGCCAGGCCAACCAACCGCGCCCAAACACCCCAAAAAGCAACCCCTTGACAGAAAGAGGCTTCG
>JAAETI010000615.1 GCA_024228555.1 bacterium | reverse complement strand
GTTGATCGAGTCCGAACGCCAATGAACGCCGGCAAAATCCCGGCCCAGGGCGACGTTCGAAGCCAACTTGTCAAGCTCGCCACCAACCCTCAGTGGCTCGCCTTTCCAGGGTGAGAGGGCAGTCCCGTCCGGGGAGCCCACCACCGGCTCGGGTACGATGTAGGTCTCGTCAAAAAACGCCTTGAGAACGGTGACGCAAGCTCCCGCCACGACCGCGTGGGCCGCGGGATACGAAGGGTGCGCCGGACTACCCTCGGGATACGCCTGGGACAGGAGCCAGCCGCGGCCTCTCTCGCCGAGGTGGGCCACCGCGCCCGACTCGAAAAGCTCTGGGTGCAGCGGGTACTCGGCCCGGTTCTCGAGATGGTTGTGGATCCGCCCACCGAATTCCTCGGGGCGCAGTCGCCGGTGGACCACCCATTTGAAGAACCACGAAGCCTGCAGGGCCAGCTGCGCCGCGGTGGCCAGTTGGGTCAGAATACGCTGCGAACCGAAGGTGGCGAAACCGTCCTGCGTCCGCGAGTGCTTGTACGGATTCCCGCCGTCGACCGGGCTCGCCCACTTGAGCAGCATCAAACAGGCGGCGAGATAAGGTTGGTAGGCGAAATCTCGGTGCACGTACTCGCCGAGATCGCGGCCATTGCGAATGTACAGCGGTTCTTCCACGAACCGATTCACTCCCGCCAGTCCACCGTTCTGGTTTTGCAACCATTGCCGGTATTCGGTCAAGTAGTTCACCCCTGGCTGAGCGGTGCGAATCTTCTGCTCGACCCACAGGGGAAGATACGGGATCGGCTTGAGTTGGAACTGCGACAGATAAGGACCTGCCAAGTCTCCGCCGGTGATACCGCGAAAAAGCGTGCGCGGCGTCACCTGCCCCGCCAGCCGTGGGCTATTAAGCGCCGATAGTCTCGATAGGTCGGCGCACGCCGCCTGTGCCAGGGGATGTGTCTCGTATTCTACGAACGGAACGTCGCGCAGCAGCGCCTGCCAGTAGAGCTCAACCATCTCGGCTGCCTGTTCGGCGCTGTCGAAACCGGGCGGAGTCGCCAGGGCCAGCTGCGAAGCGTCGCAACCGACGAGGTCGAAAGCGTAGGCGGCCTGGGGGTTCGAGAGTTTGCGATAGCCACCCAATGGGATCTTCTCAAAGGCGTCGTGTTCCCCCGAGCGCACGGCGGCGAGTAGGAAACCGTAGGCCGCGCCGTCGACCTCTCCAAGCTCGTTGTGCGGCAGGCACTTGCCGAAGCACGCGATGCGCCGCGAGAGCGACTGCTCGTCGCCGTTCGAGGCATGGCCGGCGACCGCCAGCGCGCGTTGCGCCTCGGCGGCTCGCAGACGCGCCCGGTAAGCGCGCTCGACCCGCTCGTTCAGCGACCGATCGCCCGGCTGCCGGTTGTTCCCGGACACTCCGGACGGCGGCGAACCGCTGAGTCCCGGCGAGACACAGCCGCTAGCGGGCATCGTTCCCGCCAGACCCAACGCCAAGGCACCGTGGCGCAAGAGATCGCGCCGACTCGTCCTCGCCGTCCGTGGCAAGTCTTCGTCGCCGACCTGCTGGACGCCAGCTTCATCGGCGGACACGTGCGACTGACCTCCCCCCTCCACAAAATGTGAACCTCCTCGGTAACTTTGTAGTAACGGTACGGCCAAGTAGCAACGCACGCTAGCAGGTTTGCCCTGGAATGGGAAGAACCGAACTCGAGATGTGTATGCCGAGCAACTCTGTCCGACCCTAACTGCCGAGCGAAGATGTCCGGATGAAGGAGATCATCGCTTTGAGTCAGAAGGAACTGAGTCGGGCCAGAATCCTGGCGTTGGTGGCGGAAGGCCACGTGTCGTTGACCGAGGCAGCCGAGAGTATGGACGTGAGCGAGCGGCAGGCTCGTCGGCTACTGGATCGTTTCCAGGAGGCCGGTGCGGCAGGCTTGGCGCACGGCAACCGAGGACAGCCGGCACCGAACCGCCTGGCAGCCAAGACGCGTCAGCGGATTCTGGAACTAGTGAAGGAGAAGTACGCGGGGTTCAACGACACGCATCTGTGTGAGGTGCTGGCGGAGCGGGAGAAGATCGTGGTAGGCCGCGAAACCCTCCGCAGCCTGCTTCGGTCGGAGGGGATCGGTCCGAAGCGCAAACGGCGTGTGCGTCAGCACCGGCGTCGCCGCGATCCTCGGCCGTGCCGCGGCATGATGGTGCAGTGGGATGGCAGTTGGCATCCATGGTTGGGTCCGGAGCATCCGAAATGGACGCTGATGGCGGCGGTTGACGACGCGGACGGCAAGGTGGAGTCAGCGTTTTTCACGACGCGGGAGACGAGCGCGGCCTATCTTCGTTTGCTCAAGGGTGTGCTGAAGCGTTCAGGGATCCCTCAGAGCGTCTACCAGGATCGTCACGGGGCACTGCGTCGCAATGACGGCTACTGGAGCCTGGAGGAACAGCTGGCGGGGGAGCAGACGCCAACGCAGGTGGGTCAGGCGCTGCGCGATCTGGGGATCAAGCCGATCTTCGCCCGCAGTGCGCAAGGCAAGGGTCGCATCGAGCGGTTCTTCGGTGTGGCGCAGGACCGCCTGGTGGCGGAACTAGGCTGCCGGGGGATAGAGACCATGGAGGAGGCGAATGCCTATCTTGCGTCGGGGTGGTTGGCCGATTACAACCGTCGCTTCGGCCGAGCGCCGCGCAAGCAGGAGATAGCGTATCGGGGCGTTCGCGGCCTGGATCTGCGCCAGCTCCTGTCGTTCCGCTACACGCGGACGGTGTCGAATGACAACGTCGTTGTGCTTGGTGATGTGGAGATCGCGATTGCTCCCGGTCCCCGTCGTCGGAGCTACGCGAAGGCCCGCGTGGACGTGCGGCAGCATCTGGATGGCAGCTGGTCGGTCTACTACCAGGACCGGCGTATTGCGCAGCACGAAGCGACCGTGCTGAGCACGCCGCAACGGGTACGGGTGAAAACGCGCCGCAGCCGGCCGGCCAAAGGCGCTGACGAAGCGGTGCTGGTGTACTTCCCGGCGCAGGATCTGGACGAGGAAACCCCAGCGGGGGCAATCCGATGAATCCACGGGCTCCAAGTTGGGCTCGGCTTCGTCTTCCTCTGCTCTGGAGTCTCTGGATTCTTCTCTCTACAGGAGTAGCAGTAATAAGGGCTGTGGGAATGTGGGAAACGTGCGGGGGCGGGGTGGGCGCGCGTTTTCCAAGCCCTGTGGGAGCGGTGGGAAGGTGCGGGTGGGGGTTGGGGGAGCAGCTTTCCACGGCTTCCATAGGGCGGCATTTCCATAGCCCATCCGATACGGCTACGTTCCAAACGGAGGCTTGGATCAAGGGAGCGTAGCATGCGAGCGCGCGAACCCTTGACGCGAGCGGCCGACTCCGCGATCGTGGGTGGCGACGGGGGCTTACATCGCGGGATGCAATTGCGATGCGTCAGCGAGCCCGAGGGACACTCAATGTCTAGACACAACCGGCACAACCGTGCCACAAACAGCCGGACAGTCTTGCTCGGCAGTTAACCGGACACTTTCGCTCGGCTTAGACAG
>JAAETI010000614.1 GCA_024228555.1 bacterium | reverse complement strand
CTTCGTTTATATTTGCGCTGAGATCACCGGTCAGGACCGGGGCATCGTTGACTGGTGTGACGGTGATCGTGATCGTGTCAGTATCCGTTGGAGCACCACCGAGCCCGGTGTTCCCCTGGTCCTCCGTGGTGATTCGCAGGGAGGTCATGCCAACGAAGTCACCTCCCGGCGTGAAGATCATTCCGTCCATTTCGGCATTGATCTGCGCAACGGTCCCTTCCAAAACCCAGTTCACGGTGCCGGGAGTGACTGACCATCCCGTCACGGATGCGCCGCTGATGCGCGTCAGCGTGAGTGATGCGTTATCCCTGATCGAGAGCGTGACCTTGATGATGTCGCCTGCTCCGGCGTCATCCGCCACCGAAACCGCGTTTCCGCCTGCGGTCGAGAACGTCAGAGCAGTGTCTTCCGGGATAGACTGAAGGCCGGGTATGGTGTTGACCGGGGCGTCGTTGACTGCCGTGACCGTGATACTGAAAGTCTGTCCGGCCAGGGTGTTTCCGGTCGGGTCTTCGACCGTATAAGCGAAGCTGTCACTGCTCGTATTGGTGCCGTCATGCGTATACAACACATTGCCATCGATGACGTCTTGCTGGGTGAAGGTATCGTTGGTGCCGCTCGCCCAGGCGCTGCCGTTGATGGTCAGCGTACCGTTGTTAACATCGGCTACCGTGTAGATTAGCATGGTGTCGTCGGTATCGACGTCCGTCGAGGACAGGTCAACTGTGGTCAGGGCGATGTTGGTCGCGCCTTCCGATACGGTGGTACTCTGGTTAACGGCGGTTGGCGCGTTATCGTCAACCGGGGTGACGGTAAAGTTGAAGGTGCTGTTGGCCGGTGCACTGACATCTTCGTTGCCGTCTTCGACGTTGACATCGAACGAGGCGGCCACCGTCTCGCTGCCATCATGGATGAACGTCACCTGCCCTGCGGTGAGCTGGGTGCCGGTGAAGCTGCTGGCATCCGAACCGTTGACCTGGATCTT
>JAAETI010000613.1 GCA_024228555.1 bacterium | reverse complement strand
GCTTCTTGAACACGGCGTTGCAGAACATGGTCTCGTAGACATCTTTCAGGATCTTCGCTGTTTCGCGCAGCGTCTCCTCCATGCGTCGTTTGAATCCGTCCGGCAGCTCACCACGCACCCCGCCGGGCACGATGACCATGTGGTAGATGCGGGCGCCGGTCAGCTCCTCGAAGCGGTCCAGCATCAGGTCACGGACGTAGGTGGTCCCCTGGCCGATCACCCCCTGGCCCAGGCTGCCAGCCTGACCGCCCAGGTACATCAGGTAGCTGTTGATGCGTCCCATCTCCAGGATGAGGGTGCGCATCCAGTCGGCCCGTTTCGGGGATTGGATGCCGGCGAGTTCCTCTACCGCAGCGGCGTAGCAGTACTCATTGAAGTCCGGCTCTGGTACACAGATACGGCAGACGATGGGGAAGCACTGGATAAAGCTGCGCCGCTCCATCAGCTTTTCGAAGCCGCGGTGCAGGTAACCCACGTGGGTCTTTCCCTTCACCACCTCGTCGCCGCATACCGTCAGCTCCACTGACATGTTGCCGGTGATGCCGGGGTGTTGTGGGCCCTGCCACAGCTTCAGGTATTTGCCCGATGTC
>JAAETI010000612.1 GCA_024228555.1 bacterium | reverse complement strand
TGGCCGTATCCGCTCACCCGGGTACAGTTTCCGGCTCCAGCCCCGTTCGTCTAGCGGCCTAGGACGCCACCCTCTCAAGGTGGTAGCACGGGTTCAAATCCCGTACGGGGTACCAACATAAGTCCTGGTCAGAGCCACTCTTCGGAGTGGCTCTGCCGGTTTTCCGGCCCGCTTGCCAATGAGTTGCCAATGAATGTCTCGGCGATATGGCACCATTTATCCACAGGGCAAAGGAGAACGGCGATGAAAGGGTTCATGCGCAAGCGGGGCGCATCGTGGGAGCTGCGAGTCTTCCTGGGCTACGACCCGGTGACCGGCAAGCAGCGGTACGCGAGCCGCACAGTCCGGGGCGGCAAGCGGGATGCTCAGCGGGTGTTGGCGGAGATGGTCACCGAGGCCGAGCGGGGGCTGACGCCTCGCAGCGCATCGACGGTGGGGGAGCTACTGGAGGCGTGGTTCGAGTTGGCCGCCGCTGACTTCTCACCGACGACGGTCAAAGAGACCCGAGGGTTCATCGACCGCTCCCTGTTGCCCGGCCTCGGCGAACGGAAGCTGGCCAAGCTGAAGCCCGCCGAGATCGACACGTTCTATCAGCACCTTCGCACCGCGGGTGGGGTCGGCGGGCGACCCCTAGCGCCGTCAACGATCCGTCGAATACACGGCATCCTGCGGCGGGCGCTGGCTCAGGGGGTGAAGTGGGGATGGATCGGGGTGAACCCGGCAGCGTCGGCGTCGCCGCCGAAGGTTCCTCCGCCAGACATCACTCCTCCCGACCCCGAACAGCTCGCCCGGCTGTTGGTCCGGGCTCGAGAGGAGTCACCTGAGCTGGCCTGCTACGTGTTGTTGGCGGCGGTGGTTGGGGCCCGGCGATCGGAGATGGTCGCTCTGCGGTGGAGCGATGTCGATCTCGATGGCTTCACGATCACGATCAGGCGCGGAGTGGTGCTCGGCAGTAACGGTCTGGTGGAGAAGGACACCAAGACCCACTCTTCGCGTCGGGTGTCCCTCGACGGCGGGTCGGCGGCGGTATTGGCCGAGCACAAGGAGCAGATGGAGTCTCGCGCGGTTGAGTGTGGCATGACCATGGCCGTCGACGGCTTCGTGTTCAGTAACGAGCCCGACGGATCGGCGCCGTGGTTCCCGGGCTCGGTGTCTCGGTCGTTCAAACGGCTCTGCGTGCGGGAGGGAGTCGGGCATGTCCGACTCCATGACCTCCGGCACTTCGTGGCGACCCAACTCCTGGGGGCGGGGGTCGACGTACGCACGGTGGCGGGTCGGTTGGGGCACCGGAACTCGGCAACTACGTTGAACGTGTACGCGCACTTTCTCGAGCAGTCCGATCGTGCAGCCGCTGATGTCATCGGCAACCTGCTCTTGCCGCGCCCTGGATCCCCGGACTAGCCGCACCGAGGCTCGGACCGGTGGCCTTTGGGTCCAGCAGACGTACCCGGAGCATCGGCAGCGTCCCAGAGGGGCGGCCCTGGCTCTGAGGCTCTCGGGCCATCGGCTGATGCCCGGTGCGGGGCCGCTTGGCAAGGACATCTCGCTCCGCGGCCACGCGTATCCGCGCTGGCGTTGAAGGTCACAGATCGCCGAAGTCGTCTCGGAACACACCGCTGGTCACCCGATCGGTGTTGCAGCATCTGAGCTCTTCGCGCATGCGCCCTCGGCGATTGTTCGAGGTGAGGCCGATGTAGCCGGATCGACATCTTGGGGTAGTTGGTCCAAGCGGCCCTGGGACCTCAGTGGTCGAGTTGGGCGCTGTCGAGCAATGCTTCGAGCGCGTGAGTAGGCACGACCAAGCGACGTCCGAGCCGCAGAGCGGGAAGACCGCCGGACTGGACCAGTTCATATGCGGAGGATCTGGAGATGCCGAGTACCTCAGCAGCCTCGGTGACTGTGAGCGTTGCCCTCACGACCGAGGTGTCCGCCCTGGAGGACTCTGTCTCTTTGGAGTGGGCGAAGCTGAATCGACTCGACGCCATGATTGTTCCCTTCAATCTGAAGTGGTGCGGGCTAGGGCGTGGTCGAGCCATGCCGACCAGCCGGTTGTGGGTCCGGGGTGGTAACAGCGGCTCGTCGGAGCGGCCGCCCGGGGGAATCGATGTCCCTCGGACAACGACGAGTAGGAGCAGCTGTGGGCAGATGGTTTGGCCGTAGCCCCGGATCGCGAAGTGGAGGTGAAGTGCGAGCGTGTTGCTGGCGCCTGGTGTTCCGAGTCGGCCGCCGCCAAGTCCCCATTGTCCAGGCCGGCCGAGACGGTCCAGCTCGAGCTCTCCGACGGCTGCAGCATGCCGGTTCGTTCCGAGGGTTGACGACCGACTGCGCTATGGAGTCGTGATCGGTCAGGTAGTCAACTCGGGGCGTGGTCTGAGTGGGATCAGATCGCCTGAGGTGAGACCCCGGTAGTGGACCAGCTACCGGGTCCCCCTCAGGTTGAACGTCTCCGCTGCCTCGGTTCAGTCGATCGGATCCCACGACATAGAGAGGGACACCCTTCGACGAAGGATTGGACAAGAGATCCCTGCAGCGGACGACAGACCGCACCGACACCACACGATGCCTCACCCTGCTGCGCCCCGAATGCGCTGTACTGCGACGCAACGCAGGAGACAGTCCCGCGATGATGCGACTTCATCCTGCTGCGCCCGCGGCGATTCACCGGAACAGCTGCGCTGAGTTGTCGGCCAGCGCCAAAGGCAGCGACAGCGCTCGATCTACGAGCGTTGTCCCATCCCATCTCATCTCATGTTCTGCGCTGGGGAAGAGGCATGACACAACTGGAGGTGCCCGGTGGGCACCTCCGCGGCTCATCTCACACCGGCACCAGGTCATCTCACACTCGAACGCCCGCGGGAGGTCCTGAAAGGACCTCCAGTTGTGTCATGTCTTCCCCGTGCCGAGAGTGTGAGATGAGGTGGGGGAGCGCGTTGTCTCGACGAGCCAGGTGTTGGGGCTGGCGAAGGCAGCGATTCGCGGAAGCGAATGGTGCCCAGTGTTGAACCGGTACAACGAGATCACGTTGCCGGTGTCTGGGCCCTGTCGCGGTGCCGGCGAGAGGCGGCAGGGCGTCGAGCCGTTCGCTTGTAGCCGGTGGCCGACAAGCGAAGGTGGCTGCGGTTCGAGACACCGCATGATCCGGGTATCTCGGGCGCGGAACCGGTTACCGCTGGCGATCGGATCGGTAGCCGCGATCGGTGAGCCAGGCGCGCGCTCGGCCTAGACGGGCATCGTCAGCGAAGCGGTGCCAGCGCGTGTACTCGCTCTCGTGTCGACTGAGCTCGGTGCGGAACCGACCGAACGCGCCCGACCCGCCAAGAGCGTCGGTGAGACGCGAGGCGAGATCTGGTTGCTCGATCGTTGCCGCGAACCGTTGCATCGTGTTGTAGGCGGGCGGTGACCCGAGGCCGGCGACGAGCAGCCATCGCTCCGAGTCCGGGTCGAAGTCTTCCGGGCCTTGGTCGACGTCGAACAGCTCCCCTGGCCACAACATTCCGTTGGTTAGGTCGATGAAGGAGTCGCCGCCGGCGGACTGATCCAGCGCCTCACCCAGTTGGTCGAGTTCGACCGGCAACGCAATCAGATTCGCCGCCGTGCCACCCCGGTGGTGCTCGAGTTCGGCGATCAGTTCGGTGTCGCCGGTCCAACCCCCGCTCA
>JAAETI010000611.1 GCA_024228555.1 bacterium | reverse complement strand
GAGAGTCTGGCCCTCGATTCTAGGGGAAGGATCCTGTTCAAGTTGCGCCGTGCGTGGCGTGACGGAACGACGCAACTCCAGTTCGATCCCCTGACATTCTTGTCACGCCTCGCAGCTTTGGTGCCGCCCCCCAGAGTCCATCAACTGACTTACCATGGAGTGCTGGCCCCCGGCGATCCTTGGCGTGACGAAGTCGTCCCCGCAAGACGGGGGAGCAATGCGCGGATGGGACCCACTGGATCATCCCCGAAGTCCAAGCGACCCCAGCATCGTTACTTGATGGCTGAATTGATGCGTCGCGTGTTCGGCTTGGAGGTTCTCCGTTGCTCGGTTTGTCGCCGCAAGCGAAGCCTGATGTCGGTGATCCTCAACCGCACCGTCATCGTCCGAGTTCTGTCCCACCTGGGATTCGATAGCGACCCGCCGACCATCCAACCCGCCAGAGCACCGCCCCAGATCGAGTTCGGGTTCTAACGTTGGGAAGCAATGAGTACCGGGCGACCCAAGAGGGTCGCCCTGGGCTCACCCCATGCCATTGACACCGAATCCCATCGATCTCTTCACCCCAACGTTTCCTGTGATGCCACAATCCAGGGTGATTCGGTGATGGGATCGCCTGATCCGAGGGCGATCACCCGACTTTGCGAGCGGCCTCTGTCAGGGACCTCTTCAGAAGGCCAACTTGAAGCACCTATCCGCCGCGCTCGCCAGCCGGTCAGGGGAGGGCCGCTATCTTGATCCACGGGGACCTGATCCATGGGCCAACCATACCAACCTCCCTCGGCCCAAGTGCACCGCCGGGTGAGCGACACGGTCTGGTACCGACCCACAACGTGGGGCCGGTATCACTGGGAGTACCGGCAACTCG
>JAAETI010000610.1 GCA_024228555.1 bacterium | reverse complement strand
CCTTTGAATAGGTAGCCGCGGCGGTATAGGTGGTGCCCAGGTCAACACCGAGCCAATAGGTCACCCGCCGCCCCCTCCCATGTGTAGCACCTGGAAGCCTAGTGCTTCTTGTCCGGATGGTGGTCTGTGGTTGGTTTGGTTGCTAGCCCCGATTCTTCACGTGGCTGGGTGGGCTGATTTGCGCGTATCCGCGTAAGTGCCCACCTGGGCTGGGATTGTGACGTTGTCGAAGCGTCAAGAGTCCCGATCAGGAGGGCACCTACGCGGTGAAGGGTAGTTGCACGGTTCCAGTCGTGGTAGAGGGTGGCGGTGACGGTGTTGTCGCTCATGTCGGGTTGCATGCTCTAGGTCGCTTTGGAGACCGTTTGGGTCTGGGTGATTGTCTGTCGGCGGCGGTGGGCTGGTCGGGTGTGGTGAGCCTGTCGTCCGCCAGTTAGATGGGACCATTGGCGGTGAAATCACGGCCGACAAGATCGTCGTGAGCAGTGGTCGCACGACGGCTCGCTGCGGCCTTGTGGTTCTTGGGTTTACCGAACGCCGACCACCAGCGGTTGTCACGACAGATCCGCCACACCGTGCGATCACTGACATCGTGGCCGGCTGCCCGGACTTCATCGGCGATGAACCTGTACCCGAACTCGGGATCATCGACATGGGCGTCGAAGACCGCGTTGGCCAACCAAGCCTCGTCGAGTTCGGCATCGGTGAATGGCTGTTGGCGCCACCGGCAGTACTGCTGACGGCACAGGTTGAGGACCCGGCACGAGACCGTTACTGGGATCTTGTCCCGAGCGAGGTCGGTCACGACCGGGAACATCATTTTGGGTCCAGGTTCGCCTGAGACAAATACGCGGCCGCCCGCCGCAGCACCTCGTTCTCCTGCTCGAGCAGTCGGATCCGACGGTTCGCAGCACGAGGATCCTCACTCGGCGGTTGGGTGTTCAAGTCGCCTTCGGCTTCGGAGGCTTTGCGAAGCCAGTCCGACAAAATCATCGGATGGATCCCGAAGTCAGTCGCGATCTCCTCGAGCGTCATACCTTTTCCGACGCTGACGAGCAACCCGCACAACATCGTCACGGAACTCCTGGGGATAGGGCTTGGGCATGATTGTCATCCTTTCAGACCCACCTATCGGCAAGTCATCGAAGTTGACACCCCCAACCGCGGCAGTCCCGGATGAGGACTGCGATATGTCGGGCTCCGGTGCTGTCACGGGATTTTCGGGCACCCCGTCCAGCCCGGTTCGGCCCCGAACATCGCGAGATTGCCGGATACCGACCAGCGTGCGAGGCCTGGGCACGGACTTCAAAGAGCATGTGGCCCTTCGACCCTGGTAGGGGCGATGTGGGCGTGGGATGAAGAAGGTAGAGGCATCCGGCTTCCCGGTTGGTGATGAGCGAAAGGGCTGGTTCCGGTGACACGAAGGACCAAGGTGATTGGATTCGGAACCGGGCTGGTGGTGGTAGGGCTGGT
>JAAETI010000609.1 GCA_024228555.1 bacterium | reverse complement strand
GGCCGTCAGATGGGAGGCGAGGACTCGATCGCCTTCCATCATGGCCGAGGCAAGCTGACAGTGCGTGAACGCCTCGACCTGTTGGTCGACAAGGGATCGATGGAGGAGTTCGGGTACCTCCAAGGTCAAGGAATCTACGATGAGAACGATGAGCTGGCCGACTTCACTCCCAAGGGCGAGGTCAACACCATGGCCACGGTCGAGGGGCGAAAGGTCATCATCAATGGAGGCGACTTCACCGTCCGTGGCGGCTCTGCATCGGGCGGGCATGGAGGCCTTGGCCAGGAGACACGACCCGCCGAGCGGGCCCGGGAGTGGCGAGTGCCCTTCATCCGCCTCCTCGACGCGGCTGGGGGCAGCGTCCGCGGTTTCGAAGAGATCGGACGGACCTATCTTCCGGACGGCAACTCATTCACCCTGCCCGATGTGCAGTTATTGAACACCGTCCCGGTTGTCTCGGCTGTCATGGGGTCAGTAGCTGGCCTGCCGGCGGTCAACGCCTGCATGGCCCACTGGAATGTGATGGTTGAGGGGACGTCACAGATCTTCCCTGGCGGGCCCCCGGTTGTGAAGGCAGCCCTTGGCTACGACATCACCAAGGAGGAACTGGGGGGACCCGAGATACACACCCGGCTCAGTGGCTGTGTCGACAATCTG
>JAAETI010000608.1 GCA_024228555.1 bacterium | reverse complement strand
AGCTTGTCGAGGGCACCCCAACGGAAGTTGTCGTGCCACTCGCAGTCGTTCCGGAGCAGGCGGCGACCGACAGCGTGATGAAGAGGAGAAACGTCAGGCGACGATTGATGATTGACTGCACGAAGGCCTCCCGTGAGCCCAATCGCATGCTACGACAGTTCGGGCCCATCGGAACACCGCACGATTGAGGCCCGGAGTTCGAACTCGTCGAGCACGATCTCATTGTCGTCAACCGCGACCGCGGTGTGGGATGCCTTGTGTGGATCGATACCGATCATGGTCACAAAGGTGCCTCCTTATTGGATGGTGACACCGAGGTGGGCAATCCTGATTCGGGTTGATGTGCTCTCGCCTCTTTCGAGCCACGCCACGGCAAAGGAAACCGGCTGGTTGGCAGCTCGCACCAAGGCCACCCCAAGTCCGGGCGGCAGGCCCTTGGAGACCCACCCGCCGGTTCCCTCAGAAGCTATGGAACCACCGCAACCTCTGCCTCCAGTATCAATCAGGCACTTGTGCCGTGATCGACAACGCCGGCGGCCAGAGCGACACCATCACTCCGGGTGGCGGTCTGCACCCCGTCGGGCCCTGATGGTCGTGGTTGCCTGCTGCGTCGTCATCAGAAGGCGAGTTGTGCTGGTCGCAGTGGTCGCAGATCCGAGGCCGTCGGCCGGTATTGGCGCCGTTGCAGGGGGCGAGGCCAGCCTGTGCCACGGTTGCCTCTCATCGTTGAGTTCCAGTCGACTTGCTCCGATGAGGTCGCGATCGCCGAGGCGCTCGGACAGCGACACGATGACCTCGTGGTCGCTAGCGACACACATCGCCTCTCGTGGCTGGAAATCATCGACCGCGAACACGATGATCTCGACTGTCCCTGCCGTTTCAACTACCAGTGGGACTATCCGTTCTGGTTCATGGCGATAGCAGGCCCGGGCCAACAGATGGACCTCCTCAGAGTCTGGATTGAGAGCCCACTCCGAGTTGAGAAAGACCTTCGCTGTCGGTACCGGGAACCCATTCTCGACAGCGGACCTCGTCGCTTCTGATGCCAGCGTGAGCACGTTCTCAGGAACTGCGGCCACAGCAGACAGGTAGATCGCACAGTTCTCCAGTTCGCCCTCAGCTGCTTCCGCGAGTCGAAGATCGGACAATCCGGACTCCTGTATGGGGCTAGAGGACGGACGGCCATACCAGACCTGCCCGTCTTCGAAGCTCGAGGGTCCATAGGAAGTAGTTCTCCAAGTCAAACCTTCGAGCGTGGGACTGACGAACGAGTCCCGGCCAATCCCTATCTTGAGATCCGATTCGATACTCTCCCAATTCGTTGCCTCAGAGCTCGCATCGTCTTCGGCAGCCGACCAACTCCAGGACGCGCAAAGTCCGACGGCAGTGTCAGAGTCAGATCCCCTCGAACACCCGCTGACATGCACGACAGCCGCGAGCAACACCGCGAGCGTGACCCACCGATGCCGATCTTGCTTCACGCCATCGCTCACAACACCTACGGTAGTGTCCGCCACCGGACAGGCACACCGCTAGGGCAACTCATCGCAGCAACGCCAAACGGCACGACGCGAGCGACAGCATGGAAATGTTCACTGTGAGTAGGGCGAACGCCCGAGGCCGTCGTTGTGGCGCACTCCGGGTACTCGGCATCGATGCCGGTACCCGCTCGGGTCGGCGCCGTAGGCTGGCGTGTATGCCCGTCTTCGCTGGCTATCAGCCATCGGCGCTCAGTCTGCCGCCGCCCGATGACCTTGACGTTACGATGGCGGACCAGAAGCACGCCGAGGGGATTGCTCGCCTGTACTCAGATCGTGAGGAGGTGGCGACCGCGGAAGCAAACGCATGGACTCAGCGCACACTGGGCCGAATGTCTGAGAGGGGATGCGTGGTCGTCGCAACGACTGATGCACGTGTCGTCGGGTACGGCGTTGCGGACTGGCTCGACCCCGATGCAGCGCCGGACGGCTTCTACCTGCTGGGCGTGGTCGTCGATCCAGAGTTCCAGCGCCGAGGCATCGCCCACGTACTCACCGAACGGCGGCTCGACTGGCTACGGGAGCGAACCGACAGAGTCTTCTACTTCGCCAATGCCTCGAACCGGGCAACCATTGACCTCCACCGAACGTTCGGGTTCCGGCAGCTGAACCACATCACGTCCATAGCTGGAGTGACCTTCGACGGGGGCAAGGGCATCCTCTACGAGGCTGGGCTTCCGCCCCGCTCCTGACGTGCCGGAGACCACAACAGTCCGGCACCTGCCGGTCGCCTAATAGTCTTCAGGATAGGTCGCCCCGGGTCGTCGATCTCAGAGTCCGGCGCCGTAGCTGCGGAGGGCTTCGTTCAGGGCTGCTTTGTCGTGTCGCTCTCCTGGAGCGAAGCGTTTGATGATCAGGGCACAGGCCAGCCCGAACGTCCCCCCGGCGAAGTCGCGGGGCCGTGTTGCGTTGATGACCAGGCACCACGGAGGCACGGCACCTCGGGCAACCTCCTCGCCGGTTTCGGCATCAACGACAGGTATCGAGGGGTTGAGGATCACCCCGGCTCCGAGCATCGTTCCTTCACCGACTCGTGCTCCCTCGGTCACCATTGAGCGGCTACCAATGAACGCGTTGTCCTCGACGATAACGGGTGCCGCTTGTGGTGGTTCTAGTACGCCACCGATGCCGACCCCGCCCGAGAGGTGAACATCGCGGCCGATCTGCGCGCATGAACCGACGGTGGCCCAAGTGTCGACCATGGTGCCCGAGCCGACTCGGGCGCCGATGTTGACAAAGCTCGGCATCAGGATGGCACCGGGCTCGATGAACGATCCCCAGCGTGCGATCGCACCCGGCAGCACTCGCACCTCAGCTTCTTCGAAGCCGGTCTTCAGGGGAACCTTGTCGACGATCTCGAACGGCCCTATCTCGATTCGCTCGTTCGGCTGGGTCTGGAAGTACAGCAAGATCGCTTGCTTCAGCCACTCGTGGACGACCACCTGGTCATTGGCTAGTTCAGCAACTCGGACCTGGCCGGTGTCGAGGAGTCCGACCACCTCACGAATCGCTTCGAGGTTGCTTGCATCGGGCAACAAGCCCGAGCGGTGCTGCCAGAGTCCGGTTATCGTTGCCTCCAGCGGGGTGTCCATCCCCCTGAAGCTAGTGAACTCGGCGCACGATGACTCCGGGCCTGACCGGTCACTGGGACCCTCGCACTTCGGCACCACTTTCGAGCGGATAGACACACAACCGACCAGGGGCGACGCGTCCGGCCGGCGTACTCGAGCACCCGACCCGGGCCAGTGCGCAGGAACCAGTGCACCCGTTTGGGAGCCCTGCCATCGTCTGTTGATGGACGACGAGGCTCGCCGGCGAGCAGTCGAACTCGTGCAGAAGATCACGAACGGTGCCATCAGCGAAGGAGAGAGGGACGAGGCCATGCGAGAGCTGGAGTGCCTTGTCCCAGATCCCGGCGTCGGCGACCTGATCTTTGGCCTGCCAACCACCCGCTCTCAGTGGAGGTCGAGGACCACAACCTCACACCTGAGCTGATTGTGGAGTTGGCAAGTCAGTATCGGCCGTTTGAGCTGCTCCGGGTCCAGCTTGATCAGGTTCAGCGACTCTTCGCCGTCGATAGCAGAGGAGGCCTGAACGGGCCGTACGGCCTACGGCTTCTCGTGAGCTCAGGTGCGTTGTTGCTGTCTCGCATCGGCGGGGTGAGCTTCGATCTGTGAGATGGTGGTCTCGGTGGTTGCCAGTGGTGTTGCTGGTGAGAAGAGGTATCCCTGGCCAACGTCGCACCCGAGTTCTCT
>JAAETI010000607.1 GCA_024228555.1 bacterium | reverse complement strand
CTGCCCGGCAGGCCAAGGTCAAAGACCCCACTGAGTTCGAGTGGATGATCGAGGCTTACCCGACGCTCACAAGCGGGAACATGCTCCACGCTGAATGCAACGAAGTCGAAGACATGGGGTGCGAGTGATGCATAGCGAGCCGAACCCATGAGCTGGCTACGTTCACTATGGGATTTCTGCCGGCCGAGGACGATCGGCATCGGCTACATCGATGGCCAGATGCGGCCGGTCTATCGGTGCGACAACCCGCTGAGACCGATCTTGGGGGGCGCGGTGATGCACTGCCAAAAGCCCATTCGCCACGAGGGCCCTCATCGCCAGGGCGAGACGACCTGGTGGCCCAGTGATAACGAGCCTTCAACCGACACAACGACAGGAGACGAGACATGAAGCGAACCCCAATCGACCCCGACGACTTTGCCTGGGGTGACCTATGCGACCAGTACGGAACCCCCTACCGGATCGGTGACCAGTTCC
The DNA here is from genome assembly GCA_024228555.1 of bacterium. GTDB lineage: Bacteria > Actinomycetota > Acidimicrobiia > Spongiisociales > UBA5794 > JAAETI01. The sequence goes on along the minus strand of JAAETI010000607.1, from coordinate 1,867 downwards.
GCCTGGCCGAGCTCGAAGCCCTGCCCGGCATGCCTGACCTTGAAGCCATGTTGGGGCCAACAACGATCCTGTGGCTAGAGACCCCACCCGACGACCACACCGAAACCGACTACGTCACCGGCCGCCCCCTTGACTCCAACGAGATTGGCGGGTGGACCCACTACAAGCTACGGGAGTTGACCACCCATCGGGGCACCCGAGCAACGCCGGCCGAGGTGCTGCGCATGATCGATGAGTCGGAGTCGACCGAGCCGTGGGTAGATAAGGCCAGGGCTGCGGTGGGTGAGCTGGCTGACGTTAACGGTGGGTGGACCTGTGACTAACTCAGTGCGCCGACCGAAGGGTGGACTCAAGTCGATTCAGTGGGACTACGACCGCTATCTAGAGAAGGCCTCCGGCGACGAAGACATCCCTGAGATTGCATTCAACTCTGGAGTGGTCGATGGGTTGATCATCGCTGCAAGGGCGATGGGGTTCGACCTCGGAACTGGGAAGGTCCGAGACGTATGACTGAGCGGGTTGTGATCGAGGGCCGTGACCTGGCTGTCACCACCGACACGGCACCCGACCCGAAACGACGTCGACCGCCCGAGTACAAGCCCCCGGCTGGTGACGGTCGAGCGAAGTCAACTGGCCGCTCTCTGGAGGAGATCGTGCACCAACCCAACCCGTACTGGACCGACGACGGCCACCGGATTATGCAGCAGGACGAGCCTTATGTAGCACCCAAGGAGGACCAGTGACCACACCTAAGCCGATGCTGTTGCTCGACATCGATGGCACCGTGCGGGAAGGCAAGGACGATGCTCTCGGTCGGTTCGTCAACACCCCCGATGACGTCCGAGTGTTCCCCGCGGCCGTTGACCGCATGCGCCAGTGGCGCGACCTAGGCGGTCGAATCGTCGGCGTGTCGAACCAGGGCGGGATCGCTCTCGGCATCCTCGACTTCAGCACCGTACAAGCGGCCATGAAGGAGACCCAGCGTCAGGCCGGCGGGCTGTTCGATCGGATCGTCTTCTGTCGTCATCACCCCAAGGCGGACGACCTGCTCATGGCGCGCTGCTGGTGCAGGAAGCCGCTCCCGGGCGGAGCGATCGAGGCCATGAACCAGCTCGCCTCACAGTTGAGCGCCCGTGGCGTCGACGAGATGTACCCGCCACACTTGGCTGTCATGGTCGGGGACCGCCCCGAGGATGAGCAGATGGCAGAGGCGCTCAACGTCCGATTTCTGTCGGCGGCTGATTGGCGGGATGGCGAGCCTTATGTGGAAACCAAGGAGAGAGATGGCAGTTAGACCAGTGGTAGGGAACCAGGATTGGTTCTATGCCAAGACCCACGCCCGACCAGGTGACGTGATCCACGTCTTCACATCTGCTCGGATGCACCGCTGGCTCGAGTACCACGTACTCAGCACCCCCAGTGGGGACAAGGAGTTCCACCTGGTCTCTCACACACCTACGAGGCGAGACCCATGAAGGATGCCCTCATGTACTGGGGCCTGTTCTGGGTCCTACCCCTCACCCTCATCCCCTACCTAGCAGGAAGCTAGCCACGCCATGCAGTTCGACACCGACCATCTGACGGAACAGGAGAAGTACACCCTTGAGGGGGCAGTGGCCCTGGCCAAGGAGTTCACCTACGTCTGCAACGTCTTCATCAAGGACGTGCATCCCGACGAGGAGTACTGCACCCGGGCCCGAGGCGTGCTCACCAAGGTCTTCCCTACCTGGGAGACCAGCCCCGAGTCAGCCCACACCAGAGCCGTGATCACCGCATCGATCAAGGTGCTGGACGTGGTGTTCACCGAGGCCATGCGGCAGATCCAGGAAGAAGCAACTCGCCCAGCCGTGGACAACGTGCTCCAGCT
>JAAETI010000606.1 GCA_024228555.1 bacterium | reverse complement strand
GGCCGTTTCCCAGAAACTCGACCTGACCACACACTTGTGTTTGTTACTTGGAGCGGAGTTCCTTGGCCTTCTGTCGTGCTTGGCGGGCATCATCGAGGAGGCCCAGTTCGCGGAGTACATTGCCTCGGTAGAAGTGGGCCAAGGGGTGGTTGGGGTCGAGTTCGATGACTCTGTCGAGGGCGGTGATGGCTTTGTCGTAGCGACCCAGATTGCGGAGGGCGACACCTCGGTTGTAGTGGGCCAAGGTGTTATCGGGGTCAAGTTCGATTGCCCTGTCGAGGGCGGTGATGGCCTCGTCGTAGCGACCCAGATTGCGGAGGGTGTCGCCTCGGTTGTTGTGGGCCAGGGTGTTGTCGGGATCGAGTTCGATGACTCGGTCGTAGGCGGTGATGGCTTCGTCGTAGCGGGCGGCGTCCAGATGTTGGTCGCCGACACTCAGATGCTCGTCTGCCGACGGTTGTGGCGCCTTGATAGTGGCGATCTGGCTGGGTTGGGGTGCGGGCCGGGCGGTGATGGTTTGACTTGGAGCTCGGCGGGCAGCTTGGAGCTCGGTGTTGAAGTGGTGGGCGGTCTGGGGCCGGTCATCGGCGCTCTTGGCTAGGGCTTGTTGAAGGAAGCGGTTCAGAGCTGGTGGCCCGGTCACCAGGTCGGGGATCGGGTGGTCAGCGATCCGCACGATGTATGCGAGTTGGGAGTCGTTGGACTCGTTGCTGTGGTAGGGCGGTCGGCCGGTAATGACGGTGTAAAGGGTTGAGGCGAGCGAGTAGAGGTCTGCTCGTTCGTCTCGTTGGTCGCTCCCACCGGCGAAGGTTTCGGGTGGTGTATGTGCCAGTGAGAACCCGATGCCTTGGGTTGAGGCGGTCGCTTCTCGAATGGCGGCGATGCCGAAGTCGGCCAGTTTCGGGTGGTCGCCGATGCCGAGGAGGATGTTGGCGGGTTTGACGTCTCGGTGGAGGATGCCTTGAGAGTGCCCGTGGCCCAGGGCCTCAGCAATCGGGAGAATCATTTCAATGGCCTGTTCCCACTGGACAGGACCACTGACCTCTATGAGGTCTTGCAGTGAGCCACCTTCAAGGTACTCCATGATTAGGTAGGGGTAGCCGTCGTTGTTATAGCCGGCTGAATGGGGTACGACCACGTTGGGGTGGCCGGTCATGCGGCCCATGGTGAGTTGCTCTCGATCGAAGCGACGACGGCCACCGGCGTCCACCTGGAACAGGACTTTGACAGCGACCGTCCGTCCGAATCTGGTCTCTGTGGCTGAGTAGACCCGAGCGAAACCACCAGCCCCGATCTCCTTGGCATCGCTCAGGCCTTCGATCCCGATATCAACTCCGCTCATTGACTGCCTCCCACAACCAGGCTTGGAGTCAAGACTAGACCTAGCCGCTCACCAGCGAGCCCACAGCTACGGATACCGCACCAGGACCGTCAATCCGACAACATTCCACGCTTGTCCGCAAGCAGACTTG
>JAAETI010000605.1 GCA_024228555.1 bacterium | reverse complement strand
GGTGGTGATGGTGTGGGCGGTGAAGTTCTCGGCTCCGTCGTTCTCCTACCAGGCGATTTTGTTGTTAAGTTCCGATGCCGATAGCACGTCCTGATCGCCATCGCCGTCGACATCCGCCGTGGTGACCGAGTAGGCGCCATTCGCAGCTGTGGTGATGGTGTGGGCGGTGAAGTTCCCGGCTCCGTCGTTCTCATACCAGGCGATCTTGGCGTCTACATATGATGCCGATAGCACGTCCAGATCGCCATCGCCATCCACATCCGCCGTGGTGACTGATGTAGCGTTAATGACTGCTGTGGTGATGGTGTGGGCGGTGAAGTTCTCGGCTCCGTCGTTCTCATACCAAAAGATTTTGTCGGTCGACGTCGATAGCACGTCCATGTCGCCATCGCCGTCGACATCCGCCGTGCTCACCGAGAACGCGCTATTAGCTGCTGTGGTGATGGTGTGGGCGGTGAAGTTCCCGGCTCCATCGTTCTCATACCAGGCGATCTTGTCGTCACCTTGAGATGCCGATAGCACGTCCAGATCGCCATCGCCGTCCACATCCGCCGTGGTGACCGAGTAGGCATCATTCGCAGCTGTGGTGATGACGTTCTCGCCGCTGAAACCTGCGGTGTCAAAATCGGGGGCATCGTTGACGGTGGTAGTGGTGACCGTTGTGCTGCCAGTTGCCTGCAGCGCACCACCAGTGCCCTGCCCGCCTGTATTGCCGTCATCAAAAGTCCAGTCGATCTGGACAGATGCAGGTGGTGCGTCAGAGCTGTTGGCGTAGCTGATCTGGCGTAGGATGTTGTCGACATCGGCGCTGGTCGGTGTTTCGCCGTTGGCGTTGGTGAAGGTGACTCTCAACTCACCCGGGATAGTGGTGGTGTCGAAGATAGCGATGGTGGCACCGCTCTTTTGCAGCACCGTCTTGTTCAGGGAGGTGGAAGTTTCCAGGGTGATGCCGTTGCCGTCAGAGAAACTGAAGACGTCCTCGGTCGAGACACCGCCGTTGCGGTTCAGCGTGACGCTGGCACCGTTATAATCTCCATTGCCAGTGTTCAGTGCATCGAGTTCGACATCACTGATAACAACATCAGTATCCAGCACCACTTCCACACCGTCTTCGGTGAAGGCGGGCGTGTCATCTAGAGCCGCGAAGGCCGGGGCATCGTTCTGTGCGCTGACATCGATAGTCATTGCGTATGTGCTTGCACTGTCAACAGTGCCATCATTGACACTAAAGGAAAAGCTGTCATAGCCTGTGCCGTTGGCATCAGCCACGGGGACAAACTTTAAGTTACCCGCATCGATATCCGCTTTGCTGATGACCTGATTTAGAGTAACGTCCACTGCAGAAAGTTCGAGTGCACCGACAGCTTCCAGGGTAGTGATCTCAACCGATGCGAGTGTATCGCCATCAACATCACTGTAGTTAAAGTCAGAAGCAGTGAAGGTATAAGTGGTATCCTCGTTTGTTGCTACGGTATTATTCGCCGCTGTGGGGGCATCGTTCTTGGCGGTGACATCGATAGTCATTGTGT
>JAAETI010000604.1 GCA_024228555.1 bacterium | reverse complement strand
TGATGTCTCCGTCGCTGTTTTTTCCGGTTGCGGTGACTTGTCTCGTCGCCATGGTGGGTGGCCCCTTCCGGTTGCTGACCGCTCCGCGATCATCTCAATAGACAAGACGCCTGAAGATGCCTTCAAATACGTACGATCTGGGCCATCTCCAGCTCGAATGGCTAGCAAGCCGCCCAATGGCACCCGTGTCTCGGTGGGCTGCGGCTCATCGCTCGCCCAGGCGTGCTGACGATCCCTTGCGGTGTAAGAGATCTCGCCGCGACGGTCCGATGGGCATTCTGACGTTTGGGAGCCAATCGAGGCGGCACCACCCAGACTTCTCAGCTATCGGGACTCAGTTCTCGGACGATCCTGGTTCGCGAGGGGTGTCGGTCGCCGCGAAAAGATCGACATACGCGGTGTAGATCCACGACCTGTCCCGCCGGCGACCGGTCCATTCTCTGAGAAGGCCGGTGCTCTCAAGCGTGGCAAGGAGAGTGTCCGCAGTTGGCTGCGATATGTCGAGTACCCCTTGAACGTATCTTGAGTTGACGACGGCCTTCGAAAACAGCATGTCGTGGAGTTGCAGGGCGTTGCCGCTCCTCGCCCCGAGTGTTGAGAGGCGGATTCGATCCCGTTCCCGAAGTGAAAGGATGCGCTGAACCGTCTCGGTTGCCTCCTTGGCTACCTCGTAAACCCCCGCAACGAAGAACTTCAACCAACCCTCCCAGTCTCCCTCGTCGCGGGTGGCTTGGAGGCGGCTGTAGTACTCGTTACGGTGCTTCCGGAAAAAGATCGACAGGTACAGAAGGGGCTTCGCCAAGATGCCGCGCTCTGTCAAGAGGTAGGTGATCAACAGTCGCCCGACTCGCCCGTTCCCATCCAGGAACGGATGGATAGTCTCGAACTGTGCGTGCAGAAGTCCGATGTGGATCAATGGTGGGAGGACCGAATCGGTGTCGTGTATCGCCTTCTCCCAGGCGTCAAGAGCCTGCCACATGTCCTCCACCGGTGGTGGCACGAACCGGGCATTCGACGGCAAGGTTCCACCAATCCAATTCTGGGTCTTTCTGATCTCGCCTGGGGTGCGAGCGGGTTCGCCGCCACGAACATCTGTCATCAGGGCTGCGTGGATCTCCTTGATCAGGCGCAAGGAGACCGGCAGCTCGGAGAGTCGTTCAAGTCCGAGCCGTAACGCCGCAACGTAGTTCAGGATCTCCTGTGCGTCGTCGCGCCGTTCTCTGCCCGCCTCTGCTTCGGCACCCAGTTCCAGTGCTTCGATCAACGTTGCCTGGGTGCCCTCGATCTGGCTGGACGTGGTTGCTTCCTGGAAGACGTACATCGTGATGAAGTGGTCAACGGCGGGGAGCACTGAGGCAGCGCCGTCGAGGCGGGCCAGTGCACGGTCTGCCCTCCCGAGGTCGATCAGAAGCTCGTCATCGATCTGTAGGTCAGAGGGTGGAAAGGGCGCGGCCACGAACGCGTCAAAGCCTCCGGGCTGCGGCCGATAGTGACCGGCTCGCGTGTTTCGTTGGCTTGGCACGGATAAGGCTCCGTTTCTAGTGGGCCACCTTGCATAAATTCTAGGGCGCTTCTTTATCTTAGGTGCGGCAGTACATAGATGCCTGAATCTAGGACGAATCTGCGTCAGGATGTCGCAGACCACAGACCACAGACCACAGACCACAGACCGATGACGGAGCTAACGGATTCTCCGGGATCGGCCGTGCGTCCCGTGGGAGCCAAGTTGGGAGCCATTCACTGTGGACTGGTGTGGACGGCTGTGGATGCCGGTGGAATCGAAAGCCCGTCGTGCCGGGCTTTGTGGATTGCTGTGGACGCCTGTGGACACCGCTTGGAGATCTACGGATCAGAAGGTTGGGGATTCGAGTTCTCCCGGGCGTGCTGACGAAGCCTCCGCATCTGCTGGGGATTCTGGCTTGTGAGAGTCTGGTCGCAGCGCACCGGGCTATTCGCCGGGCGGTCCTTTGCCTCCTCGACCTGCAACCAAAGGTTACAAAATGTGCTTGGCCTAGGGTGAGGCTAAGCAAAGGATGCTTGAACAGTTCTCGGGTGGAACCTCTTCTACCGTCTTCCACCCAACGACGGGCAACCTGCCGTGTTTCGAGCACAGCAGACGGATTCCCTCAACCTGGATCCCCAACGCCAGTGGGCGCGACGCTGCCAGAACCTGTGCGGGCCGAAACCGGTGAACTGAGCGACGGGTCTCGCCTCGCCCGGATCTGCCCGTTCGGTGAGTTCCTCCCGCCGCCCCAGCGACAAATTCCAGAACTTTGATCGCAGCTCAACGCAGTTCCGGGGTAGGGTTGGATGTGGGAGCGAAGGAAGCACTGGATCGAAGAGATCTCGATCTGGGGAGGGGCTTCGGATGTCTGCAGGAAGTCGACCGAGCAGTAAGCCCAGACCAGGCGAACCCGGGTGGCAACCGGGGCGCTTCACCGAACTCCGGGTCCACGGTGTCGGCAACACACCCATGATCGAAGTGATCGACGACTCAGATCCGGTTCGTGCAACGGGTGATGAACTTGCTGGCTTCTACCGGCCCCGCAACGCCTCGAGGCCAGAGGATCCCAGCGCCCCACCGGTGAGCGACCAAGGTGCTCTCAACGATCGCGCCGATCTGGAAGCGTACGACTGGGGAGGCTTCAACACCGGTGGCGGTTGGCGAGCCTTCTGGTTCGTCTTGCTGCCGTTCACGCTGATGAACATCGCCGGGTGGATGGTCATAGACAAGGACAAGTGGGCCCGCCGGTGGGTGCGACTCTTCGGACTCGGAGTCACCACGAGTCTTGTCGCTTGGGTGGGAGCGCTCGCCATCGACATCATTGCGCTTCAGTGCGGGTCGCAGAAGGCATGTGTCGACAGGCAGATATGGCTCAAACCGCTCGATTGGTTTGACGGAGCGGGTCCGCGCATGGTCATCACGCTTGTGATCCCGCTGGTGCTGCTTGGGCTTCTCTGGTGGTTTGCCGGTCGTCGTAGCCGGGATCGCTACGAGCGATTCGACCGCCCACCCGAGGACCTTGACAGGATGGCCGGACAGTGGAACGAGTACTTCAGGCCCGGTGCGGAGGACGCAACCGGCGTCAACGCTGCGCCTTCACCTGCCGACGTTGAGTCGGCGAAGACGATCGGCCTCGTGCCGGATATCTGGTTCCAGGATCGTGAAGTACGCGGCTGGGCCAGATACCACGCCGCCGCGGCCGTGGCATTGCTCGGTGCCGCGCTCGCCTTCGCCGCCTCGTCCCTGGATCCCCAAGTACCGTTCGATCTTCTCGGCCGTATTGGGATCGCGATCTACCTGGTTGTCGCCGCAGCGGTTCTGTACGGGCCGAAGCGTGAACCGAACGATTTGGGCGAACGGCGGGTCGACGTGACCGTCCATGCCGTCAGGGTTGTCGTCATCGCCCTCATCTACTTCATAGTGATTGCCACCGCGACCGCCGTCGCCGGCAGCGACGCCCTTCCGATGGCGTTTGATGGAGCGTTGGACACAGTCCAGGTGGATGCGGCCGCCACCGTGATGGAGAGCAACGCCACGGTCGCAACGGACTTCATGCGGACGCTGACCTATGTAAACGCGACCGTACTGCTGCTGGGATCGGTGGGGCTTATCTTCCATCGGCTCAGCAGCAGGAAGGGACCTAAGACCAGGGTTGATGAGCGGCGGTTGCTGAAGGGCTGGGGTCCCTACAGCGCAAGCATGACCGCCTTGGTTCTCGTCGTGATGATGGCAATTGGAGGGGCGCTGTGGATGGCGGAGTGGCTCGGCGACCGTCCGGAGGAGATCCTGGATCGAATCGGTGTTACCCAGGACGGCTGCCGCGCAGCCACATCCACTACCCCCGACCTCGCAGGCGCATACGGCAAGGGCTACGACGTGTGCAGCCTTCTCGACGACGAGGGTCTCGACGCCTTCTCTTCACCGGGGCAGCTCATAGCCACAGCAACTACATCGCCCGCGGTGGTCGACTCGACCGCAACGACCACAACAACCACAGCAACCACAACAACAACCGTTCCTCGTGTCGACTCGCTAGCTGAATTGCCGTATTTGGCGGAGGCTGCTGCGCAGGAAGCTGAGGTGGCCCGTTTCCTCGCCGAACCGGTCATCGTCACCAGGCCGATCCACGACATGCTTGCCGTGTGGTTTCTCGCGGCGATCTGCCTCTTGTTGGTGGGTTTCGGTTCGGTGTACGTCATCGTTGTTTGGCGCCTTCGCCACAACCGCGCTGCAGTGCTCCGTGTGACCAGCGGCGAGGACCAGAGCAATGGGCCGCCCTACCCGGTGCTCAACGACCTGCGCACCGCAGCCAGGACCGCGTTCCTGCCCCGCAGCTACCAGGAACGGAAGCATTGGGTGAAGTCGGGAAACAAGGAGCTGCGAAAGTCGCCCCGCAACACCCGGCTGCCGTACCTTCTGTCGATCCCTGCGATCTTGGTGACTGCCTCGACCGTGATGCTCTTCGACGCATGGGTCCGGAATTCAGAAGGTATCAACGACGTCCATCAGTGGGTGCTCACCGACGTCGGTTGGCTCCTGACCGCAGCGACCCTTGCCATTACGTTCGCATTCCTAGGTATGGCCGCAATGATCCAACGGTCTCGCTCACCAGCGGCGCAGGCCTCGACGGGTGGAATGTGGGACGTGATCACGTACTGGCCACGGTCGTATCACCCCTTTGCCATTCCCAGCTACGGAGTCCGTGCAGTCCCGGAACTTGCGCAGCGAGTGAAGACACTGACCGACGATATCGATGACGACGAGCAGAGACGCCTTCTGCTCACGGCGCACAGCGGTGGAGTGATGGTGACCCTCGCTGCGTTGATGCTGATACCGGACAAGAACCGCAAGCGAGTGGCCCTCTTGACCTACGGCAACCCGGTTGGATCGCTTGTCAGCCAGGCATACCCCGAGTACTTCTCCGCACAGCAGATGAGGGCGATCGCCCGGCTGCTGTACGACGATGGCATTGAGGACATCCGTTGGCGCAACCTGTGGCGCCTCACCGACTGGACCGGGGGATACGGGTTTGGCCCGTGGTGTGACAAATACGGCGAGGACGACCTCGAGGGCACGCAATGCATCGAGGTCGGGGATGATTCGCTCTGCATCAGAGTGAAGATGGACATCCTTCAGATGGACCCGGCCGTGGCAACGTTGGACGCTGTGCAGAGTACCGAGCCTTTGCCGATTGCTATCGGTCATACCGACTATTTCCACGATCCCAAGAAGAGGGGGCCCGAGGACCCGCGATACAAGACAATCCGAGCCGAGCTCGTCAGAGGGTGGTTCCGGCCGGAGGCGGGCGGCGACAATTCGCCGACCGAGGAACGAGCCGATGAAGTCGACGACTTGACCAGATGACATGGTCGGCCAGGCAGTCAGATCTTGAGCCGGGGCAGCCGATAACGGAAGTGCGCAGCCGGAGGTACGTACCTGTGTCGGGCTATTCAGCCCGCGGGAAGTGGCTGAGGATCTCCAGAGCCGACCGTCGGTTGCCAACGGTCTTTGTTAGGCGCTGAATGTGAGGGTCGCCGAGTCGATGATGGTTACCGATTCGAGTGATTCGACGAGCGCTGCCCAGTCGATGGCGATGCTGCTCTGCTTGGGGAGTGTGGGTGGCGTGTCGCTTAGGGCGTAGAGGGTGATGGTGTATTGGTGGGTGCCGTTGCCGTTGGGGGAACATGGTGATGTGTAGGAGATTGCCGTTCCGTCTTTGTTCGAGCCTTGGAACCATTGGCCGTCACTGGCAGCACCGTGGGCGATTCCGCTCACCGATGGGTCGATGTCCCACAGTGCGAGGTACGAGTTGGCATTCGTTGTGTCGTCCGGATTGGGGAAGTGGTGCATCGTGATCGCGAGCGAGCCGGTCTCGGCCGGAACGTCGCTCCAGGCGAGTGGGATGGAAGCCTCGACGCCGCCGTCTTTGGGTTCGCATGCAAACGCCGGAAGCAGCGCGCCGTCGACGATCGCGGCGCTCGTGATTGCCAGGCTCCCGTCAGTGAGGTCGTCTCGTTGGTCGCCGCTGTCCAGCGCTTCATCCTCCTCGGCCGACCCCGTGGTGACGCCTGTGACTGACGAGCGGAGGAGGATGGTGTTGTCGATCTCCAGGTCTGATCCCCAGATCAGTTCAGCCGCCGGGTCCCAGCTGATCTGGTTGTAGCCGTCTTTCGGGGAGACGGCCGCCTCACTCCATACCGTGGCCGTGTCCCAGCCGCTGGCATCGAAGCCGACCGAAGTCCAGTCGGAGGGAGCATCGATGATCTCAGATTCGCAGGCGGCGATGGGGTTGTCGGCCTTCTCGCATTCGGGGTTGAGGGGTGCCCGGTGGATTATCAGCGTCGACCAGGCACCGTCGGTAGCGGCGACGATCTCGCCGGTCGTGTTGTCGGTGATTTGGGCGATGATGCCGCCGTCGCCCATTTGCTGTTTGCCCTCGCCGATGTACTCGAGGCCGCTGTCGTCCTCCTTGAAGTCTTTGGCTTCGATGGCGATCGTGAGCGGATAGGTGGCTTCGAAGGTGAAGCTCTCGCTGTTGAAGGATCGCTCGGTGGTGATCGGGACCGAGTCCTCGCCGATCAGGGCACCGTTGACGTAGAGGGCGAACCAGTTGTCGGCCCATACCTCGGCTTGGAATGTTGTGGTCCCGGTCTGCGGTGCATTCGCTTCCTCCTCGGATACGGAGTCTGCCGTGACCTGCACAGAGGTGGTCGTTTCGGTG